>NZ_JBEYUV010000004.1:0-225017 GCF_040643685.1 Nocardioides sp. NPDC047086
GTGGGCACCTGCGTGCCCACTCGGCCGACCGGGGTGACGCCTCGGCTCAGGACTTCAGGACGAGCCCGTCGCCGTCGCGGTCGACGGTGACCTGGCCACCGTCGGAGACCTCGCCGCCGATGAGCTTCCGGGCGAGGGGGTCGCCGATGGCGGACTGGATGAGGCGGCGGAGGGGACGGGCGCCGTACGCCGGGTCGTAGCCGGTCTCGGCCAGCCACTCCCGGGCCTCGGGGGTGACGGAGATCGAGATACGACGAGCGGCCAGGCGCTTCTCGAGCAGCCCCAGCTGGATGTCGACGATCTTGGTGAGATCGGCGAGCGTGAGGGCGTCGAACATGACGATCTCGTCGAGGCGGTTGAGGAACTCGGGCTTGAACGACGCCCGGACCACGGCCATGACCGACTCGCGCTTCTCGTGCTCGTCCATGACCGGGTCGACCAGGAAGGCCGAGCCCAGGTTGGAGGTGAGGATGAGGAGCGTGTTGCGGAAGTCGACCGTGCGGCCCTGACCGTCGGTCAGCCGCCCGTCGTCGAGCACCTGCAGCAGGATGTCGAAGACCTCGGGGTGAGCCTTCTCGACCTCGTCGAGCAGCACCACCGAGTAGGGGCGGCGGCGCACCGCCTCGGTCAGCTGACCACCCTCGTCGTAGCCGACGTAGCCCGGAGGCGCTCCGACCAGCCGGGCGACCGAGTGCTTCTCGGCATACTCGGACATGTCGATGCGTACGATCGCGCGCTCGTCGTCGAAGAGGAAGTCGGCCAGCGACTTGGCGAGCTCGGTCTTACCGGTGCCGGTCGGGCCCAGGAACAGGAACGAGCCGGTGGGGCGGTTGGGGTCGGCGACGCCGGCGCGCGAGCGGCGCACCGCGTCGGCGACGGCGGTCACCGCGGACTTCTGGCCGATCAGCCGGCGACCGATCTCGGTCTCCATCTCGAGCAGCTTGGCCTGCTCGCCCTGGAGCATCTTGCCGGTCGGGATGCCGGTCCAGGCCTCGACCACCTCGGCGATCTGCTGGGCAGCGACCTCCTCACCGACCAGCCGGTCGGTGACTTTCTCCTCCTCGGACTCCGAGGCCGCCTCGGCGATCTGCTGCTCGAGCGCAGGGATCTTCCCGTAGAGGATCTCCGAGGCCTCCCCCAGCGAACCCTCGCGCTGAAGCCGCTCGGCCTCGCTGCGCAGCGCGTCGAGCTGCTTGCGCAGGGCACCTTCGCCCTCGAGAGAGGCCTTCTCTCGCTCCCAGCGTGCCTCGAGCCCGCGCAGCTCCTCCTCCTTGTCGGCGAGCTCCTTGCGCAGCGCCGCGTGGCGCTCCAGCGAGGCGTCGTCGGACTCCTTCGAGAGCGCGAACTCCTCCATCTTCAGCCGGTCGACGGCACGCCGGAGCTGGTCGATCTCCTCGGGGGACGACTCGATCTCCATCCGCAGCCGGGACGCGGCCTCGTCGATGAGGTCGATCGCCTTGTCGGGCAGCTGGCGGCCGGTGATGTAGCGGTCAGACAGGCTCGCGGCGGCCACCAGAGCGGCGTCGGTGATGCGGACACCGTGGTGCGCCTCGTACTTCTCCTGGATGCCGCGCAGGATCTGCACGGTGTCCTCCACCGACGGCTCGCCGACGAAGACCTGCTGGAAGCGGCGCTCCAGAGCGGGGTCCTTCTCGATGCGCTCGCGGTACTCGTCGAGCGTGGTGGCACCGATCATGTGCAGCTCCCCGCGCGCGAGCATCGGCTTGAGCATGTTGCCGGCATCCATCGCGGAGTCGCCACCGGCACCCGCGCCGACGACGGTGTGGAGCTCGTCGATGAAGGTGATGACCTGGCCCTCGGCGGCCTTGATCTCCTCCAGGACGGCCTTGAGCCGCTCCTCGAACTGACCGCGGTACTGCGCACCGGCGACCATCGCCGCCAGGTCGAGGCTGAGCACGCGACGGCCCTTCAGCGAGTCGGGTACGTCGCCGGCGATGATCCGCTGGGCGAGCCCTTCGACGACGGCGGTCTTGCCGACGCCCGGCTCGCCGATGAGGACCGGGTTGTTCTTCGTACGCCGCGACAGCACCTGGATGACCCGGCGGATCTCGGAGTCACGGCCGATGACCGGGTCGAGCTTGCCCTTCTCGGCGGCCTCGGTGAGGTCCTGGGAGTACTTCTCGAGCGCCTCGTAGGAGTCCTCGGCGTCCTGGCTCGTCACCCGGCGGTTGCCGCGCACCGCCTTCAGCGACTCGCGCAGCCCCTTCTCGGTGAGCCCGACACGCTTGAGCACCTTCTGCGCCGACGACTCGACCGTGGCCAACGAGATCAGTAGGTGCTCGGTGGCGGCGTAGTCGTCCTTCAAGGACGTGGCCAGCGTGATCGCCCCGGCCAGGACTCGGGTGAGCGCGCCCGAGGCAGCGGGCTGCTGCACCGTGGACCCGCTCGCGCGCGGGAGCCCGGCGAGGTCGGCGGCCGCGGCTCGCGACAGCTCCTCGGCGTCCACGCCGGACTTGGTGACCATCGACGTCGCGGTGCCCTCGTCCTGCTGCAGCAGCGCGACGAGCAGGTGGATCGGCTCGGTCGTGGTGTTGCCCGCCGTCGTGGCGGAGAGCTGCGCGGCTTCGATGGCCTCGCGCGCCTTGGTGGTGAACTTGTCTGCCGAAAACTGGCTCATCTGTCTCTGCACTCCTCCTGGGGACGC
The DNA here is from genome assembly GCF_040643685.1 of Nocardioides sp. NPDC047086. NCBI lineage: Bacteria > Bacillati > Actinomycetota > Actinomycetes > Propionibacteriales > Nocardioidaceae > Nocardioides > Nocardioides sp. NPDC047086. The sequence continues at coordinate 2,666 of NZ_JBEYUV010000004.1, forward strand.
GCTCAAGTCTGTCGCGAGTGCCTGTCACCCGCATCTATCTCAACACAACCAAAGTTGAGTCTATTCCACTCAAGTTTCGAGCCTACGCCCCTGCGAGGAACGAGCGGGGTCGTAACGCGAGAAGGTCGAGCGAGCGCAGCGGGTGAGCTTGCGAACCCGCGAAGCGGGTCGAGACCTACGTCAGTTTGGCGTGGCCGGCCGCCCAGCCGATCGGGCACACTCCTCCCGTGGACTCCCGAGACGCCGTGCGCGAGCAACTCGCCGCGCGGCAGCGCGAGGTCCTCGACGACCTGCTGGCCGGACGTACGCCGCCGGGGTTCGACGCCGCCGGGACGACCGCGACGACGCGGGTGCTGCACCACAAGCGCTCCTCGGCCGCGCACGACGCCGCCCCCGAGCTCGACCTCCTCCCGGACTGGCGCGCCCGCTTCCACGCCTGGGCCGCCGAGCATCCGCAGCAGGGCTGCGCCCACGATGACGTACGCGACTTCCTGACCACCGTCGGCGCCGACTGGCTCCGCCTGCACGAGGTCCATGAGGGCCGGCGGCATTGGGCGATCACCCGGATCGCCGGGCACCGGGTGCTCACCGTCGGTCTCGGCCCACAGATCTGGCACCTCACCCGCCGCACCTGGAAACGGAGCTCCCCGTGAAGACCCTGATCATCATCGTGATCCTCGGCCTGGTCATCTATGCGCTGACCAAGGCCGCGGTCAGTGCCGGCCGCGGCAGCCGACGCCGAGGGCCCCACCGACGCGGCGGCAGCAGCGGCAGCTCGAGCTCCTGCGGCTCCACCTACAGCTCCGGCGACCACCACACCAGCTCGTGCAACAGCTCCTCCTGCAACAGCTCCTCGTGCGGCTCGAGCTGCGGCGGCGGAGGCGGCGGCGACTGACCCCCTCGGATGCCGAGTCGGCTCATCTTGACCGAGATCCGTGCCGAGTCGGCTCGTGATAACGAGCCGACTCGGCATCAGAAGAGGTCGAGGGCGGTGACCTTCCACTGGCCGTCGACCTTGGCGGCCTCGACGGCGATCTGGGCGGCGGAGATGGAGGACTCCTTGTCGGTGGAGCGCTGGGAGGCCTGGTCGAGGAAGACCAGCAGCGAAGCGGAGTCGGCGTCGAGGGACTTGACCGCGGCGACCTGGACCTCGGCGCTGAGCACGAGCTTCTGACCGGGTGCCTTCTCCTGGAGCTGCTTGAAGAGGAGGTCGTACTCCTTGCGGGCGTCGCCGGCGAGGAACTCGTCAGCGGCGGCAGCGGTCGGTGAGGGGTCGGAGAAGTCGTAGGAGAAGACCTGGAGCAGGCCGGTGGAGACGGCCGACTGCACCTCGGCGGTCGCCTCGGCGTCGACGACGGCACGGTTGCCGACGTGGTCGGTGCGGCGTTCCCGGTCGGCCTGCCAGAACGCTCCCAGCCCGAGGATCAGGGCGAGCGCGGCGAGGAAGGGCACCCAACGGCGTACGAGAAGGCTCATGACATGTTCACCGCTACCTGCTCGAGGCTCTCCAGGAGCCAGTCGTCGCCGACCTTGACCAGGTCGGCCGCGAACCTGTTGCGCTTGACCGTCGGCTCGGCGTCCTCGCCGGAGGCCGACCCGTCGCGGACCGTGATCTCGACCGCCGCGATCACGGTCGCGCTGTCGTCGTCGAGCTCGGTCACGGCGGCGGCCATCACCGAGCCGGTCGAGATCTTCTCCTGCTCGGCGAGGACCGTGCGGTCCTCCTCGGAGACGCTGGTCAGCTGGTCGTGCAGGGTGCCGGTGGTGACCGCGGCCCACCCCTTCAGCCACTCGTCCACCTTCCGGTGGTCGAGCGAGTTGAGGGTCTCGATGTGGCTGGTCGCGACGATCAGCACCCGGTCCCGCACGGCGGCCTCGTCGACCATCTCCTGGTCGTGACCGCTCGCGCGCCACCAGGTCAGCCCACCGGCGACCAGCACGCACAACGCCACCAGCGGGAGGGCCCAGGCGAGCACGCGGTCGCGCCTCGACGGCGGCTCGGGTGCGTCCTTCTCGACCACCGAGGCCTCCGTCCGAGTCCCTGTTCGAGTCTCTGCTCGATTCTCCGTCGTGGTGCTCATCGCTCCCCCATCAGCCCGGCGAGCGTGGTGGGGACGCTAAACGTCCCCGGCTCGGCTGTCTCGGTCTTCGTGGTTTTCGGTTCGGGTACGGCAGCACAGCCCGCCGCGGTGTTGAACGGCTTGCCCTTGCTCACGTCGGTGCCGGCGCGCAGATCGGTGCCCTCGTAGCCGGAGACGCAGGCGGGCGGGTTGAAGAACGACGGCATCAGGCTCAGCCGGGGCCCGTTGGAGGTGTTGATCGCCCACCCGATGCTGACCGCCTCGGGCACGGTCACGAAGGTCGACTCGAGCGCGGCCGCGTTCGTCCCGAAGAGCGTCGCGGGCGTGACCAGGTTGCTCATCAGGATCCCGAGCGGCTGCCCGACCTCCTTGACCAGCAGCGAGATCTCGGTGGCCGTGCCGGGCGCGGCCCCGATCAGGTCGCGCAGGTCCTTGTCGGAATCAGCAAGGGTGGAGGAGAAGAGCGCGAGGTCGTTGCTCCAGGCCTTGATGCTGGTCGCCGACTCCTCCTGGGTCTCGAGCACCTGGTCGGAGTTGCGGATCAGGCTCGCGGAGACGAGGAAGCTGCGGTCGGCCTCCTGCTGGAACGAGAGCGAGGTGTCGACCAGCTTCCGCAGGTCGGACCCGGCTCCCCGGGACAGCAGGTAGGACTCGTCGATCGTCGTCACCAGCGCCTCCTCGGGCACCGAGGCGACGAAGTCGCGGCCGGTCTCGATGACCTGGGAGGCGTCGTACGGCAACGCCTCCTCGCCGGCGGAGAGCCGGTCGCCGGCGGAGAGCCGGTCGGATCCCACCGCGCCGCCACGGAGGTCCAGATACTGCTCGCCGATCGCCGACCGGTTGGCGACCTTCACGGTGACGTCCTCGGGGATGGCGGGTGCGTCGCCCTCGATCTCCAGCACCGCGCGTACGCCTTCGGAGCCTGCTTCCAGGGACGTCACCTCACCCACGGGCACCCCGCGGTAGGTCACCTCCGAGTTGACGAAGAGCCCGCCGCCCTCGGGCAGCGAGACGTCGACGCGGTAGGGCTCGTCGAGCAGGTCGAGGCCGACGTAGCGGGCCCCGACATAGCTCGTGCCCACGAGGGCCAGGGCGACGAAGAGCCCGAGCTTGACGCGTACGCCTCCGGTGAGCCGTTGCATCATTCGCTCCCTTCCACGGAGCCGGGGTCGCCGGCTCCGCCTTCCGGCGAGGTCTCGGAGGTCGCCGACCCCGACCCGGCAGGATCGGACGGCGATTCCGACGGCGACCCGGAAGGATCGGTCGGGGACGACGAGGACGACCCGGGCTCGGAGGGCGACGGGTCCGAGGAGGACGAGGTCGAGCCGGGGTCGGAGGGCAGGATCGACTCCCCCGGGATCGACGGCGAGGACGAGCCCGGCACCGGCGAGGTGGTCGAGGGCAGCAGTCCCGGCGGTGCGCCCGGCGACCCGGACTGGGAGGAGACCGAGCCGCCGGACCCGCCTTCGACCGCCGGCTGCAGCCACTCGCACCCCTTCGACCGGCAGCCGGCAGGAGTGCGGAAGTTCGTGACCATGAACAAGTTCAGGTAGTCGCCGCGGATCGCGTTGAGCACCTCGTCGGGGAACGGGTAGGTGAAGAGGATCTCGAGCGCGTAGGGCAGGTCGGAGCCGGCCTTGGCGAGCTGGTCGAGGATCGGGTCGAGCAGCTTCAGGTCGGCGACGATGTCGTCCTGGGCATCGTCCAGGGTGCTGATCGTGACCTTGGAGAGCTTGTCGAGCGCCTCCAGCATCGCGACCAGCTGCGGACGCTGGTCGACGAGCACCTGCATCCCCGGGGAGAGTCCCTCCAGCGCTCCTGCGATCTTGGCCTTGTCCTTCTCCAGCGTGACCGCGAGCTCGTTGAGCGACTCGATCGCGGACGTGATCGAGGCCGAGCGCGAGTCGAGGACCGAGACGAACCGGTCCATCTCCGTCAGGAAGGCCTTGATCTCCTCGGGCCGTCCGTCGGAGATCTGCTGCATCTCGCGGGAGATCTCCTGGAACTGCGCGATCCCGCCGCTGTTGAGCACCATCGACAGGGCGCCGAGCACCTCCTCGACCTGCGCGGCCGCCTCGGTGTCGCCCCTCCCGAGGACCGCGCCATCGCCCAAGGGCGAGCCCGCGACCGGGGTGGCGGGGCGGATCAGCGCGACGTACTTCTCCCCGAGCAGCGAGGTCTGCTGCAGTCGCGCCGTGGTGCCGGCGGGGAGCGAGACGTCGTCCCTGACCACCAGCGACACCCGCGCGCTGCGGCCGTCCTCGGTCAGCCGGATCTTGGCGACCCGGCCGACCGCGACGTTGTCGATCTTGACGCTCGACTGAGGAACCAGATCGAGTACGTCGCCGAACTCGGCGCTCAGCGTGATCGGGTCCTTCCCCACGTCGGCGCCACCGGGCAAGGGCGCCTCGTAGACGCCGCCGCTGACGGCACCGAGACCGCAGCCGGAGAGGGTGAGGGTGAGGGTGAGGGTGGCCGCGGCCAGCACGGCCACGAGAGGCCTGGACAGGTACGCCATCACTGCTCCTCTCCGACACCGGACCCGACACCCGGAAGCAGGACCGGTGGCGCGTCCTCGGAGGTCTGGCCGGTGAGGCCGTCGCCGGACCAGACGCTCAGCTCGTTCAGGTTGGTGCGGCCGACGAGGCTGTTGGTCGCCGGGTCGTAGGCGTTGATGTACTTCTGCAGCACCAGCGGGATCGTGGCGACCGCCTCCTCCAGCGACTCGTTCTGGTCGACGAGGACCTGGGTCGGCCCCTGCAGGTTCTCGACGCTCGTACGCATCTCGCCGCGGTTGTCCTTGATGAAGGACTCCAGCAGCGCGAGCGCCTCGCCCAGGTTGCCGACCGCGGCGGCCAGGTCGTCGCGGTCCTCGGCGAGATACTCGGTGACCTGCGCGAACCGGCGGTTGGCGTCCTCGACCCCGTCGTCGTGCTCGAGCAGGGTCTTGTTGAAGGTGTCGAGGTTCTCGACGGTGGCGAAGAAGTCCTGGTCGACGTCGGCCAGGGTCGCCGACGCGTCGGCTCCTTCCCGGATCACCTGGTTGATGTCGGCGCCCTGCCCGTCGAGGTTGGCCGCCACCACCTCCAGGAACCGCGACAGCGCGCCGTTCCGGTTGGTGCCGTCGGGGCCGAGCTGCTTGCCGGCCTCGGTCAGCGAGGCGTAGAGGTCGTCGATCTCGACCGGGACGGCGGTCTCCTCGATGACGGTGCCGTCGCGGAGCTCGGGTCCGTCGACGTACGGCTCGGTGAGCTGGACGAAGCGGTCCGAGACCAGCGTCGGCGCCACGATCACCGCCGAGGTGTCGGCCGCGGCGGTCTGGCCGGGGCCGAGAGTCATCGCGACCTTCACGTGCTCGCCGGCCGGGGTCACCGAGGTCACCTCGCCGACCGGCACCCCGAGGATCTGCACGTCGGAACCTGGATAGAGGCCGATCGAGGCCTCGAAGAGGGCCGAGAAGGTGGTCCCCCGACCCCCCTCCCGGATCCCGTACGCAGCACCCCACCCGACCGCGCCGACGGCGGCGACCACGAGGAACCCTGCGATGACGCGGCGAAGTCTCATCTCGTCCCTCCCGGGCGGCAGTCACGTTCGACGTCGTTGTCGAGCACCGGCGCGTTGTTCTCGTCGAAGAGGCCGCAGCCGTAGACGTCGATCCAGGGCCCGTTGCTCATCGAGGCGCCGACCACCCGGTAGTAGGCGCCGATCTGCGACAGCGCCTTGTCGAGGTGGTCCTGGTTGCGCTGCAGGATCTCGGAGACCTGGTCGAGCTTCTTCAACGCCGGCTGGAGCCGCTTCTGGTTGTCCTGGACCAGTCCGGTGACCTGCTCGGCGAGGTCGTCGGTATAGGTCAGCATCTGATGGATCGCCCGGCGCCGGGCGGCGAGCTCCTCGAGCAGCTTGTCGCCGTCCTCGATCAGGAGGCCGATCTCGTCGTTGCGCTCGGCGAGGGTGTCGGTGACGTCGGTCGTCGTCCGCAGCAGCTCGGCCAGCTCCTGGTCGCGGGAGGAGATCGTGCGGGAGAGCCGGGTGAGACCGGAGACCATGCCGCGTACGTCCTCGGGGGTGTCCTCGAAGACCTCCGAGAGAGCGTCCATCGACTGCTCGACCTGGGCCATGTCGATCTCCCCGACGGTGGTGGAGAGGTCGGAGAAGGCGGCGTTGACGTCGTAGGGGGTCGTCGTCCGGGCGACCGGGATCGGCTCGCGGAGACGTCCCGGGCCGCCCGGGTCCAGGGCGAGGAACTTGCGTCCGAGCAGCGTCTTCATCTTGATCGAGGCGGTGGTCTGCGAGCCGAGCGAGACGTCCTTGGCGCGGAACCTGATCAGCACCTTGTCGCCGTCGAGCTCGAGCGAGGAGACCTCGCCGACCTTCACCCCGGCGACCCTCGCCTCATCGCCGGGGCGGATCCCGGCGGCCTCGGCGAAGTAGGCCTCGTAGGTGTCGCCACCGCCGATGACCGGGAGCTCCTCGGCATAGAACGTGGCGAAGAAGACGCCGGTCATGGCGAGGATCCCGACCACGGCGATCACGACCTTGTTGCGCTCGGCGAACGACTTCGGATAGCGGGCCATCATCGGCACCTTCCTGCCGGCGAGTCCACGCCGAGGTCGCCGTAGTAGCCCTCGGGTTTCGGGATCCGCCCGTCGATGGAGCAGATGTAGAAGTTGAGCCAGCCTCCGTAGGAGGCCATCCGGCCGATCTGGTCGGTCTTCTGGGGCATCGTGGTCAGGAACTTCGTCAGCGCCTCGTCGTTCTCGGCGAGGTTCTCCGAGACGTCGCCGAGGGAGTCGATCGAGTCACGCAGCGGCTCCCGGCCCTCCTGCAGCAGTCCGGTGACGCTCTGGGAGAGCTCGCCCATCCCCTCGATGGTCGAGCCGATCGTCTTCCGGTCGGCGGCGAGCCCGGAGACCAGCCGCTGCAGCGTCACCAGGGTCGTGTCGAGCAGGCCGGTGCGCTGGCTGACCACCTCGAGGACCGAGTTGAGGTTGGTGATCAGGTCCCCGATCACCTGGTCGCGGTCGGCGAGGGTCGAGGTCAGCGAGGCCGTCGAGGAGAGCAGCGACTCGACCGTCGCCCCCTCGCCCTGGAAGACCGCGATGATCTGGGCGCTGAGGTTGTTGACGTCCTCGGGGTTCAGGAACTTGAAGAGCGGCTGGAAGCCGTTGAACAGCATCGTCAGGTCCAGCGCCGGCTGGGTCTCGTCGAGGGAGAACGTGTAGCCGGCGCGCAACGGGTCCCCGCCGGGAGAACCTGGCTCGAGGGCGATGTAGCGCTGCCCGATCAGGTTGCGGAACCGCAGCTCCGCCCGGGTCCCCTCGACCATCGGCGCCGTCTCGGCCGCGGTGAAGACGACCTCAGCGGTGTCGTTGTGGCGCAGCCCGATGGATTGGACGGTGCCGATCTTCACCCCCGCCATCCGCACGTCGTCGCCCTTGTTGAGGCTGGTCACGTCGGTGAAGAGCGCCGTGAACGTACGCCCCGACGAGGTCGATCCGTTGGAGATCGTCGTCGCCAGCGCCGCCATGGCGAGGACCGTCACCAGCGCGAAGACCACCGACTTGGTGAGCGTCACCGTCACCGAGCCGCCATTACCGGTCCTCATCGCACGATCACCTCCGTGCCTCGCAGGGTCGGGCCGAGCAGCAGACTCGACCAGGTCGGATACTCATCAGGTGCCAGACCTTCCGCTGGTGCCATCACCTCGGCGATCAGCTGGTTCTCGCCCGGGGAGTTCTGCTCGCCGAGGCCCCTGGTCGCGCCGAAGGTGCGCACCCGGTCCGTCGGTGGTGCCTCGATCCGCTCGATAGTGTCGGCCGTGCCGGTGACGGCCGGCTGGCTGCCGGTCTGGCCGGTGACGTACGGGCACCGTGGGCCGCCGGTACGCAGCTTCGGGACGTAGCCGGAGGGGTAGGGCTGCCGGATGTCGGAGACGCTGACCAGCGCATGGATGCCGGGCTCGTCGGTGCCCTTGCCGAGGTTCTTCGCCATCACCGGCGCGAAGTCGCGCAGGGCACTGAACAGGCACGGGAAGGACGCGGCGTACGGGCTCACCGCGCGGAGCGCGTCGCGCGAGGTGTCGGCGAGCACCACGATCGTCTCCCGGTTGCGCTCGAGCCAGCGGTCGGTGTCGGCCGCCGTCGTGGTCACCGACCGGAACGTGTCCGCGATCTGTCGCTGCTGGTCGACGAGGGTCGCGGCGGTCACCGTCATGGTGTCCAGCGCGTCCAGCAGGTCCGGCGCGGCCTCCTCGTAGTGGCCCGCGACCCGGCCGAGGGCGGCGAGGTCGTCGGCCATCTGCGGGACCAGCGGGTTGAGCTTCCTCAGGTAGTCCGCCCAGGCCGAGAAGGCCTGGCCGATGTCGTCGCCGTTGTCGCGCAGCATCGTGGCCAGCTCGCTCAGCGTCGCGTTGAGCTTGTGGGGCTGGATCGCCTTGAGCACCGGGAGCAGCTCGTCGAGCACCTGCTCCAGCTCGACCGCCTCGTCGGAGCGGTCCTGCTCGATGGTGTCGCCGGCGGACAGCTCCGACCCGCTCGCGGTCGGCTGCAGAGCCACGTACCGCTCCCCGAAGAGTGTCTTGGGCAGCAGCCGCGCGGTGGTGTCGGCCGAGAGGTCGGAGAGGACGTCCGGCTCCAGCGCGAGGGTCAGCTCGGCGCCGCCCTCGCGGGCCGAGACCGTGCGGACGGTGCCGACGGGCACCCCGCGCAGCTTGACGTCGGAGCCCACCTGGAGCGCGTTGCCGAGGGTGCCGGTGGTCAGCCGCACCTCGGAGCGGTCGACGAAGGTCTGGTCATAGGCGAGCCAGGCGCCGAGCGCCACCGCCGCGACCACGGCCAGGTAGCACAGGCCGAGGAAGGCGTCGCGAAGTCTGCCGAGGGTCATCCCGCGATCCTCACCGTCGTGGTGGCGCCCCACATCGCCATCGAGAGGGCCAGGTCGAGCAGCGCGACGACCACGATGGTCCGCCGCACCGAGCGACCGACCGCGATCCCGACCCCGGACGGCCCGCCGCTGGCGTAGAAGCCCAGCCGGCAATGGATCAGGATGATCAGGATCGAGAAGATCAGCACCTTCCCGAAGCTCAGCAGGATGTCGATCGGCGGCAGGAAGAGCTGGAAGTAGTGGTCGTACGTCCCGGCCGACTGCCCGTGGAAGTAGACCGTCACGATCCGCGAGCCCGCATAGGAGGTCAGCAGCCCGACCACGTAGAGCGGGATGATCGCCACGAAGCCGGCGACCACCCGGGTCGAGACCAGGTAGGGGATCGTGCCCAGCCCCATCACCTTGACCGCGTCGATCTCCTCGTTGATCCGCATCGCGCCGAGCTGGGCGGTGAACCCGGCGCCGACGGTCGCCGACATCGCCAGGGCCGCCACCAGCGGCGCGATCTCGCGGGTGTTGAAGTAGGCGGAGATGAACCCGTTGAGCGTCGAGGTGCCGATCTGGTCGAGCGCTGCGTACCCCTGCATGCCGACGACCGTGCCGACGAAGATGCTCATCCCCGTCATCACGCCGATCGTGCCGCCGATGACCGCGAGCGCGCCGGTGCCGAAGGAGACCTCGGAGAGGATCCGCAGGATCTCGCGCGGATAGTGCCGGATCGCGGTCGGGATGCCGACCAGCACCTTCCCGTAGAACCGGATGTCCTTGCCGGTCTGCACCAGCCCGTCCAGCGCCCGCCAGCCCCGGCCCGCCGGTTTCCTGGTGGAGCCTGTCGACGTTCCGCTCTTGGTCAGCACAGCCATCTCAGGCTCCCTTCCCGGGGACGAGCTCGAGATAGAGCGTGGTGATCACGAAGTTGACGAAGAAGAGGAGCAGGAAGGTGACCACGACCGACTGGTTGACCGCCTCCCCCACACCTTTCGGCCCCGGCTTGGTGTTGAGCCCGCGGAACGCGGCGACGAGGCCGGCGATGAGCCCGAAGAGCACCGCCTTGAGCTCGCCCACCCACAGGTCGGAGAGCTGAGCGAGGGCGGTGAAGGAGGAGAGGTACGCCCCGGGCGTCCCGCCCTGGATGATGACGTTGAAGAAGTAGCCGCCGAGGACGCCGACGACGCTGACGAGGCCGTTGAGCAGCACCGCCGCGAGCACGCAGGCGAGCACGCGCGGCACCACGAGCGCCTGGATCGGATCGACCGCGATCACCCGCATCGCGTCGATCTCGTCACGGATGGTCCGCGATCCCAGGTCGGCGCAGATCGCCGCGCCGCCCGCTCCCGCGATCACCAGCGACGTCACGATCGGGGCCGCCTGCTGGACCACGGCGAGCACCGAGGCGGCACCGGTGAACGACTGCGCCCCGATCTGCACCGTCAAGGTGCCGAGCTGCAGCGCGATCACCGCGCCGAACGGGATCGCGACCAGCATCGCCGGGATCCAGGAGACCGAGGTGACGAACCAGAACTGATCGAGCAGCTCGCGGGCCGCGAACGGCCTGCGGAACGCCGCCCGGAACGTGTCCAGACCCAGCGCGAAGAGCGCCCCGACCTGGTCGAGCCCTCGGCTGATCGGGTCCTTGGTCCGGACCGCCGGCGGCGCTCGGTCAACGTCGTCGTCATCGGCGGTGTAGAGGGCCGCCGCGCCGCTCGAGACCCGGTCCGCGTGCCGCGCGGCACCCTCCCGGGGCGCGCCGCTGGCCGGGGCGAGCTGGCGCGGCAGCACCTCGATGGCGCGGGCTCCGGCGCGTACGGTCGCCACTCCCCCGGACGGGTAGTAGGTCTCACCCTCGACGTAGTCGTCGTTGACCCCGTGGTCGGTCTCCTCGCTCATCCCGATCGGCCCGATCGGGTCGCCGCTCATGAACTGGGACACGACCGGGTGGTCGGTGAGCAGGAACTCCTCGCGCGGGCCGTACATCACCAGCCGGCGGCGGTAGAGCATGCCGAGGTTGTCCGGCAGCGTACGTGCCAGCTCGATGTTGTGGGTGACCACCAGCATCGTGGCGTCGGTGGCCGCGTTGACGTCGACGAGGAGCTGGGCGAGGTTGGCCGTACGCACCGGGTCGAGCCCCGAGTCGGGCTCGTCGCACAGGATGATCGAGGGCTCGGTGACCAGCGAGCGGGCCAGGCCGGCGCGCTTGCGCATCCCGCCGGAGATCTCCCCGGGCAGCTTGTGCTCCTGCCCCAGCAGCCCGACCAGGTCGAGCTTGTCGTTGGTGATCGCCCGGATCTCCGACTCGCGCTTCTTGGTGTGGGCGCGCAGCGGGAAGGCGACGTTGTCGAAGACGCTCATCGAGCCGAAGAGCGCACCGTCCTGGAAGAGCACCCCGAACCGCTTGCGCAGCTCCTGCCGCTGCGACTCCCGCGCCTTGACCATGTCGACCCCGTCGACCAGGCAGATCCCGGCCTCGGGCCGCAGCAGCCCCATCAGCGACTTCAGGAACACCGACTTCCCGGTTCCCGAGGGCCCGAGCAGCGCGGTGATCTCCCCCTGGGGCAGCGTGAGGGTCACGTCGCTCCAGATGTTCTGAGACCCGAAGCTCTTGGTGAGCCCGGTGACCTCCACGGTTCCGCCCATCGCGGGACCTCCCTGATCTGCCGTTGTGGGGTGTGCTTCCGACCGGACAGTACGTGTGGCTCAGGTCACAGCGGCAGGGGAAATCGAGCCGCCCGGAGAATGCAGGCCGGGATTTGTCACGCGCATGACAAATCGGCCGCCCCCGACAGCAGGGCGGCCCGGCGGGCGAACGAAAGTTCGTTCGCCCGCGCCCGGCTACTGTGCCGCCAGCGCGCCAGCTGTCTGGTCGATCGTCACCAGGCCCGCAAGGAGGTCACCTGCCGCCGAAGCGGCGATGGAGATGGTTGCTTGGGGCACCTCGCACATCCTCAGTGCCGCTGCCGCGATGCGGTTCGCTCGCTTAGGGGTAACCGCCAGCCCGACTTGACGGAGGGTGGTCACCACTTCGACGGAGTGTGTCAGCATCTCCCCGAGCTCGCGGGTGTCGATGTCAGAGGCGAGATCGCGAGAAGCGGCCCGAAGCCCGAAACGTCCGTATGACTCGACAAGCTGACCGCGTGCGTGGTGGAACTCGGCGTAGATCTCACTGTCGGCCACATCGGATTGGCCGTAGAGGATGCCGACGTTGTGAGACGCCTCTGCCAGCGTACGTATGTCGATCAGCGCTAGCAGGTAGAGAGCGGTTGCGTCGGTATCGGGCGGCACGAGTGCCTCGATCTTCGCGACGTTGTCCATCGTGGGGCGTACGGAGCGCTGCAGCAGCTCGGCGAGGATCTCGTCCTTCCCAGCGAAGTGGTAGTAGAGACTGGCCTGCTGGATCCCGACCTTCTCAGCGATCTCTCGCGTCGACGTCGCCGCGAAACCCCTGGTCACGAACAGTTCTGCCGCGGCGTCGAGCACCTGATCACGTGGCGACGCCGCGCTCGTGCTGACCACATGCCGTGGACGTCCCGGGCTCGTCCGTCGCATCACATCCACTCTCCGCTCCTCCGATCGAAAGTCACTGGATCGGCCAAGGCGGCGAGGCACGAGGGCCACACCCACCCGGTGGACACGGTGCTCCCGCCGCCCCGGCCGTGCCACCAATCTGCCGCTCATGACGAGTAGGAACCACCGGGAGAACCAGTGATCATTCGATCAAGATCTCCCTGTGTGACAGGGAGGTTGTGAAACTATGAGCGTATGAGTATCGGCGCCGAAGCGCGTCTTCCGAAAGCAGCCAGTCAACGCCGGGAGCGACGAGAGTGGTCTGCTGAACTACGTGCGCAGGGATCGACCTGGGTCGAGGTTGCGGATGCGTTCGCCGACAGATACGCGGTGAACCCGCGAGTTGCATTCCGCCTCGCCCGCGATTGGAGCCAACGCGACGCCGCGGATCAGTGGAACCAGCGCTGGCCCGACGACCCTAAGACCTTCAAGAACTTCTCCTACTGGGAGCAATGGCCCGGCTCGACAGGTTACGCCCCCTCGCTCATTGTCCTCTCCCGGATGGCCGAGATGTACCAGTGTGCTGTGGCCGATCTGGTTGTCGACCTGGCCGACCACTCCGATTTGGACACTGCCCGCGCCACTAGTGGCAACCTTTCGGGACTCTGGCTCTCCCGTTACAACTACTTCTCTGACGGCCGGGACGCGGACCTGGACAGCGAGCACACGGTCCGGGCCCACCACACCGGAAGTCGGCTTCATGCCACCACCGATCCCGCCAGCGAATCACGGCTCACTCTCGATCTGAGCGTCAAGGGCGCCATCGCCACCGGCACCTGGACGGAGCGAACGACAGCTACCGGCTACTACCGGGGTGCCGACTACCACGGCACAATCCAGCTAGTCATCGGTCCGCACTCTCGCTCGATGGGCGGCCGCTGGCTCGGATTCGGGAAGGACTTCCTCGTCAACTCAGGAGACTGGTATCTCGAGTGGCTCGAAGACTGAGCCTCAGCCCTCCGAGACCTCACCCGAACTGCTGATCAGTGCCAGGACCGTGGTCCCGCGAGGGAACGTGCCTCGAACCACCTGATCGATCAGCGCGTACATCATCTTCGCCTCGTATACCCAGTCCAGTCGCAAGCCGTGCCGCTGCTCGAAGTCATCGATGAAGTCATCCAGTTCCGGGGTGCGCTTCGCATAGCCACCGAAGTGATAGTCGCACTCCAGTCGCCACGAACCGCTGCGAGCGCCGTACACCTGCTCCTGCAGCCTCACGATGTCGTCTTCGAGGAACGCACCGCCCTTCAGAACGGGAACCCCCACTGTCACTTGCCCTTGCGCAGCGCCGGCAGCCACGCCGGCGAGTGTCCCGCCGGTTCCCACCGCGCAGAACACGACGTCGACAGCCTCATCGAGCTCCTTGGAAAGCTCGGCGCAACCGCGTACGGCCTCGGTGTTGCTGCCCCCTTCTGGGACCAGATAGAAGTCACCGAACTCCCGATGCAACGCCCCGATCACCGCGTCAGACGTCTTCGCCCGGTAGGTCGCGCGATCGAGATACGCCAGCTGCATTCCGCGCGAAACCGCGTACTTGAGCGAGGGGTTCAAGGGCAGATGCTCCTCACCTCGGATGACCCCGATCGATCTGAACCCGAAGTAGGCGCCCACCGCTGCAGTTGCCCTGATGTGATTGGAGTACGCCCCACCGAACGTCAGCAGGGTCTCGAACTCCAACTCCCGAGCAGTCGCGATGTTGTACTTCAGCTTCCGCCACTTGTTGCCAGGGATCTCCGGATGGATCAGATCATCGCGCTTGATCAACACACGCACGCCCGCCTTAGCGAACCTGGCGTCGTCGATCTCGACCACCGGCGACGGCAGCCGAAGCTCTGCGATCAGCCGATCCTTCACCTGACCAGCATGACAGGCCCGCGGATCGGTACCGGCCGACCACTCAGCCGCAGCGCTCGAGCTCGACCCAGTCGGCGGCGGAGCCGTCACCGGCGCCGAGGGCGAAGAGGAGCAGGGTGACGAACTCGGGGTCCTGCAGCCGGCTGCCGAAGGCTGCCCGAAGGCGGAGCTTGTGGTTGCGGACGGTGTGCTCATGGATGCCGAGCTCCGCGGCGAGCGCCGAGGCGTTCGCTCCGGTGAGCAACCAGAGCCGCAGCGTACGCAGCACCGCGCGCCGGTGCTCGTCCTTGAACGCCTCCAGCGGCGCGAGGGCCTCGCTCGCCTCCCAGCGCGAGAGGGTGGGGTCGGCGTTGAGCAGCAGGGCGACGTGGTGGTCGGCGCAGCGCACGACCGGGTCCGCGGGGATCACCCCGGACTCGACGAGCTCGCGGGCGCGCTCGGTCCAGCGGATCGCGGCCGGCACATCGGCCAGCGGCACCGGCACGGTCACGAAGACGGGGCCGGTACGCGGCCACCCGCGCATCACCGCGCCGACGGCGTCGACCTCGGCCGGGTCGGTGACCACCAGGGCGCGTCGACCGGCGGTGTCCCACACGCAGTTCTCGGGCAGCTCGACGGGCTGCTCGGCCGAGTCCAGCGGAATGATGGTGTCGACCGCGCAGACCACCACCGCTGCCGGCAGCTGCCAGCCGACGCGCACGGCGAGACCGCCGATCACCTCGGCGTCCGCCTCGCCGGCGAGACCCCGGACCACCCGGCGCCGGATCCAGCACGGGTCCGCCTCGCGGTCCCGGACCCCGGCGGCGTACCCGCGGGCGACGTCGTCGAGCAGGATGCCCATGTAGGCGAGGAGGGAGCCGCACAGCGTCCCGCGTACGTCGTCGGCGACCAGCCCTTCGGCCTCGTGCCGGATCGCCTCGGCCGCCCGGTGGGTGGCCAGGTCGACGGCCGCCCGGAACCCGTCGAGGCTCCGCTCGGCCAGCGCTTCTCCCCTGCCCATCGCGAAGTACATCGCCGACACCGTCTCCGGGTCCGACGGGATGTTCTCGACCACGTCGGCATAGAGCTCCACGGCGCTGGCGGCGGCCTTCGTGATCAGGTCCCGGCGCCGCTGGGTGGGGTGCCGGGAGTAGGCGGCGACCTGGCGCAGGATCTCGTCGGCGATCTGTGGGACCAGCCCGCGGCCGACCCTACGGATGACCGCACACTCCGTGGGCGAGACGCGAGGGGCATGGATCTTCTCGGCGAGCTGCCGCGAGGCGCTTCGGCGTGGCAGTCGTGGGTGCGGGACACCCGTTCCGGTGGTCGTCATCTGGCTCTGCGTCGGACTCATGGATCTACGACTTCTCCCCTCGGTCCCCGGCCCGCGGGAGCACTGTGCTTCGTCAGGCCGGCGTCACTCAGTGACGCTCATCACAGAGGAGATCGGGCTGATCGGCCAGTGGAAGAGGTCCCCAACCGGGCGCAGAGGCAGCCGACTTGTCACGCGCGTGACAACTTTTGCTCCCGCGGAACTCTCCTGAGCGACATCGTCACCGGTCACCCGTGGGAATCTCGGGCAGCGAGGGGACCTGGGGAGGCAGCACGTCCATGCGACACGGGACCGCCTCAGGGGTCGAGGCCCCCGGGGCCGGCGGCAGGTTGGGCCCGCCGGGGTTCGGCACCGTGCACCCGAGGACGCCGCCCTGATACGTACGCAACGGGTATCCCTCACCCGAGACGGCGGCCGTCAACAGTCTGGAGACGTCGTCACCGGTCGTGGTCACGCACCCCGAGAACGGAGGCACGTCGATGGTGCCGGCGAGGAGACCTCCCGGACTGAGGTTGAAGAGGCCGTTGTCCCACAGCTCGGGCTGCACCGGGGCAGGCACGTTCTGGGTCCCGTCCCAGGCATAGAAGTATCCCTTGCCGGTGAGCCGGACGTCCCCTGGCTCACGGGTCCGACACTCCCCCCGGAAGGGCAGCGACACGCCGTCGACCCGCAGCGACATCACCCGCGTCGAGAGCCTGCCCTGGACCGGAGTGTCCGGAACCTCTCTCCTGCCCGATCTCAGTGCGCACGACAACGTCTCGAGCTTGATGGGCACCGGGAGACCTTCGGACCTCTCCTGCTCCAGACGTACGGTCGCCTCGACCGGCACCGCACCGAAGGTGACCGTGCGAACGACGATCTCGGGCGTCTGGCCGTAGTTGTGGTCGGAGCCCGATTGAGCGACGAAGTAGATGTTCGCCCCTGCCTTGGTGCACTGCGTGTACTGGACCGGGTCCGGTACATCGACGCGTCCCTGGTAGAAGTCCGCGGCCGCCGTCATGAGGGGCGTACGCATCCATTGACGCGCCCGCTCGACGTCGGCGAGCGAGGCGGAGGCCGACCCGGTCCAGGAGGCGTGTCGGAGCGGCAGCTCCTGTTGCTCTGCGGCGGGCAGCCCCGGGTAAGGGCCCTCGTCCGCCTGGCCCGCCCCGAGGCCGAACGCCGCGAAGGCGGATCCGGCGAGGACGGCCAGCGCCGTAGCGCGCTGCAGAGTGTGTCGCATGTCGCCAACGTGGCATCGCGGATATGGGGACGCAACAAGGTCGGCTCGGATACGTCGGAACCGGTGCCCGGACTTGTCATGCCCATGACAAGTCTCGGGCCGGCGGCCGCGTCCGATGTCGCGCAGGCGACATCGTGGCGCCCCATTTCGCGCTTTCGGGGAGATGCCCGTCGACAGCCGGATCCACCGGACGGATGAATGGGCCCGACGGAGACAACCAGTCTCCATCGCCACGAAAGGACGACCTTCGATGAAGAAGAAGCTTCTCCTTGTGGGTGCGGCCGCAGCCGCCCTCACCCTCGCCACTCCCGCGATGGCCAGCGCCGCCCCGCCCTACAACGTCGCCGTCGGTGGCAGCACGGCCGCCGGCAACCACGCCTTCACCGCGGCCGCCGTCGGCAGCATCACCTTCGCCGTCCCGCTGAACACGATGACCTGCACCTCTGCCGGTGCCGGCGGTTCCATCCACAGCGGCACCGGGAAGAGCGGCGTCGACCCCAATCCGCTGGCAACCATCAGCTCGAGCACTTGGAGTGGCTGCACCGAGCAGTTCGGCACGCCCCTGACGGTCACCCACGGTGGTCAGTGGCATCTGGCGACCAACGACACCTCCGTGACCTCAGCCGCGACCGACCAGGTCGAAGGCTGGATCGACCACATCAGCGCCCACGTCACCGACTCGACCGGGCTCTGCGACTTCACCGTCACCGGCTCCGCCGACGGCCACTTCGACGAGGCGACGCAGCGGCTGGTCGTCGACGAGACGGGCGACGGGTCCCTGACGGTGACCACGGTCGTCTCCGACTGCCTCGGCTCGGTCTCCGTCGGCGATCCCGCTTCGTTCAACGGCACCTACAACGTCTCCGTCCCCGACGGCGCCGTCAACGTCAGCTGAGGCCGGCAAGCGAGAGCGGTGCGCCCGAGCGGCGCACCGCTGTCGCGTCTCCCTGTTCCACCATCTTGAAGGAGCCCGTCATGTCTCTCTCCACACTCATGAAGCGCCGGCTCGGCCTGCTCGCCGTTCCTGCGGCGGCAGGGCTGCTCGCCGTCGCCACGGCCGCACCCGCCCACGCCGCACCGCTCGACATCCTCTACGACGCCAACGGCACCACCCTCGTCGCCTCGACCGGCTCGCAGATCCCGCTCGGCCCGGCCGTCCTGGACACGACGCTGGAGACCACGACCGGCGCGTTCACCGGATCGCTCTCGCTTCCCGGTGCCAGCACCGAGTTCAAGGCGGCGGGGTTCATCCCGATGAGCGCCGACGTCGCCTTCGAGGAGGCCGCTCCCACGACCGGCTCGCTCAAGCCCCATCCCGAGGGCGGCGGCAGCTATGTCGAGGCCACCTCCTA
Organism: Nocardioides sp. NPDC047086; assembly: GCF_040643685.1. NCBI lineage: Bacteria > Bacillati > Actinomycetota > Actinomycetes > Propionibacteriales > Nocardioidaceae > Nocardioides > Nocardioides sp. NPDC047086. Next base: position 20,930 of record NZ_JBEYUV010000004.1, read on the forward strand.
CTACAACGTACGTCTCACCAACATCAAGGTCGTCGGCTTCCCGACCTTCTCCGGCCCGTTCTGCCGCACCGTCGAGCCGGTGGCCATCCCCGTGGCCACGCCCGAGGGTGAGCGGTTCGGGGTCTTCACCGGCGGCCGGCTCACCGGGACGTACTCGATCGGCGACTTCCAGAACTGCGGCCTGAACACCTGGCTGGTCAACGCTCTCGTCCCCGGCGACGGGAACACCATCGAGCTCGACCTCACCAACCCGCGTCGCGGCTGAGCTCTCCCTCCCCGAGTCCGCCGGGTGGCCGAACGGCCCCCGGCGGGCTTTTCCCATCCGGGCCACGCAGCGGCACGGGCGTACCGAATTTCGGGGGCACGCCAAGCAAAGACGTGCCATGGTGGTCGATACCTTCTCGGGCATGTTGGACGAAGGAGTTTGACGTGCGACGGAGCACGAGATGACGCAGACCCATCAGTCCCCCGGGCTACCCGGGTCCGCCGTGTGGATGCTGAAGAGCCTCGAGAGCGAGGTGCGGCCGATCGCGCGCAAGATCACCCGCCACCTGCGCGACGGGCTGCCGGCCGAGACCGAGGGCTTCGAGGAGCTCATCTTCACCGCCGTGCACGGCGCGATGTCGCACTTCATCGATCTGGGCCTCGGGCGTTCGGCGCCCTACATCGCGATCGACGACCACTTCCGCAAGGTCGGCTTCAGGGTCGCCGCGCTGGGCCAGGACCGGGCCATCGTCGACCAGGGCATCGGCATGGCGACCGGCGAGCTCTGGGACGAGCTGCGCCGCCGGGCGGTCGAGAACGAGCTCTCCGCGGCAGCGCTGAACGCGCTCAACGAGATGATGACGTCGTACGTCGAGCACCTGACCTCGCAGGTCAGCACCGGCTTCGAGGCCGGGACCGAGGCCCGCGACCAGGACAACGACGTCGCCCGGGCGCGGCTGATCGACCGGATGCTGTCGGGCGCCTCGCACGACGAGATCGAGATGCAGGCGGCGCTCGGCGAGTGGCCGCTGCCGGAGAAGGTGACGGTGATGGCGGTCGAGCTGCTCGATGCCGACCACATCTCCGCGGACGCGCTCTCGGCCCTCGCGCTCACCCGGCGGCGCCGGCCGACCCAGGTCGTGATCTGTCCACCGAGCGCCACCACCACGGTCACCAAGGAGGTCCGCGCGGCCGCGCCGAAGGCCCGGGTCTCGATCTGCTGGCCGGTGCCGCCGGCCGACGTGCCGGCCGCCTGGCGCTGGGCCAACCGCGCGTTGGCGCTCGTCAACGCGCGGGTGATCCCGGCCAAGCCGGTGATCAACTGCCTCGCCTACCGCACCGAGATCTGGCTGCACGCCGAGCCGGTGATGCGCCGCCAGCTCGCCCAGGAGCTGCTCGAGCCGCTGCTGGCCGAGTCGGCCAACTCCCGCGAGATCCTCACCGAGACGCTGCTGGTCTGGCTCGAGACCCGGGAGAGCGCCCCGGCGATCGCGGCGGTCCTCGGCGTACACCCGCAGACGATCCGCTACCGCTGGAAGCGGATCAACGAGCTCTTCGGGGAGTCCCTGCGCGACCCCGAGTTCGTGACCCAGCTCCTGCTGCTGCTGAAGGCGAGCGTGCCGCTGTGGGTCGCCGGCGACCAGAGCGACTTCGACCGCTATCAGCAGCAGACCGGCTGACCCGGAGCCGCTCATGGTGGTGGAAGTGATCGTTCTCGTGGCCGGTGCTGTCGCCGCGTACGTCCTGGGGTCGGTGTTTCCGCACGTCGTCGCCGGCTGGGCCGGGCGCCGGCACGGGATCGAGTCGGTGCCCCGGTCCGCCTGGGCGGTCGCCGCCCGGGTCGACACCGTGGTGCTCGACCGCTGGGGGACGGTGACCACGGGGCGTCTCGTGGTGGCCACGGTCGACCCGCTCGACCCCGATCATCTGCGCAACCTGCGCTGGTTCGCGGGGGCGTTGGAGCACGAGGCCGAGGGCCCGCTCGCCCGTGCCGTCGCGCGGCTCTCGCCGCGGGGAAAGGTCACCGACTTCGCGGTCGTCCCGGGCTCGGGGGTACGGGGGTCGGTCGACCGGCATCCCGTACGCGTCGGGCGGCCGCCGTGGGTCGGCATGGCCGATCGCACCGACCGCGGCACCGTCCTCGGCGTCGAGCTCGACGGACGGCCGCTGGGCTATCTCGTGGTCCGCGACGAGCCCCGTGCGGACGCGGGCGCGTCGGTGTCCCGGCTGCTTGCCGCGGGGGTGACGCCGGTGCTGGTCTCCGACGACACCGACCGCGAGACCGAGCACCTGGCCGAGGCCTGCGGGATCGAGCGATGGCATCCCCAGATCGCCCCCGAGAAGCGGGAGCGGCTCGTCACCGAGCTGCAGGAGCAGGGGCGCGTGGTGGCCTTCGTGAGCGCTCGCCCCGAGGACGCCGAGGCCCAGGCGAGGGCCGACCTGGCCGTGGGCGGGAGCTCCGGCGTACGTCTGGCGGACCTCGACGTGCGGCGCGTCGCCGAGCTGGTCTCGCTCGCGCGCAGGGCCGTCGTGGGTTCCCGCTGGGCCGGGCCGGTCGCGGTGGTTCCGGCCGTGGCCGGCGCGGTGCCGACGCTGCTCGACGCCGGCTCGACCGTGCTGGCGTCCGGGCTCGCGCTGCTCTGCCTGGTGACGGCGGCCGTGGCCGGCGCGATCCCCGTGGCGAGGCCGGGAAACTTGTCACGTACGTGAGTAGTTTGGGGGATTCTCGGCCCGGATCGCGCTCAGCTCGTTGTGGCGGAGTTCACATGATGGCTGGATCGGTGACGTCGACCCACCCAGCCCGACCCGAGGATGTGACCGAGGATGAACCCGCGACCCGGTCTGCTGCTCAAGGCAGCGGCGCTGCCCGTGGCCGCCGCAACCGCCGCCTGGACGATCCATGCGATCCAGGAGGGCCGGCCGGTCGACGTCACGGCCGACGTGCGCCAGGTGCCGGTCGAGGTGCCGGCCCAGGAGCTGCTGCCGCCGGTGAGCGTCTCCGCGGTCAAACCGGTCCCCAAGATCGGCCCCACCCTCGCGGCGAAGCCGGCCGGGTTCGCCGCCGAGGCGGCCGCCGGCGTCATCCCCGAGACCGCGCTCTCCGCCTACCAGCGCGCCGCGACCGTGCTGGCCGACGCCGACCCGGGCTGTCATCTCGACTGGTCGCTGATCGCCGCCATCGGGCGGGTCGAGTCCGACCACGGCAGGGCCGGGGGTAACACGCTGTCGGCCGCCGGGGTCGCGACGCCCGGGATCTTCGGCGTACCTCTGACCGGGGCGGGCGGGACCGCGCGGATCCTCGACACCGACGGCGGCACCTACGACCGCGACCTCGTCTACGACCGGGCGGTCGGGCCGATGCAGTTCATCCCGTCGACCTGGTCCGACGTCGGGGTCGACGCCGACGGCGACGGGCGCCGTGACCCGCAGGACGTCGACGACGCCGCGCTCGCCGCCGCGGTCTACCTGTGCTCCGGCCCCGCCGACCTGTCCACCGAGGCCGGGCAGCGCTCGGCGGTGCTGCGCTACAACCACAGCGAGGCGTACGTCTCGGCGGTCCTGCAGATCGCCGAGGGCTATCGGCTCGGGACCTTCGAGACACCGACCGGCGTCGTCCTGCCGGCCGCGCAGATCCCGGTCACCTCCGCCTCCGATCTCGAGCCGCTCTCCGGCGCCTCACCCAGCGCCCAGCGGCCCCGGGCCGGCTCCTCTCCGGGAGGCAAGGACACCGGTACGCCCAGCGGCGGCTCGACCACGCCCTCCTCGCCCTCGCCGTCGGACTCATCCGGCGACGACGGGTCCGTCGTCCCTTCGCCCACCTCGGACCCGGATCCGAGCGGCTCACCCACGGAGTCCCCGACCGATACGCCCACCGAGACGCCGACGGAGACCCCGACTGAAACACCCACGGAGACACCCACCGAATCACCCACCGAGGACCCGACGCCGACCGAGACCCCGACCGAGGCTGCGTCGGAGACCCCGCTGACGGAGACTTCCCCAAGCGCATCCTGAGACCCAGCCGGGTTGGCCTCGGTTGGGTAAAATCGCGTTACAACCCCACGCAGTGCGGGCACACTGGAGGCGCTGCTGACACCCCACCGGGAGCCGTCTCGATGCCAACCGATACCGACCGCCTCGTTGCCCATGTCTCGCGCCTCGGTGAGGAGCATCCACCGATCCCGATGGACTCGGTCGACTTCACCGTGCACGACCCCGCCGGCTTCGGTGCCCGCTTCGGCCATGTGCTCGACTACATGGCGCGGGTCGAGCTCGAGGTCGACCGCAACGTACTCGAGATCTCCACCATGCTTCCCAACCCACCCGAGGTCGACAAGCAGTTCTACGCCGAGGTGTGGCAGCCGCAGGAGATCCAGCACGGACTGATCCTCGACCGGCTCCAGCAGGTCCTCGGGCGCCCGCCCGCGACCACCGACCTCGACCACGTCGGCCTGAAGCTGAAGGTGCTCGGGCTGCTGGCTCACCTGGAGCCGTTCCAGGACGTCTGCCGGATGCTCTACTACCTGACCGGGATGGCCACCGAGCGCTCGGCGGTGATCGCCTACAACCTGCTCCACGACGGGGTCATCGAGACCGGTGAGCAGGCCGTCGCCGAGACCGTCATCGCGCCGATCAAGCGCCAGGAGCCGGGACACTACGCCTTCTACCAGCTCTCCGCCCGGGCCCACTGGGCCACGCTCGCTGCCTGGCAGAAGTGGCTGGTCAGACGCATGCGCCGGATCTCCTTCGCCCCCGTCGGGGTCAACAACGTGAGCCAGCTGGCCGACTTCGGCGACGTCATGGAGACCCTGGGCGTCGATCACGAAGGACGCGATCTCGCCGCCGATGTGGCCCGCGTCGAGCAGGAGCTCCTCTGGGCCCGCGACCGCGGCCTCCCCGTCCCCGACTACGTCACCCGCGCCTTCCGTGAGGCCGTCGAGGCAGCTCAGGCGCGGTCAGGCGCATAGCGGATGTGTTGGTCTCGACACGCCTCCGCCCAGCGGCTCCGGCGGCTCGACCAACAGGGCACCTCCGCCATGTGTTGGTCTCGACACGCCTCCGCCCAGCGGCTCCGGCGGCTCGACCAAAGGGCACCTCCGTTGGTCGAGCCGCGAGCGCCAGCGAGCGTGTCGAGACCAACACGGTCCCCTCCGCGAGACCTCTACCCGCGCCACTTCGACACGAGCATCTCGACCCTCGCCCCCTTGATCGCACGGCTGCCGGGAACCGTCCCGACGACGGTGCCGGCCTTCCAGCGCGACTTCACCCGCTTGCCGACGGCCGGCTTGAACCCAGCGGCCTTGAGCCGGGCGGTGGCCTTGGCGACCGAGAGGCCCTCGACCTTCGGGATCTTGACGCCCTTGCCGTTGACGACGCCGGCGCCGGGACGTACGAAGCTCGCGGAGCCCAGCTTGCCGTCGACCGCCCGCATCGCGTCGGCCCACATCGGGCCGGCGACGGTCGAGCCCGATGCCGAGGCGACGTACCCGCCGCGGAGGCGCTGCCCGTTGAGGGAGACCCAGTGGCCCTCGTAGTCGGCGCCGGCGATCATCGAGGCGGTCGCCAGCTTGGGCGTGTAGCCGTTGAACCACACCGCGCGATTGCTGTTGGTGGTGCCGGTCTTGCCTGCGGACGGCACACTGAGCGCGAGCTTCTGCCCGAACCCACCCGGCTGCAGCACGCCGCGGAGGATGTCGTTCATCGCGTCCGCGGTGCCCGTACGCATCACCTGCTCGCACGAGGCCGCGTACTCCTTCAGCGTCTTCCCGTCCGGGCCGACGATCTCGGTCACCGGCCGCGAGTCGCAGTGCTTGCCGCGGGCGCCGAACGTCGCGTACGCCTCGGCCATCTCCAGCGGGCTGACGTCGATGGGCCCGAGGGTGAAGGACGGGAAACGCTCGTGCGTGGGGTCGGTCAGGCTGACGCCCATCTTCTTCGCGAGTGAGTAGGGAGCGCAGACGCCGGTGAACTGCTCGAGCTGGACGTAGAAGGTGTTCACCGACTCCCGGGTGCCGGTGTAGAGGTTCTTGTTGCCCGAGGTGGTCGAGTTGCCGACCGGATAGGGGTTGGGGCTGAACCGGCCCGCGCCCGGACAGTTGGCGAAGGAGGCCTGGTTGAACGTCTTCTTCTCCGGCGACTTGATCTCCTGCCGGAGCGGGAAGCCCTTCTCGATCGCCGCGGCGCCGACGAAGACCTTGAAGGTCGAGCCGGCCTGGAAGCCGTTGGCGTCGCCGTACTCCTTCGGCACCAGGTAGTTGAGGTAGGACTCGCCCTTCTTGCGGTTCTCCCCCATCGGCCGCGACTGGGCGAGCGCCTTGACCCTGCCGGTGCCGGGCTCGACCATCGCCAGGGCACCGACGGCGTTATCCGTCGGCGAGACCCGTCCGCTCACCGACTTCTGTGCCGCCTTCTGGAAGCTGGAGTCCAGGGTCGTCCGGATCGTCAGGCCGCCGGTCTGCAGCAGCCGCCAGCGCTCGGCCTCGGTCTCGCCCAGCGACTTGTCGGCGAGCAGCCACCGCAGCGCGTAGTCGCAGAAGAACTCCGCCGACGACCCGAAGCAGCCGTTCCGGCTGTTCTGGACGTTGAGCCCGAGCGAGCTCTCCTTGACCTTCTCGGCATCGGCCCGCGGCAGGTCGCCGACCTGCACCAGCCGCTCGAGCACCAGGTTGCGGCGGGCCACCGTGGCGTCGGGATAGTCGGTCGGGTCGTAGCCGGTCGGGTTCTTCACCATCCCGGCCAGCATCGAGGCCTGACCCCAGGTCAGGTCGGCGGCGTCGACGTTGAAGTAGTGCTTCGCGGCCGCCTGGACCCCGTAGGCGGAGTCACCGAAGTAGGCCGCATTGAGGTAGCGCTCGAGGATCCAGTCCTTGTCGTGGTTCTCCTCCAGCCAGATGGCGTAGCGAAGCTCACGGATCTTGCGGGCCGTGGACTTCTCGGTCGCGGCGGCCCGCTCCTCGTCCGTGTCGGCCCCGTAGACGAGAGTCGTCTTGACCAGCTGCTGGGTGATCGACGAGCCACCCTGCACCGACCCCGACTCGGAGGCCGAGTTGCGCAGCAGCGCCCGCAACGTGCCCTTGAGGTCCATCGCGCCGTGCTCGTAGAAGCGGCTGTCCTCGATCGCGAGCAGGGCCTTCGGCATGTTGGGCGAGATCTGGTCGAGCGCCTTGTAGGACCGGTTCTGGTCGAAGAGGGTGGTGATCACCTTGCCGTGAACGTCCAGGATGCGCGTCGTCTGCGACAGCTCGCCCATGTCGATGTCGAGCGGCAGCTCGTCCATCGCCTCGACTCCCGACTTCGCCGCGACCCCGGTCAGGTGGACGAACGGGAGCGCCAGGCCGGAGGCGACCAGACCCGTCACCGCGGCGACGCCGATGAGAGCCGCGAACCGCATCACGACGCGATGAAACGGCAGGGAACGAACGACTTTGCGCGCCAAGATGGGGGCTCCTACCCGGGCCTCGAGCCAGGACCGGCGAGGGTTGCTGAACGATCGAGAACAGGTGTTCAGAATACCGGAAGGGCCCACGCCGGCCCCGATCGATCCGCCACACTTCACCCTGTGAGTCCCTCGATCTCCGGCATCGCCGTGGCCTGGCGTCCCGCGATCGCCGAGCTCCTCCAGACGTACGCCGCCTCCGGCCGTCTCGGGTTCACCGAGGTGGTCGCGGAGAACACCGAGCCGGCGCAGGTTCCGCAGGCCGTCCGGGATCTCGGCGTCCCGGTCATCGCCCACGGCGTCACGCTCGGCCTGGCCGGCGCCGACCGCCCCGCGGCGGACCGCCTCACCCGGCTGGCCGAGCTCGCCGAGGTCCTCGACAGCCCGTTCGTCTCCGAGCACGTCGCGTTCGTGCGGGCGAGCGACTCCCCCGACCCGCTGCACGGCGACGTCCTGGAAGCAGGCCACCTGCTGCCGCCGCCGCGCACGAAGGACTCGCTCGACGTGCTGGTCGACAACGTCCGGATCGCGCAGGACCGGCTGCCGGTGCCGCTCGCGGTCGAGAACATCGCCGCCACCTTCACCTGGCCCGAGGACACCATCAGCGAGCCCGACTTCCTCACCGAGCTCGTCGAGCGCACCGGCGTAGGCCTCGTCCTCGACGTCGCCAACCTCTACGCCTCCGCGGTCGCCCGCGGCTCCGACCCCGTCGCCGACCTGGCCCGCTTCCCGCTCGACGCGGTCGCCTACGTGCACGTCGCCGGCGGCATCGAGCGCGAGGGCCTCTACATCGACACTCACGCCCACCCGATGCCGGCGCCGGTGCTGTCGTTGCTCGCGACCGCGGTCGAGGCGTACGCCGGGCGGCGGCTCCCCGGGATCATGCTCGAGCGCGACGCCGAGGTGTCAGCGCAGACCGTCGACCCGGAGTTCACCAGGCTGAGCGAGGCGATGTCCGGCCGTCAGGCCTTGGGCAGGTCGGCCCCGCCGGTCACCGGAGCCTGATGCTCCGGGAAGACCGACTCGGCCGAGGCCTCGTCGACCAGCGTGGTGCGGCAGAAGGCCTCCCCGAACGGCGTCAGGTGCACCGAGCGGCGCACGATCTTGGCGAACTTCACCGAGTGCAGCGCCTCGAGCACGTCGGGCTGGGCCTCGAGGACCTGGTATTCCAACGGGTCGGGCAGCGGCTCCTTGGAGAACCACACCAGCCCGAGCCGGAACAGATTGTTGAGATAGGCCGGCACCCGGTCCGGGTAGCGCACGCCGCTGCGCCCCGCGATCATGTTGAGTCCGGGCGCGATCATGGTGCTGCCGACGAGGCCCGCCGGCCCACCGGTGCGAATATCCACCGAGGGCTGCGGCCCGGCCTGGAGCAGGTAGAGCAGCATCCGCGCCTCGTCGGGCGCGAGCTCGTCGAGGATCCGGCCGTACGCCGGGTGCCCCTGCTCATCGGCCCAGACGTCGCGGGACCGGTCGAGCAGCTCGGCCCCTCGCCGGCGCAGCACGGGCAAGGAGTCCTGGGACTCCTCGGCCTCCCGCGTACGGGCGAGCACGACATCGCGACCGGCGGCCTCGTAGTCGGCATCGGAGAGCTCCATCACCTGGTTCGCACCGGGCAGGATGATCCGGGCCGCGGTGCCGGCGACGATGCCCACGACCTCGGCCGTCTCCCGCGCCAACCCCACGCGTACGTCCTGGTCGACCATCGCCCGGGCGACCCGGATGCCGGCGCGGCTCGAGGTGCGCAGCCCCCACCCGGCGGTGTGCCAAGCAGCACCCGCCGCCACCCGCGCCAGGCCGGGAGCGGTGCCGGCCACGGCGGAGGCGGTCGGGAGGACCTTGCCCAGGAGACTCATGTCGGAAAGATTAGAAGGTGAAGGAAGCCGCCCGCGAGTCCCATGATCGCGCCGTGGGCGTAGAGCATCCATTCGTCCTCCTTGATCGCTGACCTCATCATGTCCACGAAGTCGCCCGGCGGAAGCTCCTTGGTCCTCCGTGCGACCAGGTCACGGATCTTGTCCGCCTGGTGACGGCTGAAGCCGGGGTCGCGGAACGGCACCAGCGTACGGTCGGCCGCCTCGTTGGCGACCGAGGTGCTGATCCGGTCGAACCGCTCCGACCCGAGCGCTATCCGCACCGCGCCCCGGTAGGGCCCGGCCGCCCTGTCCACCGCGGGCATCAGCGCGTTGATCAGCAGCTTGCGGGTGGCGTCGCCGCGGGGGCCGTCGAGCAGGAAGTCGCCGATGCGCTCGAGCGTGATCACGTCGGTCGCGATGATGTCGGCGTAGACCTCCGCGGCCTGCTCCTGACGGCGCGGGAAGAGGCCCTGCACCTTGATCCCCAGGATGCGGCGCGGCTCGGCGGGCTCGAAGATCAGCCACATGCCGAGCAGGTTGGTGACCCAGCCGACGACCACGCCGAGCACGGGAAGCAGCCACCACTGGTGGAAGGTCTGGTCGATCAGCGCGACCGGGATGCCGAGCAGGAAGCCGAAGATGAACCCGAAGGCGACCATCAGGTTGAGCTCGCGCTGCCCGAAGTCACGGAAGATCCGGACCACCAGGGCGGGGTTCTTGCGGAAGTGGTCGATGACCATCAGCTTCGGGTCGAGCAGCTGGTCGATGTGGACGCCGATGTCGTCGGTGACCTTGTGCACGATGGTCGGCAGCTGCGCCTGGACCCGGGTCACGATCGCGTCCTTGACCGCCCGCGGCAGGTCGCGCCATAGCCGCGGGTGCTCGCGCATCATGATCTGGTCGACCAGCTCGGGCACCTCCGGGCGGAAGGTCTCCACGATGTGCGTGGCGATCTCCGAGGGGCCGAGCTGCTGGTAGAAGTCGCTGGGTGTGCCGAGCTTGGCGATCGCCTTGTCGACGGCGATCGAGCCCATCTTCGCGGCGCGGGCGGGGATGATGCCCTGCCAGCCGAGCCCGCCCTGGGCGAAGCCCGGGACCTCCTGCAGCTTGTGCGGCAGCACCCTGGTCAGCTCGCGCAGCCCGGGGACCTGGAACCCCTTGAAGGAGAGCGGGGAGAAGAGCATGTAGAGGCCCGACCAGTTGATCAGCCAGCCGATCACACCGGTGAAGATCGGGATGGTGATCAGCGAGAGCCAGTGGACGTGGGCAGCCCAGTCCTCGAACCAGCTGACCAGCGAGTCCTGCCACTCCGGCGACATCCGAGCTCCTTCCGCCAGAGTTCCAGACCGTCAGTATGCGTACCCTACCCACAGGCGAACGCAAACACCCTGAAGCGTCTGCTATTCGGCTGGACTATCGGTTGGGGCCTCGGTCGCCGCACCGGGCGGAACCTCATGGCCCGGCAGCTGGTCGAGATCCTCGACGTCGGCGAAGCAGGCCCGGGCGAAGTCCTGCCCGAACGGAGTCAGATGGATCGAGCGTCGCTTGATTCGGCCACCACCCTTGGTGTGGAGCGCCGCGAGCACGTCGGGCTGCGCCTCGACCACCTGGTAGCGGACCAGCTCGCCGACCGGGTCCTCGGACTGCCAGACCAGACCGAGCCGGGTCAGATTGTTGAGGTACTGCGGCACCAGCGACGGGTAGCGCACGCTGGCATGCGCTCCGATCATGGTCAGACCCCGGGCGACCATCCGCGCGCCGCGCAGCTGGCCGAGCAGTCCACCTTCGACCACGTCGACGGCCGGCTGCGGGCCGCCCTTGAGCATCAGCACCAGGATGCGCGCCTCGTCGGGGGCCAGCTCGTCGAGGATGCCGACGAAGGCCGGGTGGCGCTCGTTCTCGTCCCACACGTCGCGTGAGCGGCGCAGCAGCTCTTCACCGGTCCGTCGCAACCGGTCGGGCTCCGTGCCCGGAGTGACTCCGTTGACCCGCGCGGCACGACCCTCCATCGCCGCCCTCGCACCCTCGGCGGCCGGCAGCGCGAACCGTTCCAGCAGGCCGGTGACCGGGTTGCCCGTGGCGACCCGCTTCGCGAGGGCGGTCACCTGGCGGGCGTTGGCCGCGACGTCCTCGGTGAGCCGGACCGCCTCGTCGGGGTCGACGACCGCCTTCGCGACCCGCCCCATCCCCCGGGCGTACGTCCTCAGCCCCCAGCCCGCGGTGTGGGCGACCGTGACCGCGGAGATCCTGAGCAGGCCCGGGAGGACCTCCACCGCGTCCTCGACCAGACCGCCGCTCGGGGCCGGTGTCGGCATGCGGTGCATCCCCTCACGACCCTCGACGAGCTCGCCGGCCGGCTCGTTCGGACGTGGCCGCCGGGCCGTCGGCTCAGGGTTGATGTGGAGGGCGCTCACAGCACGTTCCACCATTCGAAGACTGCGACGTGCAGAAACCCGCCCGCCAGCCCCATGATCGCCCCATGGGCGTAGAGCAGCCACTCGTCCTCCTTGATCGCGGCTCTCATCATCTCAACGAAGGTCCTCGGCGGCAGCGCGCGGCACCGGTCGGCGATCAGCCGGCGGATGTTGCACGACTGCTGCTGGCTGAAGGCGGCGTCGCGCAGCGGGGTGAGGGTGTAGTCGACGGCCTGCTCGGCGACCGAGGACCGGATCGCGTCGAACCTCCGGGTCCCGACCGCGACCCGGACCGCGCCGTAGGCCGGTCCGACGGCGGCGTCGACCGCCGGCTCGAGGGCCGCGGCCAGCATCTGTCGGGTGCGGTCGCCGGACGGCCCGTTGAGGAGATGGTCACCGATGTGCTCGAGGGTGATCACGTCCTTGGCTATGTGCTTGCCGTAGACGTCGGAGGCCTGCCACTGCCGCCGGGCGAAGAGCGCCTGGATCCTGACCGGACCGATCCGCATGGGCTCGGCGGGCTCGAAGATGAGCAGCATGCCGAGCAGGTTGGTCGTCCAGCCGACGAGCACGCCGAGGATCGGCAGCAGCCACCAGATGTGGAAGGCCTGATCGACGACGGCGACCGGGATGCCGAGCAGGAACCCGAAGACCGCCCCGAAGATCACCATCATCCGCAGCTCGCGGGCACCGAAGTCCTTGAAGATCCGCACGATGATCGAGGGGTCCTTCTCGAAGTTCTCGATCACCATGAGCTTCGGGTCGAAGAGCTGGTCGATGTGGTTGCCGATCTCGACCGTCACGTCGCCGACGACCTCGGGCAGCCGGTCCTGGACCCGCTCGATCACGACCGCTCGCAACGGCCGCGGCAGGTCGCGCCAGAACCGCGGGTGCTCGCGCCACATGATCTCGTCGACCAGGAACGGGATCTCGGGACGGAAGACGTCGACGATGTGGGCGGCGATCTTGTCCGGCTCGAGCTGCTCGTAGAAGTCGCGGGCCGTCGCCATCTGCGACAGCGCCCGGTCGACGGCGATCGAACCCATCTTCGCGGCCCGCGCCGGCACGATCCCCTGCCAGCCGAGCCCGCCACGCAGGATGCCCGGGATCTCCTGGACCTTGCGCGGCAGCGAGCCGGCGATCTGCTTGAGCCCCGGCACGGTGATCCCGTGGAAGTGGATCGGGGAGAAGAGCATCCACAGCCCGGACCAGTTGATGAGCCAACCGATCACGGCGGTGAAGACGGGGATCGACCAGAACGCGAACCAGTCGATCTCCCACCCGGAGAGCACGTCGACGACGCTAGACACGGGACCCCTTGAACTTCCGTCGGTGAAACTCCTCCGGAAACACACCGACCGGCGCCGAGACGCGCCGCGAGTCACCAGTCCCGGGAGAGATCGCCTGCGCCGGGCGCGGGCGTCACTTCAGATCCTGCCCGATCACCCCGGCTTGGTCCAGGGCGACGCTCGCCCCGGGCACCACTTCCGACCATCCACCGAAATTGGAAGGACCCGGTGGGTCCGTCTCGGGTCGGCTCCACCGGGTCCGCCGCGCGTGCCCCGACCATATGGGGGTTGGTCCGACACTCGCGGCTTACTCATGAGTATGCGGGTATTGCACCAACATCGGTTATAACCGAAACCCACAACTCGCCAACAAATCTGTCGAGCGATCAGTAGGGAACCGTGCTAGCCCTGCTGACGCCGCCAGACCACGATCGCCTGTCCGGGCGGCGCCTGGCGAACCGCAGGAAGCCTGCTGGCCGGCCCCTTCGGTTCGGGTGCCGCCGCCCTCGCCTGGGCGAGCGCCTCGCGGGTCGCGGCCAGCTCGTGCAGCAGCTCCTCGTTGCGCCGACGCAGGGCGTCGACGTGCTGCTCGAGGGCGAGGATGCGACGCACACCCTCGATGCCGATGCCGGCCGCGGTCAGGTCCGCGATCGAGCGCAGCAGCTCGATGTCGTGGAAGGAGTAGCGCCGCCCGCCGCCCCCGGTGCGACCGGGGGTGATCAGACCCATCCGCTCATAGGTACGCAGCGTCTGCGGGTGCAGCCCGGTCAGCTCCGCGGCGACGCTGATCACGTAGACCGCGGCATCCGGAGCCGGACTGCCGAATCCGTCGCTCATCATGACTCCTCGAGAAGAGACGTACGCAGGGGCTTGCCGGCCATCGCGGCCCGGTAGGCCTCGACGGCGGCCTTCGCGTCGGCATCGAGCACGGCCGGGATCTGTACCTCGACGGTCGCGAGCAGGTCACCCACGGTGCCGTCCGAGCGCCGGAACCCCTTGCCCCGGACCCGGAACGTACGCCCGTTGGGGGTGCCTGCGGGGATCCGCAGCGTCACCGGCGAGCCGGAGAGCGTCGGCAGCTTGGCCTCGGCACCGAGAGCCAGCTCGTCGAACCCGACCGGCACGTCGATGGTGAGGTTGTCGTCCTTGCGGCCGAAGACGCGGTGGGGCGTGACGTGCACGGTGACGTAGAGGTCACCGGCCGGGCCGCCGTTCTCGCCGGCGGCACCCTTGCCCTTGAGCCGGATCCGCTGGCGGTCTTTGACGCCGGCAGGGATGCGCGCCTGGATGGTGCGCGCGGAGGTGCCGCGGCCGGAGCCGTGGCAGGTCGGGCAGGCCTCATCGTAGATCAGCTGGCGACCACCGCAGCGCGGGCAGGTCTCGTTCATCGAGAACGCGCCGCCGACGGAGTTGACGACGTAGCCGGCGCCCTCGCACTCGGGGCAGACCCGCGGCTTCGTGCCGGGCTTGCCGCCGGTGCCGTTGCAGTCGGGACAGGCGGCGTCCGAGGTCAGCCGCAGCGAGATGGTGACACCCTCGAGCGCGTCGGTGAACCCGATCGTGGCGCTCGTCTCGACGTCGGCGCCCTTGATCGGCCGAGCCCTCGGAGCCGTACGCCGCCCACCGAAGCCGCCGCCGGCGCCACCGGCACCACCGAAGAGGTCACCGAACATGTCGCCGAGGCCGCCGCCCTGGGCGCCTCCACCGCCGAAGAGGTCGTCGAAGTTGTAGCCGCGGCCACCGCCCGTGCCGCCGAAGCCACCCGGGAACCCGCCCGAGGCGCCGAGGGTGCGCACCTCGTCGTACTTCTTGCGCTTCTCGGCATCGCCGACGACGTCGTAGGCCTCGGCGACCTTCTTGAACTTCTCGTGCTTGGCGTCGTCGCCCGGGTTGGAGTCGGGGTGGTTGGCCCGCGCGAGTTTGCGATAGGCCTTCTTGATGTCGTCGCCCGAAGCGTCCTTCTTGACACCCAGCTCGGCGTAGTAGTCCTTGTTGATCCAGTCCGGCCGGATCCCGTCGTTCTCAGCCACCTAGCCCCTCCTCCCTTCTTCTCGGCGGCCGAGGCCGTCGGTGTCCCGACAGCCTCGGCCACCCATCGTTGTCACTCCTGGTCACTCCGGGTCGACGACCAGGACCTGCGCGGCCCTGACCACCCGGTCACCGATCATGTAGCCGGCCTTGGCGACCAGCTTGACCGAGGTCTCCTCGACCTCCGGGTCGGTGCCCATGTGGCTGAGCGCCTCGTGACGGTTGGGGTCGAAGACGTCGCCCGGCTCACCGAACTTCTTCAGACCCAGGTTGGTCACGATCTTCTCGAGCTGGTCGGCGACGGCCTTGAAGCCGCCGTCGACCTCGCCGTGCTCACGGGCACGGTCGATGGTGTCGAGCACCTCGACGATCGGAGTGAGCACCTTGTAGGTCGCGTTCTGCGAGACCAGCTCGCGGTCACGGTCGACCCGCCTCTTGTAGTTGACGTACTCGGCCTGGAGACGCTGCAGGTCCGTGGTCAGCTCGGCGACCCGCTTGTCGACCTCGTCGGCGGCATCGCCCATGAAGTCCACCTCGCTGTCGTCCTCGATCACGTCCTCCTCGTCGTCTTCCTCGTCGTCGGCCTCGTCCGCCTCGTCCTCGGCAACCTCGGCGTCCTCGGCGGAGTCAGGCTCGTCGGATCCGGCCTCGGCGGCGTCGTCCGAGTCCGAGGCGTCGCCCTCAGGAGCGTCCACCTCGGAGCCCTCGGTCGACTCCTCGCCAGCCTCTGTCTCAGGGTCGGTCTCGGGCGGCGGGGCCTTGGAGGTCGTCTCCTCGACGGCCTCCTCCGCCCCGCCGGGGCGGCGCTTCGTCACTTCTTGTCGCCCTCTTCACCCTCGACGGGCTCGTCGACGATCTCGGCGTCGACGACGTCGTCGTCGGCCTCGCCGGTCGCACCGGTGGCACCGCCGGCAGCGGACTGCTCGGCCTCGGCGGCGGCGTACATGGCCGCACCCATCTTCTGCGAGGACTCACCGAGCTTGGTGATCGCGGTCTGGATGGCGTCCTTGTCGGCCTCGGTGTCCTCGAGAACCTTCTTCAGGGCGTCCAGGTCGGCCTGCACCTCTGTCTTCACGTCGTCCGGGACCTTGTCGCCGGAGTCGGTGATGAACTTCTCGGTGGTGTAGACGAGGCTGTCACCCTGGTTGCGGATCTCGATGGACTCGCGACGCTTGGCGTCCTCCTCGGCGTACTGCTCCGCCTCCTTGACCATGCGGTCGATGTCGTCCTTCGACAGCGCGGAGCCGCCGGAGATCGTCATGGACTGCTCGCGGCCCGAGGCCTGGTCCTTGGCGGAGACGTGCACGATGCCGTTGGCGTCGATGTCGAAGGTGACCTCGATCTTCGGCACGCCACGCGGCGCCGGCGGGAGCCCGGTGAGCTCGAAGTTGCCCAGCGGCTGGTTCTCCGACCACATCGGGCGCTCGCCCTGGGCGACCTTGATCTCGACGCTCGGCTGGTTGTCGTCAGCCGTGGTGAAGATCTCGGAGCGCTTGGTCGGGATGGTGGTGTTGCGCTCGATCAGGGTGGTGAAGACACCGCCCTTGGTCTCGATGCCGAGGCTCAGCGGGGTGACGTCGAGGAGCAGTACGTCCTTGACCTCGCCCTTCAGCACGCCGGCCTGCAGCGCGGCACCGACGGCGACGACCTCGTCCGGGTTGACGCCCTTGTTGGGCTCCTTGCCACCGAGCAGGCTCTTGACCAGGTCGGTCACGGCCGGCATCCGGGTCGAACCGCCGACCAGGACGACGTGGTCGATGTCCTTGAGGGCGACACCGGCGTCCTTGAGGACCGACTCGAACGGCTTCTTGGTGCGGTCGAGCAGGTCGGCGGTGATCTTCTGGAACTCCGCCCGGGTCAGGGTCTCCTCGAAGTGGAGGGGGCCGGACTCACCGTGGGTGATGTAGGGCAGGTGGATGCTGGTGTTCTGCGACGAGGAGAGCTCGATCTTCGCCTTCTCGGCGGCCTCCTGGAGGCGCTGCGCGGCGATCTTGTCTGCGGCCAGGTCGACACCGTTGGCGGCCTTGAACTTCTCGACCATCCACTTGACGATCGCGTTGTCCCAGTCGTCACCACCGAGGTGGTTGTCACCGGAGGTCGCCTTGACCTCGACGACACCCTCACCGATCTCGAGCAGGGACACGTCGAACGTGCCGCCACCGAGGTCGAAGACGAGGATGGTCTGGTCGTCGCCCTTGTCGAGGCCGTAGGCCAGCGCGGCGGCGGTGGGCTCGTTGACGATGCGCGAGACGTTGAGGCCCGCGATCTCACCGGCCTCCTTGGTGGCCTGGCGCTGGGCGTCGGAGAAGTAGGCCGGGACGGTGATGACCGCGTCGGTCACCGTCTCACCGAGGTAGGCCTCGGCGTCGCGCTTGAGCTTCTGCAGGACGAACGCGCTGATCTGCTGCGGCGTGAAGTCCTTGTCGTCGATGGACACCTTCCAGTCGGTGCCCATGTGTCGCTTGACCGACTTGATCGTGCGGTCCACGTTGGTGACGGCCTGGCGCTTGGCGACCTCACCGACCAGAACCTCACCGGACTTGCTGAACGCGACCACGGAAGGCGTCGTACGGGCGCCTTCGGCGTTCGCGATGACGGTGGCCTCGCCACCCTCCAGAACCGAGACGACCGAGTTGGTGGTCCCGAGGTCGATACCGACGGCACGTGCCATCTTTGCTACCTCCGCTTGTTGAAGCTGTGTGTATGTGACTGTGGTGCATCTGGGGCGGGGAGCCCCGGAAGACTGGTTGGTCTGCCGCCCAGCGACTGCCGCCGCCGAGTGTTGCAAACAAGTTGAGTCGAATCAACTCAACTTCGTTCACTGTCCACAACGAAGACCCTACGCGCCCTATTCCAGCCCCGGCCACAAACCCGCCGAGTCGGCTCGTCATGACGAGCCGACTCGGCGGAGGTTGATGTCAAGATGCGCCGACTCGGCGCGGGGTGGGTCAGACCGGGACGAGCTCGACGGCGCCGACGGCGTAGCGGGCCAGGATGGTGCGGGCGACCTCGGGGTGGGCGCCCATCGGGTCGCTGACCGCGACGGCGCCGGCCTCGAGGGCGAGCTCCTTGGCGCGGTCGGGCAGCTGCCCGGGCGCCAGGAAGAGCATGCCGACGGCGATGTGGCGGCGGCCCTCGGCACGGAAGGCACGGACGGCCTCGCCGGTGGCCGGCGGAGCAGCCGAGGCGTACGCAGCCACGACCGGCAGCTTGTGGTGGGCACCCCAGATCCGGGCCAGGCGGGCCACCGACTGGTTGGCCAGCGAGTCCGAGGAGCCGGCGGCGGCCAGGACGAGGGCGTCGAGCTCACGCACTCGCGCGTCCTTCAGGGAGGCCCGCAGGCGCTCGTCGAGCACCTGTAGGAAGACGCTCTCGAGGCCGAGGATCTCGCTGGTGTGGATGCGCAGGCCGGAGTGGCGCGCGGTGGCCTCGGCGATCACCGAGGGGACGTCGACGCGGGCGTGGAACGCCTCGGTCAGCAGGAGCGGTACGACGACGATCTCGTCGTGGCCGGCCTTGACCAGCTTGTCGACGACGGCCTGGAAACGCGGCCGGGAGTGGTCGAGGAAGGCGGCTTCGATGCGGAGGTCGGGGCGCAGGGCGCGTACCTCGGCAACGAGGGCGTTGATGGTCGCGGCGGACTGCGGATCGCGGCTGCCGTGAGCCAGGGCTACCAGAGCGGGAGCTGCCATTGTCTTCATCCTTCGGGTGTTGCGGGGAAAGGTCGGAAAGTCTGTGTGTGGTGGAGTGGCCGTCAGGCGTGGATGCCGCACTCGGTCTTGCCGGTGCCGGCCCATCGCCCGCTGCGCGGGTCCTCACCGGGGCCTACCCGGCGGGTGCACGGCGCGCAGCCGATCGAGGGATACCCGTCATAGACGAGCGGGTTCACGAGCACTCCGTTGTCCTCGATATATCGCTCGACCTGCTCGTCGGACCATCGCGCCATCGGCGAGACCTTGACCTTCTGGCGCTTGGCGTCCCAGCCGATGACCGGGGCGATGACCCGGTTCTTCGTCTCCGCGCGCCGAAGGCCGGTGGCCCAGGCGTCGTAGGAGGCGAGCGAGTCGGCGAGCGGCTTGACCTTGCGCAGAGCGCAGCACAGGTCGGGGTCGGTGCGGTAGAGGTCCTTGCCGTACGCCGCGTCCTGCTCGGCCACGGTCTGCACCGGCGTGATCGTCAGCAGGTTGACCGGCATCGTCGCCTCGACGGCGTCGCGGGTGCCGATCGTCTCGATGAAGTGGTAGCCGGTGTCGAGGAAGACCACGTCGATCCCGGGTACGACTTTGGAGGCGAGATGGGCCAGGACCGCGTCACCCATCGAGGAGGTGATCGCGAAGCGTTCGCCGAAGGTGGCGGCGGCCCACTCGATGATCGTCTCGGCCGGGGCGAGCTCGAGCTCGGCCCCCCAGTGGGAGACGATCTCGCGCAGCTCCTCGGGCGTACGTCCTTCGGTGTCCACTGCGCGGTTGGCGCGGGCGGCTGCAGTGCTGATGCTCATGCGTGCGCCTCCTTCGTGACGTTCCGAGAGATTTCAGGACGAGAGTTTTCGGGCCGGGCGATCTGGCCCAGCGACTTCAGCTGGAAGGCCCGCAGGCAGGCGTGGCACTCCCAGGACCCGCGCGTGGCCTCGTGCGGCCAGAGGTCGGTCTCACCGCAGAAGGGGCAGTGGAACGGGGTGCCGGCTCGCTCGCTCATGCGGGCACCTCGCTCAAGGTCTTCTCGCCGCGCAGCAGCACCTCGTCTGCCCGTGCGGTCCAGGCCGCGAACGTCTCGCCCTCGGTGCGGTCGGCCAGGTAGTTGACCACCAGCGCCGAGATGTAGTCGTCGAGCCCGGTCGAGGTGACCTTGTGCGCGCGTAGCTTGCGGCCGAAGTTGGCGGTGAGTCCGGTCGCGCCGCCCAGGTGCACCTGGAAGCCCTCGACCTGGTTGCCGTCCTCGTCGAGGACCAGCTGGCCCTTGAGGCCGATGTCGGCGACCTGGGTCCGCGCGCAGGCGTTGGGGCAGCCGTTGACGTTGACGGTGATCGAGGCGTCCAGCTCGGGGAAGCGCGACTCGAGCGAGGCGATCAGGTCGCGGGCGCGGTCCTTGGTGTCCACGATCGCGAGCTTGCAGAACTCGATCCCGGTGCAGGCCATCGTGTTCTGGCGCCAGTTGGAGGGCCGGGCGGAGAACCCGATCGCGTCCAGGTCGGCGATCAGGTCCTCGACGACCGCCGGGTCGACACCGATCAGCACGATCTTCTGGTACGGAGTGAGCCGAGCGCCCTCGACGGCGAACTTCTCCATGACGCCGGCGAGCTCGACCAGGTGGGTGCCGGAGATGCGCCCGGCGATCGGTGCCAGGCCGACGTACTTCTTGCCGTCCTTCTGGTCGTGGATGCCGACGTGGTCGCGGTGGCCGAGAGGCGACTCGGGGGAGGGGTTGGAGACGAGCTGACGGTCGAGGTACTCGTTCTCGAGGACCTCGCGGAACTTGTCCTTGCCCCAGTCGGCGACCAGGAACTTCAGCCGGGCCCGCGAGCGGAGCCGGCGGTAGCCGTAGTCACGGAAGATGCCCGCCACACCGGCCCACACGTCGGCGACCTCGTCGATCGGCACCCACACGCCGAGCTTCTCGGCCAGGCGCGGGTTGGTGGACAGACCGCCGCCGACCCAGACGTCGAAGCCCGGGCCGTGCTCGGGGTGGACGGTGCCGACGAAGGCGATGTCGTTGATCTCGGGCGCCACGTCGTGGGAGGGGTGGCCGGTCAGCGCGGTCTTGAACTTGCGCGGGAAGTTCGAGAACGCGGGGTCGCCGAGGTAGCGGGACTCGATCTCGCGCAGTGCCGAGGTGCCGTCGATGATCTCGTCGGCGGCGACGCCGGCGACCGGCGAGCCGAGGAACGGACGCGGCGAGTCACCGCAGGCCTCGGTCGAGTGCAGCCCGACCTCCTCCAGGCGCGACCAGATCTCCGGGACGTTCTCGATCTCGATCCAGTGGTACTGGATGTTCTCGCGGTCGGTGATGTCCGCGGTGTCCCGGGCGAAGTCGACGCCGATCTGACCCAGCGTGCGCACCGCGGCCGGGGAGAGGAGCTTGCCGTCGGAGCGGACCCGCATCATGAAGTAGCGGTCGTCGAGCTCCTCTTCCTCGAGGATGGCGGTCTTGCCGCCGTCGATCCCGGGCTTGCGCTGGGTGTAGAGACCGAACCAGCGGAAGCGGCCGCGCATGTCGGCCGGGTCGATCGAGTCGAACCCGCGCTTGGAGTAGGTGTAGAGGATCCGGTCACGAACGTTGAGCGGGTCGTCGTTCTTCTTCGACTCCTCGTTCTTGTTCAGGGGCTCGGTGTAGCCGAGGGCCCACTGACCCTCGCCCTTCTTGGGCCGGGGGATCTCGGTTCGGGTGGCGCGCTTGGCCTGAAACCGGTTGTCGCTCATGTCAGAGAACCTTTGCGTCGGTCGTGGACGCACGGCGGAGCAGGGACGTGCTCGCGGCGGGCGCCCGGGATGTCTGTCGGGCGGCGGGCCAGCGGCTCGACGCGGTGGGATGCGGAGCGCTGGGCGTCAGTGGCGCCAACAGATCGAGCTGCGGATGCGGCAATAGTCCACGTGGCGTCGAACCACGAGGTGCGCATGTGTTGCAGCAGTGACCATGTCAAGGAGTCTCAGGTAGCGGACGGCCCTCACGCAATCTGGAATCCCGATATATGAGACATCGGTCCGTTATGTGGGACGTTCCCGCTTGTTCACGCGGGCGGTGTGGCCGAGGTCACCATCTGGTCACGGTCTCTTAACCGGGTTGAGCAGTCACTCATTCCCGCGGACGGTGATAGAGGACGTACGCAACGCACCGGGTGACCACGATGCTGCTCTCGTCCGCGCGGCTGACTAGGCTGTGACCCATGAGCGATCTGTCTGCCCCGGTGAATTCAGGCACTGTGAGTTCTGCCTACAACCAAGCCCTCGAGGTCATCGCCTCCGTGGAGCCCCGCATCGCCGAGGCGACCAAGCAGGAGCTCGCCGACCAGCGGGCCAGCCTCAAGCTGATCGCGAGCGAGAACTATGCGAGCCCCGCCACGCTGATGACGATGGGCACCTGGTTCTCCGACAAGTACGCCGAGGGCACCGTCGGTCACCGCTTCTACGCGGGCTGTCAGAACGTCGACACCGTCGAGTCGATCGCCGCCGAGCATGCTCGCGAGCTCTTCGGTGCCGAGTACGCCTATGTCCAGCCGCACTCCGGCATCGACGCCAACCTGACGGCGTACTGGGCCATCCTCGCCCACCGGGTCGAGGGCCCGTGGCTGGAGAAGATGGCCGTCAAGAACATGAACGAGCTCTCCGAGGCCGACTGGGAGACGCTGCGCGCCGAGCTCGGCAACCAGCGCCTGCTGGGCATGTCGCTCGACGCCGGTGGCCACCTCACCCACGGCTTCCGCCCGAACATCTCCGGCAAGATGTTCCACCAGAACCAGTACGGCACCGACCCGGAGACCGGGCTGCTCGACTACGACGCGCTGCGTGCCAAGGCCAAGGAGTTCCAGCCGCTCATCATCGTGGCCGGCTACTCCGCCTACCCGCGCCGGGTGAACTTCGCCAAGATGCGCGACATCGCCGACGAGGTCGGCGCCACCCTGATGGTGGACATGGCCCACTTCGCCGGCCTCGTCGCCGGCAAGGTCTTCCAGGGCGAGGAGAACCCGGTTCCCTACGCCGACGTCGTCACCTCGACCTCCCACAAGTCCCTGCGCGGCCCGCGTGGCGGCTTCATCCTGGCCACCGAGGAGTACGCCCCGAGCGTGGACCGCGGCTGCCCGATGGTGCTCGGCGGTCCGCTGAGCCACGTCATGGCCGCGAAGGCAGTCGCCTTCGCCGAGGCGAAGCAGGAGAGCTTCCAGGTCTACGCCCAGGAGGTTGCCGACAACGCCAAGTCGCTCGCCGAGGGCTTCCTCAAGCGCGGCGCCAAGCTCGTCACCGGCGGCACCGACAACCACCTCGTCCTGCTCGACGTGACCAGCTTCGGCCTCACCGGCCGCCAGGCCGAGTCGGCTCTGCTCGACTCCGGCGTGGTCACCAACCGCAACTCGGTCCCCTCCGATCCCAACGGCGCCTGGTACACCTCGGGCATCCGCCTCGGCACCCCGGCGCTGACCACCCGCGGCTTCGGTGCCGCCGAGTTCGACCGCGTCGCCGAGCTCATCGTCGACGTGCTCTCCAAGACGACGCCGGGAACCACCAAGGCCGGCGGCCCGTCCAAGGCCTCCTACGCCATCGAGGACTCCGTCGCCGACAACACCAAGGCCGCTGCGGCGGAGCTGCTCGCGAAGTTCCCTCTGTACCCCGGTCTCGACCTCGCCTGAGCTCGTGCCTGCTCCGAAGCGACCCAGCTCGATCCCCGGCGTCGGGGCCCCTGAGAAGGTGGTCCCGACGGCGGAGGTGCGTGTCGTCGTCGAGGACGAGTGGCCGGCGCTCAAGAAGGTGCGCCTCGCGGCTCTCCAGGACACTCCTCGTGCGTTCTGGGCCTCCTACGACGAGGTGGTGACCTGGCCCGACGAGCGTTGGCGGCTGTGGGCGGCCTCCGGTGCCGCCTACATCGCCTGGCTCGGCGAGAATCCCTCAGGCCTCGCCGCCGGGATCATCCATGACGACGAGCACCACCTGATCAACATGTGGCTCGCCCCCGAAGCGCGTGGCCACGGCCTCGCCGAGGGGCTCATCCTGGCGGTTGCCGGCTGGGCGCGTCGTGACGGCGCCTCCGTGCTGACCCTGTGGGTAGTCGACGGCAACGAGTCCGGGCGCCGCCTCTACGAACGCCTCGGCTTCGAGCTCACCGGTGAGACGCAGCCCTTCCCCGAGGGTGACCCGCGCACGGAGTCCAAGATGGCGCTCCGCCTCACCTGACCGCGATGGCCGACCCGCGCGAGGGTGTGACCTCCGAGGGGCTGATCGTCACGGGAGCGCGCCGCGACCGGGTGCCGCCGGCGTACGAGCCGGTCCTCGCGTACGTCCTGAGCCGGATCCCGCCGGAGGTGCCGGTCCACGTCTACGGCTCGGTGGCCAACGGCACGGCCACGGTGCCCACCTCCGACGGCACCTGGACCACCGACCGGCTCGCGGCGCTCACCCGCTGGAGCGAGATCGAACCGGCCCTGGCACCCGAGCTGGTCAGGCTCCGGACCCTGTGCGACAGCGGCGGCGGGTCCGCCGAGGAGGTCAGGACGCTCCTCGGCACCGGTGGCGTGATCGAGCTCATCGCCGCCCGCTTCGCGGCGGAGATCGGGCTGTGGCAGCCCTAGACTCTGCCCCGTGACGAGTGACGAGGTCGAAGTCAGCGCGTTGGCGATCAATGTCGCCGTGCCCGAGGCTCTCCAGTGGACGGACACCCGCCGTGACGTGGTCTTCCGGCTCAGCACCCTCAACGTACGTCTCCTGCCCGACGGGCGTCTCGCGGCCAAGGCCTACGGCCGTCCGGTCGACGGCGGCCGCAGCGCCTACACCTCGTTCCCGGTCCCGGACCGCCCCGAGCTGGCCGCGCTGATCGGCGAGGCCGCGCAGGTGGCTGCGGAGCGGTGGCGGGCGGCGTACGCTCCGGAGGCATGACTCCGGACGAGGTCGACGCCTATGTGGCGACCCTGGACGGCTGCCGCCTCAAGCCGCGCGGCTGGTACGTCCACGATCGCCTGGTCGCGCGGCACCTCGACGCGACCACGCTGCTGGTCCGGGTGCCGATCGATCGGCGCGAGGAGCTGATCGACCGCTGGCCCGACGCCTTCGGGCTCCCGCCGAGGTTGGAGGCACACCACAAGATCGAGGCCTACCTCGACCGCGCCGCGCCTGAAGCCGTCCGTGAGGCGATCCGGCTCGCCTGGGAGTTCCAGCGCTACTCCGGCTTGCGCCAGAGCGACACGTGACTCGTCGAGTCGCTGCCGAACGCGGCGCGGTCCCAGCCGGCGTACCTCGCGTCCAGCGTCATCCCGGCCAGCCGTGCCATCAGATCGAGCTCTGAGGGCCACACGAACCGGAAGTTGTGCTGTCCGTAGCGGAAGCGGCCGTCGGCCTCTCGGGTGAAGTGGTGCGAGATCGCCTGCTGGGTCACCAGGTCGTAGGTGTCGAACCCGAGGTGTCCGGGGGAGACGTCGAACGGGATCGCCGGGCTCCCCGGAGGAAGTCGCCGCAGCCCTGGCACGCCGACCTCGACCAGAAAGCGCCCGCCCGGCGCTAGATGACGAGCGGCATTGGCGAAGCAGGCGACCTGCTCCTCCTGCGTACGCAGGTTCCCGATCGTGTTGAAGACCAGATAGACCAACGAGTACGTCCCCACCCCGGGTGCCTCGGCAGAGGCCATGTCGCCGACCACAGCCGGGATCTCCTCCGCGGTGACCTTGCGCCGCAGGACGTCGACCATGGGCTCGGACAGCTCGATGCCGGTGACCGGCACGCCCAGCTCCCGCAGCGGCACGCCGATCCGGCCCGTCCCGATGGCGAGCTCGAGGGCGGGGCCACCGTCAGCGAGCTCGGCGAGGAAGCGGGCCACCGGCCCGGTCACCTCGGCGGAGTTGACCCAGCCGTCGGGGTCGTCGTAGCGCTCGGCGTCTTCGCGGGTCCACAGATCGCTGCTGGTCATGGACGTCGACTCTGCCCGGCGGCACACCCCGGGCGCGAACCATTTAGGCCTGTCGTCCGGTTCCGAGCCAGGAGTAGCCGACCTCGGGCCGGCCGCCGCTGGGGCCATAGCGGACCCCGCGCCCGGCCAGGCCCTTGTCGGCGAGGTGCTCGAGGTAGCGCCGTGCGGTCACCCGCGAGGAGCCGACCACCGCGGCGACCTCGCTCGCCGATAGGTCACCAGAGGCCTCGCGCAGCGCGGCCGTCACGGCCCGCAGCGTCTCCGCGCTCATGCCCTTGGGCAGCGGGGTGCTTCCGGTGGGCCGCAGCGACCCCAGGAGCTGGTCGACCTCGTCCTGGACGACCTCCTCGGGGGCGGCGTCCAGCCGGGCCCGGTAGTCGGCGTACTGCTCGAGCTTGTCCCGGAAGGTCGCGAACGTGAACGGCTTGAGCAGGTAGAGCACGACCCCCTGCACGACGGCCTGCCGCACCACCTTCGTGTCGCGCGCCGCCGTCACCGCGATCACGTCGCAGAGGTGGCCGGCGGCACGCAGCCTGCTGAGCAGCCCCAGGCCGTGCCCGTCGGGCAGGTTCATGTCGAGCAGGATCAGGTCCACCGGGTTGCCCGCGTCGCGTGCCGCGTCGAGCGCGCGGACCGCCTCGCGCGCCGACCGTGCGATCCCGGCCAGGGCGAAGCCCGAGACCCGCCCCACGTACGCCGCATGGGCCTCGGCTGCCAGCGCCTCGTCCTCGACGACCAGCACCTTCACGTTCATGCGACCGCCTCCGTCCCGAGCGTGACGGTGAACTCGGCACCGCCGAGGTGCGAGCGGCCGATGGTGACCTCGCCACCATGACGTCGGGCGATCTGGCCGACCAGCGCGAGGCCCAGGCCGCGGCCGGTGCCGGGCTCGGCCTTCGTCGTCCAGCCGCGGTCGAGGACGCGCGCCGCGTCGGCGTCGTCCAGGCCTGGGCCGCTGTCGCCCACGCGGACGGTGAGAGCGTCGTCGTCGCCGGTGAGGTGGACCTCGACCTGGCGGGACTCGAAGCCGGAGACGGCATCGAAGGCGTTGTCGACGAGGTTGCCCAGCACCGTCACCAGGTCGCGGGGCGGGATGCCGGTGCCCGGTGGCACGTCGCCGACGATGCGGAACTCGATGCCCTGCTCGGCCGCCTCGGCCGACTTGCCGAGCAGGAGGGCGGCGACGACCGGGTCCTCCACCGCGCCGACGACCCGGTCGGTGAGGAGCTGGGCGACCTGGAGCTCCTCGGTGGCGAACTCGACCGCGTCCTGCTCCCGGCCGATCTCGATGAGCGACACCACCGTGTGGAGCCGGTTCGCCGCCTCGTGGTTCTGCGACCGGAGCGACTCGGTCAGGCGGCGTACGACCTCGAGCTCGCCGGTCACCGAGCGCAGCTCGGTGTGGTCGCGCAGCGTCACCACGGCGCCGACCTCGCGGCCGTCCCACAGAGCCGGGGCCGAGGAGACGACGAGGATCCGTTCGCCGGCGAGGTAGAGGTCGTCGGACTCGGCGGTGCGGCCGCGGGCGGCGGCGACCAGCCCGGGCGCGAGGCCGAGGTCCTCGATCGGGGTGCTGATGACGTCGTCCGGCAGTGCCAGCAGACGCCGCGCCTCGTCGTTGACCAGCTGCACTCGCCCCTCCCCGTCGAGCAGGAGCAGACCCTCGCGGACCGAGTGGAGGACGGCGGAGTAGTACTCGTACATCCGGGCCAGCTCGCGCTCGCCCATGCCATGGGTCAACCGGTGCAGGCGCCGGCTCAGCAGCCAGGCGCCGATCAGCCCGGCGGCCAGCACGAGCCCGCCGCACAGCAGCACGATCGCGACGTCGCGCTTGAGCCCGCGGTTGATGTCGCTGACCGTGATGCCGACCGACACGAGCGCGACGACGTCGTCGCCGGCCTCGACCGGCACCACCGACCGGACCGAGGGGCCGAGCGTCCCGGTGTACTGCTGGGTGAAGACCTTGCCCTCGGGCGCGCCGCCGAGGTCGCCGACGAACTTTCCGCCGATCTGTCGCGGATCGGTGTGGGTGTAGCGGGTGCGGTCCAGGTCCATCACCACGACGAAGTCGGTGTCGGTGTCGCTGCGTACCTCCTCGGTCCAGGGCTGCAGGGTCGCCGTCGGGTGCCCGCTGCGCAGCGCCGTGCGGACGGTAGGGGAGTCGGCGACGGTCTGGGCGACGGCCACCGCGCGCTGGGTGGCGCGGCTGTAGGAGTCGCGCTGGGCGTCGTAGGAGGCCATCAGGATGCCGGTGACGACGAGCAGCAGCACCGTGCCGAACTGGAGGAGCAGAACCTGCTGCGCCACCGGCCGATCGCGGAGAACGCGGGGGCGGAACGGGTGGACGCGGGTCACGACCTCATTCTCACCCACCGCGGTCGCCTCGTTGCGATGGCGGCCACGAACACAACGAACACAACAGTGACGGTCATCACGTTCTGCCGGAGAGTTGCCCGAGTTGCCCAGAGGGCAGGACACAGCGGACCAGGAGGATCGATGACTACGACCACCACTGAGACAAGACCCAAGAAGGACCGGACACACTATCTCTACATCGCGGTGATAGCCGCGGTGGTCCTTGGCATCCTGGTCGGGTTGATCGCCCCCTCGTTCGCGGTGGAGCTGAAGCCGATCGGCACGGCGTTCGTGAACCTGATCAAGATGATGATCCAGCCGATCATCTTCTGCACCCTGGTCATCGGCGTCGGCTCGGTCGCCAACGCGGCCAAGGTCGGCAAGGTCGGTGGCCTGGCGCTGATCTACTTCATCGTGATGTCCACCGTCGCCCTGGCGGTCGGTGTCATCGTCGGCAACATCATCGACCCGGGCACCGGCCTCCAGATCAGCTCGGACGCGTCCAGTGCGGGCCAGGAGGCTGCCTCGGAGGGGCACGCGAGCACGACCGACTTCCTGCTCAGTATCATCCCGACCTCGCTCTTCTCGGCGCTGACCTCCGGCATCGTGCTGCAGACCCTGCTAGTGGCACTGCTGGTCGGCTTCGCGCTGCAGCGGATGGGGGAGTCGGGTAAGCCGATCCTCACCGCGATCACCGCGATCCAGAACCTCATCTTCCGCGTGCTCGCGATGATCATGTGGGCCGCCCCGGTCGGCGCCTTCGGTGCCATCGCCGGTGTCGTGGGGGAGACCGGCATCGACGCCCTGAAGAGCCTCGCGGTCATCATGATCGCCTTCTACGTCACCTGCGCGATCTTCGTCTTCGGCATCCTGGGCGCGATCCTCAAGCTGGCCACCGGCGTCAACCTCTTCAAGCTGCTGAAGTACCTCGCCCGCGAGTTCCTGCTTATCCTCTCCACCAGCTCGTCCGAGTCCGCGCTGCCGCGCCTGATCGCGAAGATGGAGCACGCCGGTGTCGAGAAGGCGACCGTCGGTGTCGTGGTCCCCACGGGCTACTCCTTCAACCTCGACGGCACCGCGATCTACCTGACGATGGCCTCGATCTTCATCGCGGACGCGATGGGCGACCCGCTGAGCATCGGCGAGCAGATCGGCCTGCTGCTGTTCATGATGATCGCCTCCAAGGGCGCCGCCGGGGTGACCGGT
Organism: Nocardioides sp. NPDC047086; assembly: GCF_040643685.1. Lineage (NCBI taxonomy): Bacteria > Bacillati > Actinomycetota > Actinomycetes > Propionibacteriales > Nocardioidaceae > Nocardioides > Nocardioides sp. NPDC047086. The sequence goes on from NZ_JBEYUV010000004.1 coordinate 50,100, forward strand.
GCGGGCCTGGCGACCCTGGCCGGCGGGCTCCAGTCCCACCGCCCGGAGATGGTCGACGGGGTCGGGCTCATCGTTGGTATCGACCGGTTCATGTCCGAGGCCCGTGCGCTGACGAACTTCGCCGGAAACTCGGTCGCCACCGTCCTGGTCGGCCACTGGACCAAGACCATCGACCACAGCCAGCTCGACCGTGTCCTGGACGGTCAGGACCCGTTCGACGAGACGACCATGGTCGACGACCACGCCGCGCCGCCCGCGGCCGCGACGGAGAAGACGCCCGTCTAGACCCCATGACAACGGGCCGTACGCCGCGCGGGCTCGCGCGACGTACGGCCCGTTGTCGTGCGACCTGTCAGCGGTTGCGGTAGAGGATCCGAGCCAGCTCGAACGGGGCGACGCGCCACGAACCGATCGGCTCGTCGTCGAGCCCGATCCGGCCGAGCGCGGCGACGATCCACGAGAACGCGAAGCAGCCGAGACCGGCGACGGCCCAGATGCCGACCGTGCGCCAGGCCACGTCGCCGCCGAAAGCCCGGAAGATACCGATGGCGGCGGCGACCACGGCGATCGCCCCGATCAGCCAGAAGAGGATGGAGCAGATGACAGCCGCCAGCCGGCCGGCCACGGCCAGGGGGTCGCGAGGCTGGTGGTGGGACCCGTGACCGGGGCCTTGATGGGGAGGGTGCGGATAGTTCATTTGGGCCCTGATTCTGGCCTAACTCCGCCGCCGGAGCCACACCGGGCTGGCGGGTCGTCCTGGTGCCGGAGTGCCTGAGAGGTATCCTCCTGCGCGTTCTCGGGTGAGTGTTCGACAATTTCCCCGGGACATCGATGGACCGTAGCGACTAATGTTACGTAGATCACATAACGAGGCGCTGCCTCGTGGACCCGACGCGGCCTGCGTGGCACGACTCCGTGGATCAAACGACGATGGAGGGTGCAAACAGATGCACGTGCGAAAGTGGCAAATCGGAGCAGTGGCCGTAGGTCTGCTCGCCGTGACCGGCTGTGGTGTTCCCGGTGGCGGTGGCAGCAATGACGCGGGGGACACCGAGAAGGGCGATGGCAGCCTGCAGATCCTCGGCGCCATCCCGGAGGGTGAGGCGGTCGGCCTGAACGCGGCTCTCAAGACGTTCACCGACGAGACCGGGATCAAGGTCACCTACACCCCGTCCACGGACTTCACCACAGAGATCCGCACCAAGGTCAACGGAAACGATGCGCCAGACATCGCGCTCTTCCCGCAGCCGGGCCTGGTCGGGGACCTGACCGAGTCGGGTGACACGCTCCCGCTGGACGATCTCATCGACGTCGACAAGCTCGACGACACGATGATCCCGGGCCTGATGGACTCGGTCGAGATCGACGACAAGACCTACGGCGTCCCGATCCGCGTCTCGATGAAGTCGCTGGTCTGGACCCCGAAGAACTTCGAGCAGTCCGGCTACAAGGCGCCCACGACGTGGGACGAGCTGATGACGCTCCAGGACCAGATCATCGCCAAGGGCCAGACCCCGTGGTGCCTCGGCGCCGAGGCCGGTGCCGACACCGGGTGGGTCTTCACCGACTGGGTCGAGGAGATCGTCCTGCGCCAGGAAGGCCCGGAGTTCTACGACGACTGGGTCGACCACAAGGTCCCCTTCAACGACCCGAAGATCGTCCAGGCGATCGAGACCATGGGCGACATCATCAACAAGCCGAAGAACGTACGCGGCGGGGCCGACGGCACCCTGAGCGAGCCCTTCGGCGACTCCCCGCTCCCGCTGTTCGACGCGAAGCCGGGCTGCGAGATGCACCGCCAGGCCAACTTCATCACCACCTTCTTCCCGAAGAACGTCCAGCAGGACCTGGCCGGCAACGTCGGCGTCTTCGCGCTGCCGGGCAACATGGAGGGCGGCTTCGAGGGCAACCCGGTGCTCGGCGGCGGTGACATGGCGACCGCCTTCACCAACGACACCGACGTGGTGGAGCTGATGGAGTTCTTCGCTTCTCCCGACTTCGGTGCCGAGTGGGCCAAGGCCGGCGGCTGGCTCTCGCCGAGCACGGAGTTCGACAACTCCAACTACGCCGACCCGATGTTCGGCGAGATCGCGACCCTGCTGCAGGACGCGGACACCTTCCGCTTCGACGGTTCGGACCTGATGCCGGCACAGGTGGGCGCCGGCACGTTCTGGAGCGAGATGAACGCCTACGTCGGAGGTGAGAAGAGCGCTCAGGAGGCAGCCGACGCGATCGAGGAGAGCTGGCGCGGATGAGCGATGATCCGTTTCTGAAGATCGTCAACGGCCTGCTCGCGATCGTCCTGGGGGTAGGTGGCACCGCAGCTCTCTACTGGGTGCTCAACTTCCTCTCGGGCCTGCTGCCCGGCAAGTGGGAGAGGCGGGTCAAGCCGTACGTCTTCATCGGCCCGGCCATCGTGGTGGTCACCGTGTTCCTGGTCTACCCGGCCGTGATGACGGTGATCTACAGCTTCGCCGATGCCAACAGCATCAACTGGGTCGGGTTCGAGAACTACACCTCGCTCTTCCGAGACGACGAGTTCATCGGCACGCTGGTCAACAACCTGCTCTGGATCCTCATCGTCCCGGTCGGCAGCGTCATCGTCGGCCTGCTCGTGGCGGTGCTGGCCGACCAGCTCAAGGCGTTCCCGGAGCGGGTCGCGAAGTCGGTCATCTTCATGCCGATGGCGATCAGCTTCGTCGGGGCGAGCACGATCTGGGGCTTCGTCTACGCGACCAGGTTCGCGCAGGGGGACAAGCAGATCGGTCTCCTCTCGGCGATCTCGACGAGCCTCGGCTTCGAGCCGGTCGCCTGGCTGCGCATCCAGACCGGAAACCTCAACGACCTGCTCCTGATCGTCATCATGATCTGGTTGCAGGCCGGGTTCGCGATGGTGCTGCTCTCCTCGGCGATCAAGGGTGTCCCCGACGACACCGTGGAGGCGGCGCGCATCGACGGGGCCAGCGAGGTCCAGATCTTCTTCAAGGTCGTCGTGCCGCAGATCTGGCCGACGGTGATCGTGGTCTTCGTGACCATCCTCATCCTGGTGATGAAGGTCTTCGACATCGTCTACGTGATGACCGGTGGCCGGTCCGGCACCTCGGTGCTGGCCAATACCTTCGTCCTCGAGCTCTTCGAGTTCGGTGACGCCGGTCGCGCGGCCGCGGTGGTCGTGGTCCTGATGGTCGCCGTGATCCCGGTGATGATCTACCAGATGCGTCAGTTCAAGAAGCAGGAGGCCCGCTGATGAGGAGCTTCACCCTCGGCAGTGTCGCTGTCCGTGTGGGCATCTTCCTGCTGTGCGTGCTCTGGTTCATCCCGACGCTGGGACTGCTGGTCTCCTCGTTCCGCAACGAGGCCGACGTGAAGTCCTCGGGGTGGTGGACGGTCATCACCGACCCGTTCTCCCAGTGGACGCTGGACAGCTACTCCCAGGTCCTCGAGAGTGGGATGGCCAACGCCTTCGTGAACTCGATCGTCGTCTCCGTCCCCGCGACGGTGCTGCCGATCATGATCGCCGCGTTCGCTGCGTACGCGTTCACGTTCATGCGGTTCCCGGGGCGCAACGTGCTGTTCATGCTGATCGTCGGGCTGCTGGTGGTCCCGCTGCAGGTGGCGTTCGTGCCGCTGCTCAACCTGTTCGGGAGCTACGACCTCAACGGCACCTTCCTCGCCGTGTGGCTGGCCCACACGGCGTTCGGGATGCCGTTGGCGGTCTTCATCCTGCGCAACTACATGGCGACCCTGCCGCACGAGATCATCGAGTCGGCCGAGATCGACGGGGCCTCCCACTTCCAGACCTTCTGGAGGCTGATCGTGCCGATGTCGGTGCCCGCGCTGGCAGCGTTCGCGATCTTCCAGTTCCTCTGGGTCTGGAACGACCTCCTGGTCGCGCTCATCTTCCTCGGGGCGGGTGACAACGAGGTCGTCACGATCACGTTGCGCGACCTGATCGGCGACAAGGGTCAGGAGTGGCACCTGCTCACCGCCGGTGCGTTCATCACGATGACGGTGCCGCTGCTGGTGTTCTTCTCGCTGCAGCGCTACTTCGTCCGTGGACTGACCGCTGGGTCCGTCAAGGGCTGAGCTCCGTCCGCACACGGCGGGCGTCATGTCTCCTTGCAGGCATGACGCCCGTTCGTGTTTCCCGGTGTCGGTCGGTGACACGGCGGATGTCGGAGGCACTCATGCGGCGGACCGTGGAGGACGGCGGATAGGGTCGGAGATGTGTCCGAGACATCTGCATATGCCCCGAGGTGGGCCGGTGTCGAGCAGATCGCTCTTCCTGAGACGGTGCGGTCGCCGTGGTGGCAGCTCGGGCGGCGGCTGCTGGCCGCGCTGGCGATCCTGGTCGGCACCGTCCTGCTGGTCTACATCGACCGCGATGCGTACGCCGACAACAACGATCCCACGGGTCAGATCAGCCTGATCGACGCGATCTACTACACGACGGTGACCCTGAGCACGACCGGCTACGGCGACATCGCCCCGGTCGAGGCACATGCGCGGATGATCAACGCGTTCATCATCACGCCGGCCCGCATCGCCTTCCTGGTGCTGCTGATCGGCACCACTCTCGAGGTCCTCACCAAGCAGGGCCGTGACCTCATCCGAGTCGCTCGCTGGAGGAAGAAGATGTCCCAGCACATCGTCGTCGTGGGCTACGGCACCAAGGGCCGCAGCGCTGTGGAGACGCTGCTCAGCAACGGTGCCGACCCCGAGGAGTTCGTCGTCGTCGACCCCGATCCGGTGGCACGCTCGGATGCCCACTCCGACGGGATCGCGGTCGTCACCGGCGACGCGACCCGGCGCGAGGTGCTGATGCGCGCGGGCGTCAAGGACGCGGAGCAGGTCATCATCACCACCAACCGTGACGACTCCAACGTGCTCACGATCCTGACGGTGCGGCAGATCAACCCCGAGGCGTGGATCGTCGCCGCGGCCCGGGAGCGCGAGAACGCGCCGTTGATGAAGCAGTCCGGAGCCGACTCGGTGATCACCTCCGCGGACGCGGTCGGCCGGCTGATGGGCCTCTCCACCATCTCGCCGACCCTGGGCTCGGTCATGGAGGACCTGCTCAACTCCGGCATCGGCCTCGAGGTCGCCGAGCGCGACCTGCTGGTCAACGAGGTCGGCAAGCAGCCGCAGCAGCTGGCCGACCAGGTGATCGCGGTCGTACGCGACGAGAAGGTCTTCCGCTACTTCGACCCGGTCGTCGGCACCCTGTCGCGCGGGGACCGGCTGGTCGTCGTGCGAGCGGCGAGGGAGCTGCCCTGGGCGCCGCGGCCGGGGACGCACGGCGAGGAGACCGCTGACGCCTAGCCGGCTGAAACACCCGCCGAAAATAGAAGTCAGCCGCTGGCGTCTCGGGTCACCAGCGGCTGACATGGAAGAGATTAGCGGACGCTCCGGCGAGCTTCAAAGAGTTGATCTGCACTTTTATGAAGATAGCCCGAACGGGCCATGCCCGGTAGTTCGAGACGGTGGTGCGTGGCGGATTCGAGGGCGCCCGTCGCGCCTGGGATGATGTACGCATGACCGAGGCGCCCCACAGCCCCGGGTCTGCCGACGGGCAGCCGGGACTTTCCGAGAACGAGAAGCGACTGCTCGACTTCGAGCGCTCCTGGTGGTCGGCCGGCACCGGCCGCGACGACGCGGTCCGGGAGCAGCTCGGGATGAGCGCGGCCGAGTACCACCGTGCCGTCAACGACCTGATCGACAAGCCCGAGGCGCTCGCCTACGACGGCGTCCTGGTGCGCCGGCTGCGGCGACAGCGCGACGCGCGGCGTACGCAGCGCGCGAAGAACCCGCGTCAGTAGCCTTGTCGGGCCAGTTTCCATGGTCCGTCGGAACCATTTGCACACATTTGCATTGCAGGTGCTTGCATAGAAGTGGATCTGTCGGCTAACGTTCTTCTTGTCAGCCGCTGGTGACCCGAGACGCCAGCGGCTGACTTCTATTTACGGCCTCTTCCCGGGCCGGCCGTGGCAGGCGAACGCCTCCGGCTCGACATGCGAAACTGACGCATCCGGTATGTGCCCGTGGGTATTCATATGTTGTCGTAAAAGCGACTCGATGCACTGCACGGTTATGAATCACTAACCTGATTGACCGACTCCGAGCCCGATCGCCACTGTCCATGAGTCAGCATCGGCTGCTCCGCCTCGGCGGGGCCGGCTCAAGGAGAGTCTGCGTGAACAACAGACGCGTAGCGCAGGGCCTGACCATGGCCCTCATCGCGGCAGTGGCCGCCATCAGCATGCCCACAGGCGTGCAGGCGGCCACCGACCCCAAGCCCGGCAAGGGCACCGTGGCATCCCAGGAGACCGACGACGGCCGCGCGGTCGTCAGCGGCAAACAGGCCAGGACCAAGGCGGAGAGGTCGGCCGCGGCATTCGTCGCTGCCGACCCTGCGGCGCTGAAGCTCGGCGCCGCCGACGAGGCGGTCAGGCTGAGGACGTACCAGTCCTCCGGGCTGCAGTACGTCTCCTACGACCGCACCCACCGTGGCTTGCGCGTCGTCGGCGGTGACTTCGTCGTCGCGGCCGACGCCGAGGGCAACCTGCTGGGCACCTCGGTCGCCCAGGACGCACCGGTCAAGGTGTCGACCACGAAGCCCGCGATCACCGAGGCGCGAGCACGGACGGTCGCCAAGGGCAAGGTGAGGGGGCCTGCCGTCGAGTCGACCGAGCTGGTCATCGTTCAGGGCGAGGCCGGGTCGGACCTGGCGTACGAGACGATCGTGACCGGCACCCGCGCGGGCAAGCCCTCGCGACTCTCGGTCTTCGTCGACGCCGCCACCGGCAAGGTGCTCTCCACCGAGGAGCACGTCGTCGAGGGCACCGGCAGCTCGGGCTACTCCGGGACCGTGTCGATCTCGACGCAGCTCTCCGGCTCCACGTACTCGCTGACGGATCCGTCGGCCACCACCCTGAAGTGCCAGAACGCGACCGGCAACGTGACCTACACCGGCACCGACGACTCCTGGGGCAACGGCGACCCGACCAACCGGGAGACCGGCTGCGTCGACGCGTTCTACGCCGCCCAGCAGGAGAAGGGGATGCTGACCTCGTGGCTGGGTCGCTCGGGCATGGACGGCTCGGGCGGCTGGCTCCCGGTCCGCGTCGGTCTCAACGACGTGAACGCCTACTACGACGGCACCCAGGTGCAGATCGGCCACTCGCAGTCCGGGTCGCGCTGGATCGGCTCGCTCGACGTCGTCGCCCACGAGTTCGGGCACGGCATCGACGACCACACCCCAGGTGGGATCTCGGGTGGCAACACCCAGGAGTTCGTCGCCGACACCTTCGGCGCGGCGACCGAGTGGTACGACAACCAGAGCGCCAACGACACCCCCGACTACACCGTCGGTGAGGAGGTCGACCTGGTGGGCGCCGGACCGATCCGCAACATGTACAACCCCTCGCTGGTCGGCGACGACAACTGCTACTCGTCCTCGACGCCGGGCGACGAGGTCCACGCCGCCGCCGGACCGGGCAACCACTGGTTCTACCTGCTCGCCGAGGGCTCCAACCCGACGAACGGCCAGCCGACCTCGCCGACCTGCAATTCCTCCGCCGTCGCCGGTGTCGGGATCCAGAAGGCGATGAAGATCATGTACAACGCGATGCTGCTGAAGACCTCGTCGTCGTCGTACCTGAAGTACCGCACCTGGACGCTCACCGCGGCCAAGAACCTGTACGGCACCACGACCTGCACCGAGTTCAACGCGGTCAAGGCCGCCTGGAACGCCGTCTCGGTCCCGGCCCAGACCGGCGACCCGACCTGCACCCCGGGCGGCGGCAGCAGCCCCGTCACGGTGGCCTCGCCGGGCTCCAGGTCCGGCACGGTCGGCACCGCGATCTCGTCCTTCGCGGTCACGGCCTCCGGTGGCACCTCGCCCTACACCTACACGGCCACCGGCCTGCCGGCCGGGATCTCGATCTCGACCTCGGGCACCGTCTCGGGTACGCCGACCACGGCCGGCACCTTCACCCCGACCGTCACCGCGACGGACTCGGCCGGCGTGACCGGCTCGGTGCAGTTCACCTTCACCGTCTCCGGCACCGGTGGTGGCACCTGCTCGGGCCAGAAGCTGACCAACCCGGGCTTCGAGTCCGGTGCGACCGGCTGGACCGCCTCTTCGGGCGTGATCGACAGCTCGACCAGCGCTCCGGCGCACTCCGGGTCGTACAAGGCCTGGCTGAACGGCTACGGCAGCACCCACACCGACACGCTGTCGCAGTCGGTCACCATCCCGTCGGGATGTGCGGCGACGCTGACGTTCTGGCTCTACGTCGACTCCGATGAGACGACCACGACCTCGGCGTACGACAAGCTGACGGTCAAGGCCGGGTCCACCACCCTGGCCACCTACTCGAACCTCGACAAGGGTTCGGGCTACGTCCAGAAGTCGATCAGCCTCAGCGGTCAGGCGGGCTCGACGCTCACCCTCACCTTCACCGGTACGGAGGACTCCTCCCTCGGGACGAGCTTCCTGATCGATGACACGGCAGTGAACCTGTCGTAGGTCGAGCAGAGCGGCGCCCCCGCTCCCTTCGTGGGAGCGGGGGCGCCGCCGTCGTTCGTTCGTACGTCAGTCGCGCGCGGTGAGGATGAGGGGCCCGTCCTCGGTGATCGCGACGGTGTGCTCCATGTGGGCCCCGCGGGAACCGTCGGCGCTGCGCAGGGTCCAGCCGTCGGGGTCGGTGAAGATCTCGTCGGTGGTGTGCAGGAACCACGGCTCGATCGCGATGACCAGACCGGGCTGCAGCTTGAAGCCGCGGCCGGGACGACCGTCGTTGGCGATGTGCGGGTCGCCGTGCATGGTGCGGCCGACGCCATGGCCACCGAACTGGGTGTTGATCTTGAGACCCTTCGCACGCGCGACGCCCGCGATCGCGTGGGAGATGTCGCCGACCTTGTTGCCGACGCGCGCGGCGTCGATGCCGGCGGCGAGCGCCTGGGTGGTGGTCTCGATCAGGTCGAGGTCCTCCTGGCGGGGCGTGCCGACGACCACGGAGAGGGCCGAGTCGGAGACCCAGCCGTCGACGCTGGCCGCGAAGTCGACGCTGAGCAGGTCGCCGTCCTGGAGCTTGTAGTCGAAGGGCAGGCCGTGCAGCACGCCGTCGTTGACCGAGGTGCAGAGCACCTTGCCGAACGGCATCGCGCCGAAGCTCGGGTGGTAGTCGATGTAGCAGGACTCCGCGCCGCGGTCCTTGATCATCTTGTGCGCCAGCTCGTCGAGCTCGAGCAGGTTCACACCCACGGCGGCGTGCTCGCGGAGTGCGGTCAGGACATCGGCCACGAATCGGCCGGCGGGCTTCATCTGCTCGATCTGGGTCGGCGTGCGCAGTTCGATCACAGGCACAGACTATCCTGAGAACCGTTCTCAGTAGAACTCAGGAGCGAGCATCCCGCAGCGCCGCCGCCTTCGAGGTCAGGAAACGCCGCTCGGCGAGGTTCGTCGCCCGCGCCGAGGCGAGGTCGTACGCCGCAGCCGCACCCTCCAGATCACCGGCGAGCTCGTGCAGATGAGCCCGCACGGCAGGCACCCGAGGATGGTCGCCGAAGCCGTCGCCCGTCTCGCGCACGAGCTGGTCGAGCAGGGCGAGCGCGGGTCCCGGGCCGTCGGCGTACCCGACCGCGACGGCCTTGTTGAGCGTCACGATCGGCCCGGGTGCGACCTTCTCCAGCAGTCCGTAGAGCGCGGTGATCTGCAGCCAGTCGGTCTCCTCCGCGGAGGCCGCGCGATTGTGGAGCGCGGCGATGGCCGCCTGGATCTGGTAGGGGCCGGGACGGCCGGTGCCGATGACGGTGTCGACCAGCGCGACGCCCTCCCGGGTGGCCTCGCGGCGCCACCGGCTCCGGTCCTGGTCGGCCAGAGGCACCACCGCCCCATGGGCGTCGACCCGGGCGGGCCGGCGGGCGTCGAGCAGCAGCATCAGCGCCAGCAGTCCACCGAGCTCGCCGTGGGCGCTCCCCGTCATCCGGGCGAGCGCGGTGCGGGCCAGGCGGGTCAGCCGGATCGCCTCGGCACACAGGTCGACCCGCTGCAGGTGATCGCCCTCGGTCGCGACGTACCCCTCGTTGAAGAGCAGGTAGAACACCTTCATCATCGCCGGGATCCGCGCGGCGAGGTCGGCGGCGCCGTCGATCCCGAGCGAGCGTCCCTTGATCGTCGCCTTGGCCCGGGAGATCCGCTGCGCCATCGTCTTCTCCGGGACGAGATAGGCGTGCGCGATCTCCCGGGTGGTGAGCCCGCCGACCGCCCGCAGGGTCAGCGCCACCGCCGAGGCCGGGGTGAGGCTGGGATGGCAGCAGAGCAGGAGTACGTCGAGGGAGTCGTCCGTGGAGGCGGAGCCCGAAGCGGTCGGGTCCGCTGCGTACGCCTCCTGACCCTCGGGCTCGGCGAGATGGTCGGCCCGTTCGCGGTCACGACGCCGCGACTCGCTGCGCTTGGCGTCGACCAGGCGGTGCATCGCGGTCGCGATCAGCCAGCCGCGGGGGTTCTCCGGGACGCCGCGCTCCGGCCAGGTGCGTGCGGCCTCGACCAGCGCCTCCTGGACCGCGTCCTCGGCGGTGTCGAAGTCGCCGCTGCGCCGGGTGACGACGGCGACGACCTGCGGCGTGAGGTCACGCAGCAGGTCGTCGGGCATCGCCGTGGTCACTCGATGCTCGCCTCGCCGAAGGCGATGGTGTCATCGACCGAGGAGCCGTCGGTGCCGTGGTACATCCGACGCACCTGGATCGGCTGCTCGATCGGCCGGCCGCCCGGGCCGGGGGCGGCGGAGTAGAGCCCGGCGATCTCCAGCGCGCGCTCCCGGGTCTCTGCGTCGATGATCATGTAGCCGGCGACCCACTCCTTGAACTCCTGGAACGGCCCGTCGGTGACGGTCTTGTCGGTGCCGTCCGAGGTCACCACGAACGCCTGGTCCGGCGGTGTCAGCGCCTCGACGTGCACCAGCTCGCCGGACTCGGTCAGGGCCTTGTTGAGCGCTTCGTAGTAGCTCATGTGACCCTGCACCTCCTCCGGCTTCCACCCGGCCATCCCGCCGGGAGTCTCGTCGTTGCCGCCTTGGTAGTCGAGGATCATCAGGTAGCGAGGCATGTCCTCACCCTTCCACTTCGGGCGCCCCATGTGAGCGCCATTCATGAGGGGAACGGAGCCGGTCGCCGGATAACTACATGCTTTCGCGACAGAGTTCGGCGTAGGTTTCTCGCCGTGCTGAAGGCCTATGACGAGCAGCTGCGAACCGATGCCGAGACTCCCGGGGCGGTGTCGGTGTCCCGGCACGGGCCGCTGCGGCTGATCACCTTCGACGGTGGGCGGGGCTTCATCTCCTACCAGGACCTCGATGGGGCCGACGAGGCCGGGATCGAGGCGCTGGTCGCGGCGGCGGTGGCGCACTTCGATGCCGACCCCGCGATCGAGGAGGTCGAGTGGAAGACCCGCGGCCACGATGTCGCTCCGGGGCTGCACGAGATCTTGGTGCGGCACGGCTTCGCGCCGGAGGATCCCGAGTCGATCATGGTCGGCGAGGCCCGCCTCCTCGCCGTCGACGTCCCGCTGCCCGACGGGGTCGGCCTGCGCTCGATCACCAGCGCGGAGGACGTACGCGCCGCGGGCATCATGCAGGACGGCGTCTTCGGCTCACCGACCTCGGAGGGACGGCTGGAGGACCTGGTGCGCCGGCTCGCGGCGGGGGAGAGCGAGATGTGGGTGGCCGAGGCGGACGGCGAGATCGTCAGCGCCGGCCGTCTCGACCCGGTCGCGGGCACGGAGTTCGCCGGCATCTGGGGCGGAGCGACGTTGGCGAGCTGGCGAGGCCGAGGCATCTACCGCGCCCTGACCGCCGCCCGGGCCCGCACCGCCATCGCGCTCGGCAAGCGCTACATCCACAGCGACTCGACCGAGTTCTCCCGGCCGATCCTGGAGCGTTCGGGGCTGATCAAGGTCGGCACCACCACGCCGTACGTCCGCCGCTTCGACTGATCAGTCGCCCGTGGCCGCCAGCAAGCGGATCGGGTCGCCGGCCAGCCAGGCGGCGATGTCCTCGACGGCGCCACCGTAGAAGCGGCGGTAGTTGTCCTCGGTGACGTAGCCGAGGTGCGGGGTCGCGACCACGTTGGGGAGGTGGCGAAGCACGTCGTCGGCGGGAAGCGGCTCGACGTCGAAGACGTCCAGCCCTGCTCCGGCGATCGTGCCGGAGCCGAGGTGCGCGACGAGCGCCTCGGTGTCGACCAGCCCGGCGCGCGAGGTGTTGACCAGGTGGGCGGTCGGCTTCATCGAGGCCAGGTCGGCATGTCCGACGAGGTGGCGCGTGGTCTCGGACAGGACGAGATGGATCGAGACGATGTCGCTGGTCCCGAACAGGGTGGCCCTGTCGACCGCGCGCACCCCGAGCGGCTCGGCGCGCTCGGCGGTGAGGTGGGGGCTCCAAGCGATCACGTCCATCCCGAACGCCTGCCCGACGGCCGCGACCCGGGCGCCGATCTTGCCGAGACCGAGCAGGCCCAGGGTCCGGCCGTGGAGATCGCTCCCGACGGTCCGCTGCCAGGTGTGGCCGGTCGCCTCGGTGACGATGTGGCGGGTGAGCGCGTGGATCAGCGCCCAGGTCAGCTCGACCGGAGGGTGCGGGCTCGACGGGGTGCCGCACACGGTGACCCCCAGCCGGGCCGCTGCCTCGAGGTCGATCGAGGCGTTGCGCATCCCGGTCGTGACCAGCAGCTTCAGGTCCGGCAGTCGTTCCAGGAGAGCCGCCGGGAACGGCGTACGCTCCCGCATCGCCACCACGATCTCGGCACGCTTCAGCGCGCGGACGAGGGCGTCCGGCGCGAGGTGCTCGGTCAGCGAGGTCACCTCGACGCCTTCTAGGGAGTCCCACGCGGCGTACTTCCGGGCCACGTCCTGATAGTCGTCGAGAATCACGCAGCGCACGACGGCAACCTATCGGGTCGGTGTGCTTCTGCTCTGGGCAGATCTGCCTGCGGCAGATTCGCTGGTACGCCGTGGGGGAGTCCTTCAGAGTCGAAGGCATGACCCAGACACCCATCACGGCCGGGCCGCTCGACGAGCAGCTCACGGCGCGACTGCAGAACCAGAGGATCATCGTGCTCGGCCAGGAGGTGGACGACGCGATCGCCAACCGGATCTGCGCACAGCTGCTCCTGCTCAGTGCCGAGGACCCGCACCGCGATATCTCCCTCTACGTCAACTCGCCCGGCGGTTCGGTGACGGCCGGGATGGCGATCTACGACGTGATGCACCTGATCCCGAACGACGTCTCCACGCTGGGGATGGGGATGGCGGCCAGCATGGGGCAGTTCCTGCTCACCGCGGGCACCCCGGGCAAGCGCTACGTCCTGCCGCACACCGAGGTGCTGCTGCACAAGGGATCCGCGGGGATCGGTGGCTCCGCGGCCGACATCGAGGTGCAGGCCGCGCGGCTGGCGCGGATGACCGAGCAGATGCTGCGGATCACCGCGGCACACACCGGTCAGAGCCCCGAGCAGATCGACCACGACTCGCTGCGCGACCGGTGGTTCAACGCCGAGGAGGCGCGCGAGTACGGGTTTGTGGACGAGGTGCTCAACGACGTGCAGTCGGTGACGCCGGTCCAGCAGCGCAGCGCCGCCTTCGGTCTCTCCTCGGCGGGGGCGACCCGATGAGCTCGTACACGATTCCCTCGGTCGTCGAGAAGACCCCGCGCGGCGAGCGGGCGCTCGATGTCTACAGTCGCCTGCTCTCCGACCGGATCGTCTATCTCGGTACGCCGATCGACGACGGTGTCGCCAACGTGGTGATCGCGCAGCTGATCCACCTGGAGTCGGACGCGCCCGACACGCAGATCGAGCTCTATCTCAACTCTCCGGGCGGCGACCCGACCGCGATGTTCGGCATATACGACACGATGCAGTTCCTGCGCTCACCGGTCGCGACCACCTGCGTGGGCCAGGCGGCGGGCTCCGCGGCGGTGCTGCTGGCCGCCGGGGACCCGGGGCGGCGTACGGTCCTGCCGCACGCGCGGGTCGTGCTGCAGCAGCCGGGCCAGGACGGTCAGCGGGGCGATGTCACCGACCTGCAGGTCGCGGCGAAGGAGATCGGCCGGGTGCGGGCCGAGATGGACGCGCTGCTGGCACGCCACACCGGTCACGGCACCGACCAGATCCATGCCGACACCGAGCGGGACCTCGTCCTCGGAGCCGAGGAGGCGGTGGCGTACGGGCTGGTGGACGCGGTCCTGGAGAGCCGCAAGCTCACCTCGGTCTGAGGCTCAGGCGGCGAGGGCCAGGGGGCCGGAGGGGCGGGCGCCCGCGCGCAGCGTGCGGGTGACCCGCTCGGTGAGGTCGCCGAGGCCGAGGCCGAGCGCGCCGCCGACCGCCTCGAGCACCTCGGAGCTGGGCTCCTTGCGGCCGCGCTCGATCTCGGAGAGATATTGCGTCGAGACACCGGCATCACCGGCGACATCGGCAAGCGTGCGCTCCTGGCGGGACCGCTCCTCGCGGATCGCCTGGCCGGCGGCCTCACGCCACAGCGGCGCCGGTCTGTCGCGGTCCGGCAACGGATGGCCGGGAAACCTGATCACTTCGCCCATGCCAACACACTAGCGCTCCACACGAGGCCCGGACCGGGCGTTCGCGCCCGGCGAACAGACCCCTTACCAGGGGTTATATCGGTCGAACGATAGATGATGGGGACTTGCCAGCGGGCCCCGACACCCCGATAGTGGTCGCACAGTTTCGATCTTTGTGGGTCTACTGTGCACGATCAGAGAACTTGTCGAGTCGTTGGTATCACGGGGGAATCGTGTTGCATCGCAAGCAGATCGCCTTGGCTGGAATGGCAACGGGGCTGGCCATGACGAGCATCGGGATCGGTGGCCTGATCGTCGGCAACGCCGGGGCGGAGGAGCCGGGGCACAGCTACGCCACGGACGAGTCCGGGATCAGCCTGATCTCACCGGTCTCGCCGGTGGCGCCGCTGGAGAAGTCGTCCTCGACGCCGTCGCAGGCCGGTCCGCCCAGCCAGATGGGTCCCGAGAGCCAGGATCCCGAGGTCGCCGAACCGGTCCCGGCGAGCCCGCGCTCGGTCGAGGAGTCGGCCGCTGGATCGGTTTCTCCGGTCCCGGCGCGACCCACGCAGGTGCCGTCGGAGCAGCGGCCGTCGGGTAGGCCGACGGCCTCGCCGAGCGAGCCCAGCGAGTCGCCGAGCGAGAGCCCCAGCGACCCGAGCGAGTCGCCGAGCGAGCCCAGTGAGTCGCCGAGCGAGCCGACCGAGTCGCCGAGCGAGCCCAGCGAGTCGCCGAGCGAGAGCCCGACCGACTGACCCGGGCTCCGCGAGGGCCGAACTCGATGCCCCGGGGAGGGTAACGCTCGAGGCCTCGCTGCCCTACGCTGTGCGCCACACCAGGCGCGGGGCGGGTACAGGGAGTCGAGTTGCAGAGCAAGCAGGTCGCCGTGGCAGGCATCCTGACCGGCGCGGTCATGACCGGACTCGGGGTGGTGGTCCTTCTCGCCGGCCTGGCGCAGGCCGAGCGACCCGATCGCGACCCGGGCACGGGTGTCGAGGACATCGGGAACGCCTATCCCGATGTGGATCCGCTGCCGCCCCTGCCCGCCGCGAGGCCGTCGAAGGAGCCCTCCGCCGGCTCGACCGTGCGTCCGCACGGCCCGGGGCCCTATCGAGACGGAACGACGTACGAGCCGGGGGAGACCGAGCCCACGACGGCCGGCGGCCAGGACCGGCCGAGGGCGTCGCGTGAGCCGGAGGAGCCCGCCGAGACCGGTGGCTCGACGCCCACCTCCGGGCCCACGCTTACGGCGGACCCGGAGCCGACCGCCGAGCCGACCGAGTCCGTCGATCCGACCACGGACCCGACGCCTACGGAGACCGCGACCCCGCCTACGGAGCCGTAGTCACCAGCCCCGCTCGCGCCACTCGGCCAGGTGGGGACGCTCGGCGCCGAGCGTGGAGTCGTCGCCGTGGCCCGGGTAGAACCAGGTCTCGTCGGGGAGGGTGGCGAAGATCCGCTCCTCCACGTCGTCGAGCAGCTGGGTGAAACGTACGGGATCCTGCTGGGTGTTTCCGACGCCGCCGGGGAACAGGCTGTCGCCGGTCCACAGGTGAGGCGTGCCCTCGGGGTCGCGGTAGACGAGAGCGACCGATCCGGGGGTGTGCCCGCGCAGCGCGATCACCTCGAGGGTGCAGTCGCCGACGGCGACGGTGTCTCCGTGGGAGAGGGTGCGGGAGACGGGTACGCCGGTAGCCTCCGTGATCGCGGCGGCGTCGGGCTCGCCGGCGAGAGTGGTGGCGCCGGTCGCGGCGGTGATGTCGGCCAGAGCTCGGTGGTGGTCCCAGTGCTGGTGGGTGGTGACGACGGTGGCCAGGTTCTCGCCGACGAGGGGAAGCAGGGTCTCCGGCTCGGCCGCGGCGTCGATGAGGAGCTGCTCGCCGGTCGATCGGCAGCGCAGCAGGTAGGAGTTGTTGGACATCTGGGCGTCGACGGCGACCTTCGTGACGGTCAGCCGGCCGAGCTCGCGCACGTCGGCCGGGCCGCCCGGTTTCACCGCGCCTGTATAAGTGGTAGGGGCATCGCTCATGCGTCTATGCAAGCACGTCGGACACGGCTGGAAGTAAATTGTCGGTGCTCCGTGAGAGGGTGCCATCTGGGAGTCTTCCCGGCGTCGTATGATGCGAACATCTGTTCGACGCGGTAGCGCGATGCGATAGCACTGGACGAGGAAAGAACGTGGCGGAGCAGCAGCTGATCATCCGGGGAGCCCGGGAGCACAACCTGAAGGACGTCTCCCTCGACCTGCCTCGGGACTCGATGATCGTGTTCACCGGCCTGTCCGGAAGTGGTAAGTCGAGCCTGGCGTTCGACACCATCTTCGCGGAGGGCCAGCGTCGCTATGTCGAGTCGCTCTCGGCGTACGCTCGACAGTTCCTCGGTCAGATGGACAAGCCCGACGTCGACTTCATCGAGGGGCTCTCCCCGGCGGTGTCGATCGACCAGAAGTCGACCTCGAAGAACCCGCGCTCGACGGTGGGCACCATCACCGAGGTCTACGACTACCTGCGTCTGCTCTACGCCCGCGCCGGGCGTCCGCACTGCCCGACCTGTGGCGCGCCGATCGAGCGCCAGACGCCGCAGCAGATCGTCGACCACGTGCTCGCGCTGGAGGAGGGTCGCCGCTTCCAGGTGCTGAGCCCGGTGATCCGGGCCCGCAAGGGGGAGTACGTCGAGCTCTTCAGCCAGCTGCAGCAGCAGGGGTACTCCCGGGTGCGGGTGGACGGCGAGACCTACCAGCTCGACGCGCCGCCGAAGCTGGAGAAGCAGAAGAAGCACACCATCGAGGTGGTCATCGACCGGCTCGCGGTCAAAGAGTCCTCCAAGCGGCGGCTGACCGACTCGGTCGAGACCGCGCTGGAGCTGGCCGGCGGTCTGGTCGTCTTCGACTTCGTCGACAGTGGCGAGCAGATGAAGTTCTCCGAGCGGATGTCGTGCCCCAACGACCACCTGCTCGACACCGACGAGCTCGAGCCGCGGTCGTTCTCGTTCAACTCGCCCTTCGGTGCCTGCCCGGCCTGCACGGGCCTCGGCACCCGGATGGAGGTCGACCCGGAGCTGGTCGTCCCCAACCCGAAGGCCACGCTCGCCGAGGGCGCGCTGCAGCCCTGGTCCCAGGCCCACGTCGCCGAATACTTCCTGCGCCTCCTGGAGGCGCTCGGCGGTGAGCTCGGCTTCGACCTGGACACGCCCTGGGAAGACATCCCGGCCGCCGGGCAGAAGGCGATCCTCGACGGTCACGGACGCAAGGTGCACGTGGTCTCGGTCAACCGCTACGGCCGCCGCCGTTCCTACGACGCGGAGTTCGAGGGCGTACGCCGGTGGGTGGAGCGACGCCACAAGGAAGCCGAGTCCGACACCACCCGGGAGCGCTTCGAGGGCTACATGCGGCAGGTGCCGTGCCCGACCTGCAAGGGCACCCGGCTCAAGCCCGTCTCCACCTCGGTGACGCTGGGGGAGCGGAGCGAGGGCGGCCTCAACATCGCCGAGCTGTGCGCGCTGCCGATCAACGAGGCCGCCGAGTGGCTCGACACGGTCGAGCTCAGCGGCCGGGAGCGGCAGATCGCCGAGCAGGTGCTCAAGGAGATCCAGGCGCGGCTGCGCTTCCTGCTCGACGTCGGCCTCGACTATCTCTCCCTGGAGCGGCCCTCGGGCTCGCTCTCCGGCGGTGAGGCCCAGCGGATCCGGCTGGCCACCCAGATCGGGTCCGGTCTGGTCGGCGTCCTCTACGTGCTGGACGAGCCGTCCATCGGCCTCCACCAGCGCGACAACCACCGGTTGATCGAGACCCTCGAGCGGCTCAAGCGGCTCGGCAACACCCTGATCGTCGTCGAGCACGACGAGGACACCATCAAGGTCGCCGACTGGGTCGTCGACATCGGCCCCGGCGCCGGCGAGCACGGCGGCCAGGTGATCCACTCCGGCACGGTCGAGGAGCTGCTCGCCAACGAGCAGTCGGTGACCGGTCAGTATCTGGCGGGTCGCCGCGAGATCGCTGTCCCGGCCGTTCGCCGCCCCCGCACCGCCGGGCGCGAACTGACGGTCCACGGTGCCAAGGAGAACAACCTCAAGGACATCGACGTCACCTTCCCGCTGGGGCTCTTCCTCGCGGTCACCGGCGTCTCCGGCTCGGGCAAGTCGACGCTCGTCAACGACATCCTCTACACCGCGCTGGCCAAGGAGTTCTACCGCGCTCGCACCGTTCCGGGCCGGCACACCAAGATCTCCGGCCTGGACAACGTCGACAAGGTGATCCACGTCGACCAGTCCCCGATCGGGCGTACGCCGCGGTCCAACCCGGCCACCTACACCGGCGTCTTCGACCACATCCGCAAGCTCTTCGCCTCCACCCCGGAGGCCAAGATGCGGGGCTACCTGCAGGGCCGGTTCTCGTTCAACGTCAAGGGTGGCCGCTGCGAGGCCTGCTCCGGCGACGGCACGATCAAGATCGAGATGAACTTCCTGCCGGACGTGTACGTCCCGTGCGAGGTCTGCCACGGCGCGCGCTACAACCGCGAGACGCTCGAGGTCCACTACAAGGGCAAGTCGATCGCCGAGGTGCTCGACATGCCGATCGAGGAGGCGGTCGAGTTCTTCGCCGCGGTCCCAGCGATCGCGCGCCACATGAAGACCCTGGTCGAGGTCGGCCTGGGCTACGTGCGGCTGGGCCAGCCCGCGACCACCCTGTCGGGCGGTGAGGCGCAGCGGGTCAAGCTCTCCGCCGAGCTGCAGAAGCGCTCGACCGGCAAGACCCTCTACGTCCTCGACGAGCCCACCACCGGCCTCCACTTCGAAGACATCCGCAAGCTCATCGGCGTGCTGTCCTCACTGGTCGACAAGGGCAACACCGTGCTCGTGATCGAGCACAACCTCGATGTGATCAAGACCGCCGACTGGCTCATCGACATGGGCCCGGAGGGTGGCAACCGCGGTGGCACGGTGATCGCGGAGGGCACTCCCGAGACCGTCGCGGCGACCCCCGGCAGCCACACCGGTGGCTTCCTCGCCCCGCTGCTCGACGGCAAGGCCGCCGAGCAGCCGCCGGACAAGCCGGTGAAGGCGAAGGCCGCTCCGACCAAGACGACGGCGAAGAAGACCGCAGCGAAGAAGACCGCGGCGCGGAAGAAGGTCAGCACCTCCTGACCCGAGATCGAGATTTGCCTGAAGGTTTGCGCTCGGCGGGCGACGTGCGAGGTCGGCGCGCCTATTCTGGGCGGCATGAGTGAATCTCGAATCACCCGCCGGAAGGTCGTAGGCGGGGCCGCGGTCACGGTCGTCGGTGTCCCGCTCCTCGCGGCGTGCGGCGGCAGCGATTCCGGCGGGACCGGTGGCGGTGACTCCGGGTCGACGGGTGACGGCCCGCTCGTCGCGACGAGCGAGATCCCGGTCGGCGGCGGAGTGATCGTCGCCGACCGCAACCTGGTGGCCACCCAGCCGACCGAGGGCACGTTCAAGGTCTTCTCCGCGATCTGCACCCACCGCAGCTGCCCGGTCACGAAGGTCGCCGGCGGCACCATCGACTGCCCGTGCCACGGCAGCCGGTTCTCGATCGAGGACGGCTCGGTGACCCAGGGCCCGGCGACGAGTCCGCTGGAGGAGGTCGCCTTCGAGGTGACCGACGGAGAGATCGTCCCCAGCTGAGAGGTCGCCCGCGCGGAGGCTCCTCGGGAGGCTCAGGTGCGCGCGAGCGCCTGTGCCCGCCACAGCTCGTCGCGCGGGGAGCGACGCCGGTCGAGACGGGCGTCGAGCAGCACCCGGGCCTCGTCCCAGCGGTCGGCGCGGAGCAGGGCGGCGATGCGGGCCTCCTCGATGATCTCCCGCTGCGCGTCGGAGCCGCCGAGGCGGCGGATCGACGGGGCGAGCGCGGCGAGCCGGTCGGCGGCGGTGGAGTTCTCGTCGCGGGCCATCAGCCCGAGGGCCTCGGCGAGCGGGGAGACGACGGTGGCCATGGTCGGGTGTACGTGCCCGGCGGCCCACGACCTCAGCTCGTCGAGCGCACCGGCGTCGCCGGTGGCCAGATGGGTGACCGCGGTGTGCATCGCCAGGAACGGCGTGGCGGGCCGGGTCATCGTCTCGCGGCCGGTGACGCGTACGACCTCGGCGATGTCGGGTACGTCACGAGCACCCGGCGTCAGCGCCCAGCGGAAGAGCAGCGAGCCGGAGTCGACCAGCGCCCGGCAGCCCAGCGCGTGGCCGGGCTGGAGCTGGGTCAGGTAGCGGCGACGTACGGCATCGAGGTCGCCGAGCGAGAGCTCATGGAGCGCGGCGTGCCAGGAGAAGTGGGAGAGCGAGTCGATCTGGGCGCCGTCGCCGAGCACCCACGTCGACATCCACGCGAGACCCGCCTGGTGGTCGCCGGTCTCGTAGTGGGCGTGCGCGCGGGCGTGGGCGGAGTGGCCGGCCCCGGGCTCCACCGCCAGGGAGGCGCAGGAGAGCGACATCGCGTCATCGAAGCGGCGCTGCTCCTGTCGTACGAAGGCGAGTAGGCCGGCGAACCACCAGTCGTCACCGTAGGCGGGCGCGGCGCGTTCGACGATCGCCCAGGCCTCCTCGGGCACCTCGGTCGCCCCGGCGAAGGCGATCGTCGGCACCGCGGTCGAGAGCAGCAGCGCGTCTCGCGGGAAGGCCGCCAGATGGTCGATCAGCGGCCGCGGGTTGCCGCCGATGTGGGCATCGACCGCGTGGACGTGGCTGCGCTCCCGTTCGGTCGCCCGCTGGGCGTGGAGCCGGGCCTGCCGCAGGCGCGCGTCGACGTCGACGGGAGCGCACATCTCGTGTCCGAGCAGCGCCAGCGCCGCATGTCCGAGCGCGAACGTCGGGTCGAGGACGATCGAGGCCGCGAAGGAGGCGAGGGCGCCATCCCGTAGGCGAAGCACATCGAGCAGCCCCTGGGAGTAGGCCAGGGCAGCTTCGTCACTGGTGGTCAGCGCGTATCCGTAGCGGTCACGACAAGGCACATAACCATACTAGACCACTAGACTTTAAAACCCAGGTCCGGCGCGGCCGATTTCCCCAGACTCAGGGAGCCGGGAGCTCCCCGGAGCCTCGGGGAATCAGGCGAGCGCCGATGGTGACCGTCTGGGGCGGGCCCGCGGTGTCGCCGGCGATGCGCTGGAACAGGAGCCGCGCGGCGGCCGCGCCCATGGCACCGGGATCCTGGGCGACGACGGTGAGCCCCGGTTGGAGGAGATCGCCGAGCTCGACGTCGTCGAAGCCGACCAGGGCCAGTCGTGCGGAGCGCCGGGCGAGCTCGCGCAGAACGCTGACGGTGGTGCGGCTGTTGCCGCACAGCAGCGCGGTCGCCGGTGACGGTCCGTCGAGCAGTCGGTCGAGTGCATCAGCGCTCGATGCGGAGGACGGGCGCGCCTGGGTGACGAGGTCGTCGGTGAAGGGGATCCCGGCCGCCTCGAGCGCCTCGCGATAGCCGCGCAGGCGCTCGCCGGCGGTGTAGATCTCCGGTGCGTCGCCGATGAAACCGATGCGGCGATGTCCGTGGGAGAGCAGATGCTCCACGCCGCGCCGGCTGCCGCCGCGGTTGTCGGTGAGGATCATGTCGGCCTCGATGTCGCCGGGCGGGCGGTCGACGAACACGACCGGGATGCCGGCTCGCATCTCGGGTAGGAGGTAGGAGTGGCTGGTGCCGGCCGGCACGACGATGAGGCCGTCGACGCGCCGCTCGCAGAACGCGAGGGCGAGCTCGCGCTCCCGGTCCGCGTCCTCCGCTGAGGAGCCGGCGAAGACCATCGTCCCGCGCTCCCGAGCGACCTCCTCGACCGCGCGCGACAGGATCGAGTAGAACGGGTCGGCGACGTCCTCGAGCAGCAGTCCGACGGTGCCAGACCGTCCCTGTCGCAGTCCGCGCGCACCAGCGTTGGGCCGGAACCCGAGCTGGGCGATCGACTCGAGCACCGCCGCGCGCAGGTCGTCGTTGACGTTGGACTCGCCGTTGACCACCCGTGAGACGGTCTTCAGGCTCACCCCGGCCGACGCCGCGACGTCCTTCATGGTCGGGCGGCGCTGCTGACGGGTCTGCTCGGACGAGGGTGATGCCACGTGCTCAGCGTAGACGTCGATCCGAGCGCGACAACGATGTCTCGATTCTTCCCGTGTGTCGGCACAAATCCCTTCTCGTTCCAAGAGTGCCCGCGTAAATCCTTCGCAAACTTCGTTGACAACGTTGTCATCCAACGGTTCCATCTGGGATGGCCCCCATGTGAAGGAGATCACACCGATGCACCGTTGGGACGCACCACACAGAACGAGAGGCCGGGCCCGCCTGGCCGCGATGATCGCCGCGACGGCGACGCTGATGGTCGCGATGAGCGCCACCGCACCCGCGCTCGCGACCCCGGACGCACCTGACCCGACCGCCCCGAGGTCCGACACCGCCGACCCGCAGCAGGCCGCCGAAGGCGGAGACTGGGAGACCTCTTTCGAGGAGGACGACCCCCAGCCCAGCTGGGCCGATCTCGTCGACACCGACGAGGACGGCGACCCCCGCAGCGCGGGCGTCACCGGACCCGACCCCTTCGGCATCCCCGGCGACATCTCCGAGCACATCACCGGCGTCACCGCCAGCGGGGAGAACACCGGCTCGGGCGAAGGCGCGGCAGAGCTCGTCGACGGCGACATCAACACCAAGTGGCTCACCTTCGCGATCACCGGCTGGGTGCAGATCGAGCTCGACCAGCCCGTCAGCGTCGTGAAGTACGCCCTCACCTCGGCCAACGACGCCGCCGAACGCGACCCCAAGGACTGGGTGATCCAGGGCTCCACCGACGGCCAGAGCTGGACGACCGTCGACACCCGCACCGGCCAGTCCTGGGACGAGCGCTTCCAGACCCGAGAGTTCGAGCTCGCCTCCCCGCAGGCGTACTCCCACTACCGCATCGACATCTCCGCGAACCAGAGCGGAGGCATCATCCAGCTCGCCGAGTGGCAGCTCTCCGACGGCTCCGAGCCCCCGCCGCCGCTGAAGAACATGACCAGCCACCCCGACGACGGCCCCGCCTTGGCGTACGCCGCGAAGTCGAAGGTCGGCTTCACCGGCACCCACGCCTTCGAGTACGCAGGCAAGATCACCGAGGACAAGGGTCACTCCTACAACCGCGTCTTCGACGTCGACATCCCGGTCGGCAGGGAGACCGAGCTGTCCTATCTGGTCTTCCCGGAGTTCATCGAGGGCGACCTGAGCTACCCGAGCACCTATACGGCCGTCGACCTGGCCTTCACCGACGGCACCCTGCTCTCCGAGCTGGACGCGCTCGACGCGCAGGGCTACGTACTGTCCCCGAAGGGCCAGGGCGAGTCGAAGTCGCTCTACACCAACCAGTGGAACAAGAAGACCTCCGTCATCGGCGAGGTCGCCGCGGGCAAGACGATCGACCGGATCCTGGTCGCCGTCGACGCGCCGAGCGGCCCGACGAAGTTCCGTGGCTGGTACGACGACATCGAGATCGCCGCGTCCCCGAAGACACCGCAGGTGACCAGCCGCGTCGACTACGCCGTCACCACCCGCGGCACCCAGTCGAGCGGGAGCTTCTCGCGGGGCAACAACATCCCGGCGACCGCCGTCCCGCACGGCTTCAACTTCTGGGCGCCGATGACCAACGCCGGCTCGCTGTCGTGGTTCTACCGCTACCACCAGGACAATGACGCCCAGAACCGGACCGGCTTGCAGGCGCTGACGCTGAGCCACGAGACCAGCCCGTGGATGGGTGACCGGCAGACCTTCCAGGTGATGCCGTCCGCGGCCGAGGGCACCCCCGACCCGGGCCGCAACGCGCGCGAGCTCACCTTCGAGCACGAGAACGAGATCGCCCGGCCCTACTACTACAAGGTCGGCTTCGACAACGGGCAGAGCGCCGAGATCGCACCGACCGACCATGCGGCCGTGTTCCGGTTCACCTATCCCGGTGACTCCGCGCGGCTGGTGTTCGACAACGTCGACAACGACGGCGGGCTGACCCTCGACCCGGCCGCGGGAACCCTGCAGGGCTTCACCGACACCCGCAGCGGCCTGTCCAACGGCGCCACCCGGATGTACGTCTACGCGACGTTCGACCAGCCCGTCACCGGCGGCGGCAAGTACGCCACCGGCGAGCGCCCGGACGTACAGGGCCATCTCGCGTTCGACGCCGGTGCGGACCGGACCGTGACGATGCGGATCGCCACGAGCCTGATCGGCATCGACCAGGCCAAGCGCAACCTCGAGCTCGAGGTCGCCGAGGACTCCTTCGACACGGTCAAGGAGAAGGCGAAGGCGCTGTGGCAGGACAAGCTCGACGTCCTCGACATCCAGGGCGCGACCAAGGACCAGAAGACGACCGTCTACTCCAACCTCGCCCGGCTCTTCCTCTACCCGAACTCGGGCCACGAGAACACCGGCACCGAGGACGAGCCGGTCTGGAAGCACGCCGTCCAGTCGACCTCTGACGACGCGAACCCGCCGGGCACCACGCCCACCCACACCGGGGCCGAGATCAAGGACGGCAAGGTCTATGTGAACAACGGCTTCTGGGACACCTACCGCACCACCTGGGCGGCCTACTCGCTCCTGGAGCCGAGCCAGGCGGCCGAGATGGTCAACGGGTTCGTGCAGCAGTACAAGGACAACGGCTGGATCTCGCGCTGGTCCTCGCCGGGCTACGCCAACCTGATGACCGGCACCAGCTCGGACGTCTCGTTCGCCGACGCGTACGTCAAGGGCGTGAAGGGGATCGACGCCGAGGCCGCCTATGCGGCCGCGGTGAAGAACGCCACCGTCCGGCCCCCGGGCTCCGCGACCAACTCCAACGTCGGCCGCAAGGGGATGCAGACCTCGGTGTTCCTCGGCTACACGCCCGCGGCCGTGAGCGAGGGCGTCTCCTGGGGTCTCGAGGGCTACATCAACGACTACGGCATCGGGAACATGGCCGCGAAGCTCGCCCGGCGAGACGGGATCTCGAAGGCCGAGAAGAAGCGGCTGCGGGAGGAGTCGGAGTACTTCCTCAGCCGGGCTCGCAACTACGTCAACACCTTCGACGACAAGGTGGGCTTCTTCCAGGGCCGCAACGCCGACGGCACCTTCAAGAAGTCACCGGCGGCCTACAACCCGCTGGTGTGGGGCAGCGATCACGACTACACCGAGACCAACGGCTGGAACTTCGCGTTCCACACCCCGCAGGACGGCCAGGGCCTGGCCAACCTCTACGGCGGTCGTGGCGCGCTCGCGACGAAGCTGGACACCTTCTTCTCGACTCCGGAGACGGGCGAGTACCCCGGCTCCTACGGCGGCATCATCCACGAGATCCGTGAGGCCCGGGACGTACGCATGGGGCAGTGGGGCTTCTCCAACCAGGTCAGCCACCACATCCCGTGGATGTACAGCTACACCGGTCAGCCCTGGAAGACGCAGGAGATCGTGCGCGAGACGCTGCGCCGGATGTACACCGGCTCCGAGATCGGGCAGGGCTACGCCGGTGACGAGGACAACGGCGAGACCTCGGCGTGGTACCTCTTCTCCTCGCTCGGCCTCTACCCGCTCCAGATGGGCAGCGAGAACCTCGTGCTCGGCTCGCCGCTGTTCACCAAGGCCACCCTCCACCTCGAGGGCGGCAAGGACCTGGTGATCAAGGCTCCGAAGAACAGCAACAAGAACATCTACGTCCAGGGCGTCAAGATCGACGGCAAGCGGTGGGACAAGACGTACGTCTCCCACCAGGAGCTCGCCGACGGCGGCACCATCGAGTTCGACATGGGCTCGAGGACGTCGCGCTGGGGCACCTCGCCCAGCGCTGTCCCGCCGTCGCTGACCGACGGCTCGCAGCCCGCCACGCCGCTGGCCGACAGGTCCGGCGCCGGCAAGGGCACGGTGTCGGCCAGCGGCAGCGATGGCGAGACGCTCGTCGACAACGACTCCGGGACGCAGGCGACCGTGGCCGGCGACGGCTGGGTCGAGTACCGGTTCTCCGGGACCAGGGTGCCGGTGTCGTTCTACACCCTCACCAACGGTGCCGACGGCGGCTCGCCGAGCGGTTGGGTCGTCAAGGGGTCCAACGACGGCACCGACTGGAAGGTCCTCGACCGGCGCTCGGGGGAGAAGTTCGACTGGCAGCAGGCCACCCGGCCGTTCAAGCTCGAGTCGGAGTCGAGGTTCAGCCGGATCCGGATCGAGTTCACCGGGCCGGCCGCTGAGCCGATCACGCTCTCGGAGGTGGAGCTGCTCGGCTGATCCGTCGGGTGAGTTGATGCCCGGCCTGCGCCGGTCGGGCATCAGCTCGCCCTCGGGGACGTTATCGTGCTGACGTGCGGCAGCGTCATCTCGAGACGGCGATCCGGTGCGTGACACCGGTCAGCCTCCCCGGGGCTACCCCGGGGGCCACCGGTACGTCCGGGCACGGCACCGCGCGCGACAGGCTGCGCTCCGCTGCAGGTCGCCGCGCGCACGACGAGACGGGTCGAGCGGCGCTGCCGCACTCCAGCGGTGCTCGCGTCCCCTGGCTGCCGCGTTGAGAGCCGACACGGCACGAGCGTTGGCGGCGGGCTTCCTGGCGGGGGAGTGGAGCCGCGACGGCCTGGTCGCGAGCGGGGCGGTCGTGCTCGGGCGACGCCTGGCCTGGCTGCGCTCCTTGGCGACGCAGACGCTCGAGCTCTATCCCCGGCCGCCCCACGACCGGCCGCGCGAGCTCGCGATGGTTCTGCGCAGGCTGCCGGCAGCCGACAAGGCGGTGGCCGTCGGGCCGGTCACCCAGCCGGTGGCAGCGACCCGCATGGTCACCAACCGGTGGCGCCTGCCGGAGCTCGACGACCTGGCTTCGGTCGCTGCCTTCCTCGACGTGACCGCAGCTGAGCTGGACTGGTTCGCCGACCTGCGGCGCTGGGCCAGAGCCGCCGACGAGCCCCGGCTCCAGCACTATCGGGTCAGCCATCGGACCGCTCCGAGCGGCGCGATCCGCGTCCTCGAGGCACCCAAGCCCCGGCTGCGGGCCATCCAGCGGCGCCTCCTGGACCAGGTCGTCTCACGGATCCCGCCGCATGATGCAGCTCGTGGCTTCCGGCCGGGCGGCTCGGTGAGGTCGTACGCCGTACCGCACGCCGGCCGGCCGATCGTCCTGCGCCTGGATCTGGAGGCGTTCTTCGCCAGCGTGAGCGTCTCCCGGGTCTACGGCATCTGGCGCACGGCGGGCTACCCCGAACCGGTCGCGCACTGCCTGGCCGGACTGAGCACCTGCGTACTGCCGCGTGCGGCTTGGAGGGCGGTGCCACGCCCCGGCGCGGAAGAGCTCCTCGATGCCCACTGGCGGCTCGGGCGCCGACTGGCCGCGCCCCATCTGCCTCAGGGCGCGCCGACGTCGCCCGCGCTCGCCAACTTCACCGCGTACGGCCTCGATGTCCGGCTCACCGCTCTCGCCCGCTCATGGGGCGGCCGCTACACCCGGTACGCCGACGACCTGGCGTTCTCGGGCGAGGTCGGCTGGGGGCACGGCACCTCACGGTTGCTCGACGCGATCGAGGAGATCGTGCGGGACGAGGGTTTTCGGCTCAACCCGCGCAAGACCGGCGTGATGCCGCGCGGTGGCCGCCAGCGGCTGGCGGGACTGGTCGTCAACGAGCGACCCCGCGTGCCCCGCGAGGAGGTCGACCTGCTCCGCGCGATCCTCCACAACTGCCGCCGCCATGGCCCGAGCACACAGAATCGCGACGAGGTCCCGGCGTTCGAGGAGCATCTGCGCGGCCGGGTCTCCTGGGTGGCCCACCACGATCCCGTACGTGGCGCTCGGCTGCTGGCCGAGCTCGACGCGATCGACTGGAGCCGCTGACAGGTCAGCCCGTCGGGCACGGTCCGGCTGTCGGTCCTCGCCGATAGGCTGGCGGACGTGCCCGATCCGCAGAGCTATCGCCCCAGAGCTGGAGACATCCCCACCCAGCCCGGGGTCTACCGGTTCCGTGATCCCAAGGGGCGGGTGATCTACGTCGGCAAGGCGATCAACCTGCGCCAGCGGCTCGCGAACTACTTCCAGCCGATCCCCAGCCTCCACCCGCGTACGGCGACGATGGTCACCACCGCCGCCAGCGTCGAGTGGACGACGGTCAACAACGACATCGAGGCGCTCCAGCTCGAGTACACCTGGATCAAGGAGTTCGACCCGCGGTTCAACGTCAAGTACCGCGACGACAAGTCCTACCCGTGGCTCGCGGTGACCGTCTCCGAGGAGTTCCCCCGGGTCATGGTCGGACGTGGGGCCAAACGCAAGGGCACCAGATACTTCGGCCCCTACGGTCACGCCTGGGCGATCCGCGAGACCGTCGACATCCTGCTGCGCGTCTTCCCGATGCGCTCGTGCAGCAACGGCGTCTTCAAGCGCTCGCAGCAGATCGGCCGTCCCTGTCTGCTCGGCTACATCGACAAGTGCACCGCCCCGTGCGTGGGCAACATCTCCGCCGAGGAGCACCGCGAGATCGTCGACGACTTCTGCGACTTCATGGCCGGCCACACCACGACCTTCATCAAGCGGATCGAGAAGGAGATGTACGCCGCGTCCGAGGCCCTGGACTTCGAGAAGGCCGCGCGGCTGCGTGACGACCTCGGCGCGATGCAGCGTGCCCTGGAGAAGCAGGCCGTGGTGCTCGGCGACGGTGCCGACGCCGACGTCATCGCCCTGGCCGAGGACCCGCTCGAGGTCGGCGTGCAGATCTTCTACGTACGGGGCGGCCGGATCAAGGGCCAGCGCGGCTGGGTGGCCGACCGGATGGACGACGCCGACACCGCGGGCCTGGTCGAGCACTTCCTGCTGCAGCTCTACGCCGGCGAGGACGCTGAGGCGATCCCGCGCGAGATCCTGGTCCCGGCGCTGCCGCCCGACCACGAGACGCTCGAGGAGCTCCTCTCCGACGTACGCAAGGCGAAGGTGCGGATCCGGGTGCCGCAGCGCGGCGACAAGAAGACGCTCCAGGAGACCGTGGCGAAGAACGCCGAGCAGGCCCTGGCGCTCCACAAGACCAAGCGCGCCAGCGACCTGACGACGCGCAACCGGGCGCTGGAGGAGATCCAGGAGGCGCTGGAGCTCGACGAGGTGCCGCTGCGGATCGAGTGCTACGACATCTCCCACCTGCAGGGCACCGAGATCGTGGCCAGCATGGTGGTCTTCGAGGACGGCCTGGCCCGCAAGTCGGAGTATCGCCGGTTCATCATCAAGGGCCAGGACGGCTCCGACGACGTCCGGGCGATGCACGAGGTGATCACCCGCCGGTTCAAGCGGCTCCTCGACGAGCAGTCGACCTCGATCGTGTCGACGGAGGTCGAGGGGGCCAACGGCCCGATGCTGGTCGACCCGGAGACCGGGAGGCCGCGGAAGTTCGCCTACGCACCGGGTCTGGTCGTCGTCGACGGCGGCGCGCCCCAGGTGGCCGCCGCCCAGCGAGCCCTGGCCGAGCTGGGCATCGACGACATCCCGGTCGTCGGGCTGGCCAAGCGCCTGGAGGAGGTCTGGGTGCCCGGCGAGGAGGACCCGGTCATCCTGCCGCGCAGCTCCGAGGGTCTCTACCTGCTGCAGCGGGTCCGCGACGAGGCGCACCGGTTCGCGATCACCCATCACCGCGGCCGCCGGTCGAAGTCGATGGTGGAGAGCCTGCTCGACGACGTACCCGGCCTCGGCGAGGTGCGCCGCAAGACCCTGATGAAGCACTTCGGCTCGCTCAAGAAGCTCCGCGCGGCGACCGTCGAGGAGATCGCCCAGGTGCCCGGCATCGGGCCCGGCACCGCGACCGCGATCAAGACCGCTGTGGAGCAGACGGCGAAGAATGGCAAGGTTAGCGCCATCAACGTCACCACCGGCGAGATCATCGAGGAGTAGGTCATGCACAAGGGGGAGGTCGTCGTCATCACCGGCATGACCGGTGCCGGGCGGAGCACCGCCGCCAAGGAGCTGGAGGATCTCGGCTACTACGTCGTCGACAACCTGCCGCCGAGCCTGCTCCCGCAGGTGGTCGAGCGGGTCGACGCGGCCCGGGGCCCGGAGCAGCCGGTGGCGGTCGTGACCGACGTACGTTCCGGCTCCTTCTTCGCCGAGCTCGAGGAGATCGTGGCGAAGAAGGCCACCGGGCGGCGTACGACGCTGGTCTTCCTCGACGCCGCCGACGACACGCTGGTCCGCCGGCAGGAGGCCGCGCGACGGCCGCACCCGATGCAGCGGGGCAACGAGCGGCTGCTGGACGCGCTCGAGCGGGAGCGGGTGGTGCTGGCCAGCCTGCGCGGTGCCGCCGACCTGGTCATCGACACCACCCAGCTCAACGTGCACCAGCTCACCGCGAGGATCGCCGAGGCGTTCGGCACTCCCGAGCGGACGACCCTGAAGGTGTCGGTGGTGAGCTTCGGGTTCAAGTACGGGATCCCGGTCGACGCCGACTTCATGGCCGACATGCGTTTCCTGCCCAACCCGCACTGGGTGCCGGAGCTGAAGGACGGCAACGGACGTGACAACCCCGACGTCGCCGCCTATGTCTACTCGCGTCCTGGTGCGGAGGAGTTCCTGAGCGGGTATGTTCCGGTGCTCATCGGAGTGACCAAGGGCTATCTCCACGAAGGAAAGAGGTTCATGCGCGTGGCGATCGGGTGCACGGGCGGCAAGCACCGCAGCGTGGCGATGGCGGAGGAGATCTCCAGGCGGCTGCGAGATGCCGGCCTGGATGCGAAGGCGATCCACCGAGACCTCGGGCGGGAGTGAGAGTGGCCGGGGCCGACCGACCCGGGGCAGAAGCCCAGGCCGTCGTCGCCCTGGGGGGAGGGCACGGACTGCACGCCTCGTTGAGCGCGCTGCGTCTGCTCGTCGACGACCTGACCGTCGACCAGCTCACCGCGATCGTCACGGTCGCCGACAACGGTGGCTCGAGCGGCCGGCTCCGACGGGAGTTCGGCGTGCTCCCGCCGGGCGACCTGCGGATGGCGCTCGCCGCGCTGTGCGGCGCGGACCGCTGGGACGACACCTGGGCGCAGGTGCTGCAGCACCGCTTCGCCGGCGAGGGCGAGATGCGCGGCCACAACCTCGGCAACCTGCTGATCGTGGGCCTGTGGGAGCAGCTCGGCGACCACGTCGAGGCCCTCGACTGGGTTGGCCGCCTGCTGGGCGCCAAGGGCCGGGTCCTGCCGATGGCGCTGGTCCCGATGGACATCGTCGCCGAGGTCAGCGGCCTCGTTCCCGGCGACCCGGAGGCCAGGCTGGAGATCAGCGGTCAGGTCGAGGTCGCCACCACCGACGGCCGGATCGAGTCGATCCAGCTGGTCCCCGACAACCCGCCGGCCGCCCCCGACGCCGTCAAGGCGATCTGCGAGGCCGAGTGGGTGTTCCTGGGGCCGGGCTCCTGGTTCACCTCGGTCCTGCCGCACCTGATGGTCCGCGCCCTGCGCGAGGCCCTGGTGGCGACCTCCGCGAAGATCGTCGTCGTGCTCAACCTGGGCGAGCAGCCGGGGGAGACCACCGGCTTCGGGCCTGCCGAGCACCTCTCGGTCCTCCTGGACCACGCCCCCGACCTCCGCATCCACACCGTCCTCGTCGACTCCTCCCTCGACGGTCTCGACGACCTGTCGCGGGTGGCCGAGAAGTGCGGTGCGCAGGTCGAGGTCGCCGACGTCGCCGTCGGCGACGGGACCCCTCGCCACGACCCGGAGCGGCTCGCCGCGGCGTACGCAAGGGTGATCGGGGCAGGCTGACCACATCGGCGTCATGAGCCCGGACCTACGCCGTCCCATCCACCGCAAGCCTCGCTCCGGCCCCACCCGGAAGTGCTCTGAGATGGAACCGATTCGAGGGTCGTTGACAACAATGAAAGACTCTCCGACATGGCGATGACGGGACAGGTGAAGGCAGAGCTTGCCTCCACTCAGATCACCAAGACATGCTGCCGCAAGGCAGAGGTTGCCTCGACGTTGAGGTTCGCTGGGGGGATCCACATCGTGGCCGGCAGGATCGTGGTCGAGGCTGAGCTCGACACCGGTCTGGCCGCCAGGAGACTGAAGCGAGACATCGCCGACGTCTTCGGCCACGAGGCAGAGGTGGCTCTCATCCAGGCGAGCGGGCTTCGTAAGGGCAGCCGCTACATCGTGCGCGTGGTCAAGGACGGTGAGGCGCTCGCGCGCCAGACCGGCCTTCTCGACCAGCGCGGCCGGCCGGTGCGGGGTCTTCCGCCTGCCGTCGTCTCGGGCGGGGCCTGCGACGCCGTGGCCGCCTGGCGCGG
The DNA here is from genome assembly GCF_040643685.1 of Nocardioides sp. NPDC047086. NCBI lineage: Bacteria > Bacillati > Actinomycetota > Actinomycetes > Propionibacteriales > Nocardioidaceae > Nocardioides > Nocardioides sp. NPDC047086. Next base: position 82,883 of record NZ_JBEYUV010000004.1, read on the forward strand.
TGCTTTCCTGGCCCACGGCTCGCTCACCGAGCCGGGCCGGTCGTCCTCGATGGAGGTGACCTGCCCGGGCTCGGAGTCGGCGCTGGCGCTGGTCGGTGTTGCTCGCCGGATCGGCATCTCCGCCAAGCCCCGTGAGGTACGCGGCGTGGACCGCGTCGTCATCCGTGACGGTGACGCGATCGGCCAGCTGCTGACCCGCTTGGGCGCCCACGAGTCGCTGATGGCCTGGGAGGAGCGCCGGATGCGCCGCGAGGTCCGCGCCACCGCCAACCGTCTGGCCAACTTCGACGACGCCAACCTGCGCCGCTCGGCCCGTGCGGCCGTTGCCGCCGGTGCCCGCGTCGAGCGTGCCCTGGAGATCCTCGGGGAGGACATCCCCGACCACCTTCGCCAGGCCGGCAAGCTCCGGCTGGAGCACAAGCAGGCCTCCCTCGAGGAGCTCGGCCAGCTCCACGACCCGGTGCTGACCAAGGACGCCATCGCGGGCCGTATCCGTCGCCTGCTGGCGATGGCCGACAAGCGGGCCGAGGAGCTCGGCATCCCCGACACCGAGGCGTCGCTGACCGCGGAGATGCTCGCCGAGGACGCCTAGGAAACCCCTTCACATCTTCGAACCGGCCCGAGCCCCTCGTGTATGCGAGGGGCTCGGGCCGTTTGCTACTCGTCCGTCTTTTGGAACGATCCAACCCAGTCTCCCGCAGTTCAGAGGGGCTGGGTAGTGTCGGCGTCAGCGGGTGATCCCGCGCACAATCTTTTCGACGCGAACCAGGAGTCCACGTGACAGTTCGAGTAGGCATCAACGGATTCGGCCGGATCGGCCGCAACTTCTTCCGCGCGGTGCGCGCCTCCGACCTCGACATCGAGATCGTCGGGGTCAACGACCTCAGTGACAACGCCACCCTCGCGACGCTGCTGAAGTTCGACTCGATCCTCGGCCCCCTCGACGCCGACGTGTCCGCCACCGAGGACGCGATCGTCGTCGACGGCAAGGAGATCAAGGCGTACGCAGAGCGTGACCCGGCCAACCTCAAGTGGGCCGATCTCGGCGTCGATGTCGTGATCGAGTCCACCGGCTTCTTCACCGACGCGACCAAGGCCCGCGCCCACGTCGACAACGGCGGCGCGAAGAAGGTCATCATCTCCGCCCCGGCGAAGAACGAGGACGCCACCATCGTCCTCGGGGTCAACGAGGACGTCTACGACCCGGAGGCCCACACGGTCATCTCCAACGCCTCGTGCACCACCAACTGCCTGGCGCCGCTGGCGAAGGCGCTGCACGAGGGCATCGGCATCAACCAGGGCCTGATGACCACGGTCCACGCCTACACCGCCGACCAGAACCTGCAGGACAACATCCACAAGGACCTGCGCCGCGCCCGTGCCGCCGCGATCAACGTGGTGCCGACCTCGACCGGTGCCGCCAAGGCGATCGGCCTGGTGCTGCCGGAGCTGAAGGGCAAGCTCGACGGTTACGCGCTGCGCGTGCCCACCCCGACCGGCTCGATCGTCGACCTCTCCTTCGAGGCCTCGCGCGAGACCTCGGTCGAGGAGATCAACTCGATCATGGAGAAGGCCGCCGACGGGAAGTACCTCGTCTACTCGACCGACCCGATCGTCTCTTCCGACATCGTGACCAACCCGGCGTCCTCGATCTTCGACGCTCCGCTCACCAAGGTGATCGGCAACCAGGTCAAGGTCGCGGCGTGGTACGACAACGAGTGGGGCTACTCCAACCGGCTCGGTGACCTGGTTGCGTACGTTGGCGCGAGCCTGTGACCCAGCGACCTTCCTCACAGGTTAGTGTCTAGCCCGTTATGTCTCTGAATCTCACGCAGCTCATCGAGCAGGGAGTCGCGGGCAAGCGAGTTCTCGTGCGCTCCGACCTCAACGTCCCGCTGGAAGGCACCACGATCACCGACGACGGTCGGATCCGTGCCTCGGTGCCGACGATCAAGGCGCTGGCCGACGCCGGCGCCAAGGTCGTGGTGGTCGCCCACCTCGGTCGCCCGAAGGGCGAGCCGGACCCGGCCTACTCGCTGGCGCCCGTGGCCGTCCGCCTCGGTGAGCTGCTCGGTGCCGAGGTCGCCTTCGCGACCGACACCGTCGGCGACTCCGCCAGCGCGGTCGTCGGCAGCCTCGCCGACGGCCAGGTCGCGCTGCTGGAGAACGTACGCTTCAACGCCGGTGAGACCAGCAAGGACGACATCGAGCGGGCCGCCTTCGCCGCCGAGCTCGCCGCTCTGGCCGACGCCTTCGTCTCCGACGGCTTCGGTGTGGTCCACCGCAAGCAGGCCTCGGTCTACGACGTCGCCAAGCTGCTCCCGAGCGCGCAGGGCGACCTGGTGGCCACCGAGATCGAGGTGCTCAAGCGGCTGACCGAGACCCCCGAGCGCCCCTATGTGGTCGTCCTCGGCGGATCGAAGGTCTCCGACAAGCTGGGCGTGATCGACAACCTGCTCGGCAAGGCGGACAAGCTGCTCATCGGGGGCGGCATGGTCTTCACCTTCCTCAAGGCTCAGGGCTACGAGGTCGGCCAGTCGCTGCTCGAGGAGGACCAGATCCTCACCGTGCTCGGCTACCTCGAGCGCGCCGAGGAGATCGGCGTCGAGATCCTGCTGCCGACCGACGTCGTGGTCGCCGACTCCTTCGGCGACGAGGCCTCCGCCCGGGTGGTGGCGGCCAACGCGATCCCACCGGAGTCGCTCGGTCTCGACATCGGTCCGGAGTCCGCGCAGACCTACGCCGCCGCGCTCGAGGGCGCGAAGACGGTCTTCTGGAACGGACCGATGGGCGTCTTCGAGCAGGCTGCCTTCGCCGAAGGCACCCGCGCGGTCGCCCAGGCGCTCACCACGATCGACGGCCTCTCGGTCGTCGGCGGCGGTGACTCCGCCGCGGCGATCCGTAAGCTCGGGTTCTCCGATGACCAGTTCGGTCACATCTCGACCGGCGGCGGCGCCTCGCTCGAATACCTGGAGGGCAAGACCCTTCCGGGCATCGCCGTGCTCGAGGAGTCGACCCTGGCCGGAGGACTGGGCTGATGGCGGCCAAGAAGGCGGCCGCGGGGCGCACCCCGCTCATCGCCGGCAACTGGAAGATGAACCTCAACCACCAAGAAGCGGTGGTGCTGGTCCAGAAGCTCGCCTGGACGCTCTCCGACAAGCGGCACGACTTCGCTGCCGTGGAGGTCGCGGTCTTCCCGCCCTTCACCGACATCCGCTCGGTGCAGACACTGGTCGACGGCGACAAGATGCGCATCACCTACGGTGCCCAGAACGTCTCGAACCATGAGTCCGGCGCCTTCACCGGCGAGATCGCGGCGTCCATGCTGGCCAAACTTGGCTGCTCCTACGTGATCGTGGGTCACTCCGAGCGTCGTGAGCACTTCGGCGAGACCGACGAGATCGTCGCGCAGAAGGCGAAGATCGCGCTCAAGCACACCATCGTGCCGATCGTCTGCGTCGGCGAGGGCCTCGAGGTTCGCCAGGCCGGCAACCACCTCGAGCACTGCACCGCTCAGGCCGAGGCATCGCTGGCCGGGCTCACCGATGCGGAGGTCGCGCAGGTCGTGATCGCCTACGAGCCGGTCTGGGCGATCGGCACGGGGGAGACCGCGACGGCGCAGGACGCCCAGGAGGTCTGCGCCGGCATCCGGGAGCGCCTGGAGAAGCTCTACGGGGCAGAGATCGCCGGTGGCGTACGCATTCTCTACGGCGGCTCCGTGAAGCCGAACAACGTGGCGGCGCTGATGCAGGAAGGCGACGTCGACGGCGCCCTGGTCGGCGGTGCGAGCCTCTCCGTGGAGGACTTCGCGGCGATCTCCCGCTACTACGACCTACCGGTGCTGTAGGTTTGCCGCTCTCCAGATAGGATTTCAGACGTGGAACTTCTCTTCACCATCATCCTGGTCATCGCGAGCGCGCTGATGATCCTGCTCGTGCTGCTTCACAAGGGCCGCGGTGGCGGACTCTCCGACATGTTCGGTGGCGGTGTCTCGAGCTCGCTGGGGGGATCCTCGGTCGTCGAGCGCAACCTCGACCGGCTCACCATCGGCATCGGTGTCATCTGGTTCGCCTGTGTGATCGCGCTCGGCCTGCTGATGGCCTACTGACACATTCCCCTTCAGCGCACGCGCGATAGAGTCTAAACTCATCGACGCTGGACGGAGATTTTGCCGTCCGATTCCCCCAAAGTGGCCTCTCGGGGCTGCGAACTTTAAGTTGAGAGAGGACACCGCAGCACCATGGCAGGTGGAGGGAACGCGATTCGGGGCTCCCGAGTCGGTGCTGGGCCGATGGGTGAGGCGGAGCGTGGCGAAGCTGCCCCGCGAAAGGCCGTCACCTACTTCTGCGCCAACGCACATCGCTCGGTCATCACCTTCGCCGTCGAGGCGACGCCACCGGACTCCTGGGACTGCCCCAAGTGTGGGCTCCCCGCGGGCCTGGACGAGGAGAACGCGCCCCCGGCGCCGAAGATCGAGCCTTACAAGACCCACCTCGCCTACGTGAAGGAGCGCCGCTCCGACGCCGAGGCCGAGGACATCCTGGAGGAGGCAATCGCCCTGCTCCGCTCCCGCCGCAAGTCCGGCGAGATCATCTTCTGAACCCCCGCCGAGTCGGCTCGTTCTGACATGAATCGGTGCCGAGTCGGCTCGTTATGACGAGCCGACTCGGCACCGGATGTGGTCAGGACGAGCCGACTCGGCGATTTCAGGCGGCCGTCGCGTGATCGAGGCACTGGTAGGCGCGATCGCGCAGCCGCCGCAGGCGTACGCCGGGGTCGGCGAGTCTGCTGAACGTGTCGTCCTTGGTGAAGACCTCGATGAGCCAGCCGTCATCGATCATGTCGGCTCGCCGGCTCCGGTCATGTGCCAGTTGCTCGGGGGTGCTGTGCCACTCGGCCCCGTCGTACTCGACGCCGATCTTCAGGTGGTCGTTGCCGAGGTCGAGGCGTCCGAGGAACCGGCGTCCTCGACGGACCTCGAGCTGAGGTACGAGATCGAGGCCTCTCACCTCTTTCGACCAGATCCGGAGGATCGACTCCGGAGGTGACTCCGCTCGACCGTCGGCGAGCGGTCCGACCGCTCTCAGCGTGGTGACGTATCGCTGCCCACGGAACCTGTTGATGCCGGCGAGGAACTCCTCACAATCGTAGTGATCGAGCCGGTGCATCTGGTCGATCGCGGCGATCGCCCGCTCCGGCCAGCGCACCCGGCCGACGTCCCAGGCGGTGCGGAGCGCGCTGGTCACCAGCAGACCGTCGATCTCCAGGATGTCGTCGTCACCGAAGGTGCGCTCGCCGCTGGCGGCGAGGTCGTTGCGCAGACGACCGCGGCCGGCGGGAAGGAAGACCGAGAGAGGCTGCAGGTCGAGGTGCTCGCCCGGTGCGAGCATCATGTCGGCGCCGAGGAGCCAACCAGCATGCCGGTCGACCACCACGGCGTCCTCGGGAACGACGAGCTTGAGCCCCGCTACCCGCAGCTCGAGCGAGTCGCCAGCTTCCGTGGCCAGATAGACGCCTTTGATCAACCGCCGGATGAGTCCGAGGTGTACGAGTTCGCGCAGTTGTCGGTGGGTCACACCCGATGCGAGCGCCATCTTCGTGGTGAATGGCAGGGTCGCGGCCAGCGGGAAGTCGGAGCCGAGCGTACGGGTGAATCGCATCTGTTCGATATCCATGCGCCCAGCATGAGCGGGACCACCGACATTTACGTCGAGTCGGCTCGTCATGACGAGCCGACTCGGCGGTGTTTTTGGTCAAGATGCGCCGACTCGACGCAGAATCCGGTCAAGATGAGCCGACTCGGCGGGGGGTTAGCAGGTGGCGCCGAAGATGGACTCGGCGTACTCCGGGTGGTCGATGAACGGGTTCCGGTTGTGCTGGTAGGTCGAGTAGATCGTGTTGTTGCGGGTGCGCTCGGCTGCGTTGACGGGGTCGGCGCTGTGCCAGCCGAGCAGGACGCAGACCTTGCCCAGGTAGTTGGTCGAGCCGTTGACGGAGTTGTTGAGCTCCAGGTCGGCGAAGCCGTCGTCGCCGTTGTAGCGCACGGCCATGTAGAGGATGCCGCGGGCGAGGTCGCCCTTGACGCTGTCGCGCGGCTCGAAGGAGTCGGCGTCGCTCCAGCAGTCGCTGCACTCCGAGACGGCCGACCCGCCGAGGTCGAAGTCCTTGTTGCCGCGGGTGGAGTTGACGGTGACGTCCTCGGGCCTCAGGTGGTGTACGTCGGTGCCGGGGCCGTTGCTCGTGCCGAAGTCTCCGTGGCTCTGGGGCCAGGTGTGCTCGCGGTTCCAGTTGTTGGCGTCGCCGCCGTTGTTGGTCTTCGGTGTGGAGACCCCGGAGTAGAACTCGATTACGTTCGAGGAGTTGTTCGGGTCCTGGTCGAGGACCTTCAGCGCCTCCCAGACCGCGCTGTAGGTCAGGGTGCTGTGGCCGTCGATGATGTTGTGCAGCGCCGACTTCAGCGCCGAGCCGGACAGTCCTGCGGCCGAGTCGTAGTAGCCCGCCGGGACGTTCGGGTCCGGGGTGGGGCTCGCGGTCGGGGTGGGGGTCGGGGTCGGCGTCGGCGTGGAGCCGGCGAACGCGAAGGCGGTGGCGTTCTTGTGTCCGGGATGGGAGAAGTACGCCGCCAGGGTGCCGGTCACATCGATCTGACGCCCCTTCAGGCTCGGGTTGGTGCGCAGGCCCCACGAGCTGCGGAAGGCGTCGGGGATCTGCACGTAGAGCATCCTCGACGTACTGGTCTCCGAGGCCGAGTCGGCGATCGCGAGCGCGTAGTCGTTGGGATAGTTGCTGGTCACGACGGTGCTGGTCGCGGTGGGCTGGCCGACGACGTAGCCGCGCACCGTCGCCGTCGAGCCGTTCTGGGTGGTGATCGCCGTGGATACGGTGATCGTGGCCGCCTGGGCCGGGGCGGTCGTGGTGACGACCGCCATGAAGCTCGCCAGGGCGAGGGCAACGAGGCTGGCCAGGATGAGGCGCAGCCGCCGAGAGGCGCTGAAGGACATGCTCGGATGGTGGCAGTCGGCAGGTGCGCGCGGAACCCGATGCGGGAAAGATTTACCTGGCGTTAGCAACCTGGGTAACGGAGTTCCCGAGACATTTGCGCCGACTCGGCGCTTCTAGGTGGGACAGTCGCGCCGAGTCGGGAGGGGGTCAGAGCTTCGAGGCGGCGGCCCGGTCCAGGAACCAGGTCGTCTCGTTGGTGCCGGTGACGCCGCCGGCAGGGATCTCGGTGATCGGGGCGCCGGAGTGGGCCTTGGCCACCGCTTCGGCCTTGCCCTCGCCGCTGACCAGGAACCAGACGGTCGTGGAGCGGCGCAGCGCCTCGAACGTGAAGGTGATGCGCTCGGGCGGTGGCTTGGGGGAGCCGGTGACGCCGACGGCGATCGCGTCCTTCGCCTCGAGCTGCGGGAAGCCGGGGAAGAGGGAGGCGATGTGGCCGTCGGGACCGACGCCGAGCATGAGGATGTCGAAGCCGCCGGCGCCGTGGCTGCGTACCTCCTCGGAGAACTGCGCCGCGGCCTCATCGACGCTGAGGCCGGAGTCGGTGGCGGGCATCTCGTGGATGCGGTGGTCCGGGACCCCGACCTCGGTCAGGAAGGCGGCACGGGCCTGGCCGGCGTTGCGGTCGGGGGAGTCGGCGGCGACGTAGCGCTCGTCGCCGAAGAAGAACTCCACCGCGCCCCAGTCGACACCCGACTCGGGCGCGAGGCGCGCGATCTCGCGATGGATCGCTTCGGCGATGGTGCCACCGGTGAGTCCGATGGTGGGGACGTCGCCGGCAGCCTGCAGGTCGGCGAGGCGGCTGAGGAACTCTCCGGCAACGGCCGAGGCCAGGGCCTCGGCGGTCTCGTGGACCTCGATAAGTGACTCGGGATGACCGTCGCTGGTCACGTGCGCTTCTCTCTGTAGTAGGCGATGAGGGACTGGGTGGAGGTGTCCTGCTGCTCGGCGGTCTCCGCATCACCGGAGACCGCTGGGCTGATCTGCAGGGCGAGCTGCTTGCCGAGCTCGACGCCCCACTGGTCGAAGGAGTCGATGCCCCACACCACACCCTGGGTGAAGGTGATGTGCTCGTAGAGCGCGATCAGCTGACCCAGCACGTGTGGGGTCAGAGCCGGCGCCATGATCGAGGTGGTCGGCCGGTTGCCGGAGAAGACCCGGGCGTTGACGATGTTCTCCGCGGTGCCCTCGGCCCGCACCTGCTCGGCGGACTTGCCGAAGGCCAGGGCCTGGGTCTGGGCGAAGAAGTTGGCCAGGAACAGCTCGTGCACGTCGGTGCTCTGCCCATCACTGGCGTCCACGAGGGGGTAGGCGGGGTTGGCGAACGCGATGAAGTCGGCCGGGATCACCCGGGTGCCCTGATGGATCAGCTGGTAGAACGCGTGCTGACCGTTGGTGCCGGGCTCGCCCCAGAACACCTCGCCGGTGTCGGTGGTCACCGCGGTGCCGTCCCAGCGAACCGACTTGCCGTTGGACTCCATGGTCAGCTGCTGAAGGTAGGCGGGGAACCGGTGCAGCAGCTGGGCGTAGGGCAGCACGGCGTGGGTCTGGGCGTCGAAGAAGTTGACGTACCAGACATTGAGGAGACCCATCAGCGCCGGGACGTTCCGGTCGAGCGGGGTGGTGCGGAAGTGCTCATCGATCGCGTGGAAGCCACCGAGGAACTCGGCGAAGGCCTCGGGGCCGACGGCGATCGCCAGGGAGGTGCCGATGGCGGAGTCGACCGAGTAGCGGCCACCGACCCAGTCCCAGAAGCCGAAGGCGTTCTCCGGGTCGATCCCGAAGTTCGCGACCTTGTCCAGGGCCGTCGAGACCGCGACGAAGTGCTTCTTCACCGCGTCGGCAGCGTCCACGTCGTCACCGAGCGCGTCGAGGAGCCAGGCGCGCGCCAGCCGGGCGTTGGTCAACGTCTCCAGGGTCGAGAAGGTCTTCGAGGAGACGACGAACAGGGTGGTGGCGGGGTCGAGTCCCTTCAGCTTCTGGGCGGCGTCGGTCGGATCGATGTTGGAGATGAAGCGGCACTCGATCTCCGGGTGACGGAACGGCTCCAGCGCCTCGTACGCCATCATCGGGCCCAGGTCGGAGCCGCCGATGCCGATGTTGACGACGGTGTGGATCCGCTCTCCGGTGACGCCCTTCCACTCGCCGGAACGGACTCGTTCGGCGAAGGCGTACATCTTCGCCAAGGTCTCGTGGACGGCGGGCACGACGTCGGTGCCGTCGACATCGAGCGAGGCGTCGGACGGGAGGCGCAGAGCGGTGTGGAGCACCGCACGGTCCTCGGTGACGTTGATGTGCTCACCTGTAAACATCGCGTCGCGTCGCGCCTCCAGGCCGACCTGCTCGGCGAGCGCGAGCAGAGTGGCCAGGAGGTCGTCGGTGAGGAGGTTCTTGGAGAGGTCGACGTGAAGATCGGCCGCCTCGAAGGTGAAGCGTGAGGCCCGGCCGGGATCATCGGCGAACCACGAGCGCAGGTCGGGCTCGAAGCCGGCCCGCAGCTCGGTGAGTGCCTTCCAAGCGTCCGTCGTGGTCACGTCGACCGGGCCATCGCTCACTGCTTGACCGCCTCGATCTGGCCGACGACGGTGTCGACGAGCTCGGTCCAGGAGCCCTTGAACTTGTCGACACCCTCGGTCTCCAGCACCAAGAAGACGTCGTCGAGGTCGACCCCGACCGAGCGCAGCGACTCGAAGACCGCCGCTGCCTCGGCGCCCTTGCCGCTGACGACGTCGCCCTTGACCTCGCCGTGGTCGGCGAAGGCCTCCAGGGTCTTCTCCGGCATGGTGTTGACCGTGTCGGCGACGACCAGCTCGGTGACGTAGAGGGTGTCGGGGTAGTCCGGGTTCTTGACCCCGGTCGAGGCCCACAGCGGGCGCTGGGCGTTGGCGCCCTCAGCGGCCAGCGCGGTCCAGCGCTCGCCGGCGTGGACCTCCTCGAAGGCGGCGTAGGCGGCGACGGCGTTGGCCACCGCGGCCTTGCCGCGCAGCGCGGTGGCCTCGGGGGTGCCGATCGCCTCGAGCCGCTTGTCGATCTCGGTGTCGACACGGGAGACGAAGAACGACGCCACGCTGCGGATCGTGGACAGGTCCTTGCCGGCAGCCTTGGCCTGCTCCAGACCGGTCAGGTAGGCGTCCATCACCGCCCGGTAGCGCTCCACTGAGAAGATCAGGGTCACGTTGACCGAGATGCCCTCGGCGATCGCGGCGGTGATCGCAGGCAGCCCCTCCAGGGTCGCCGGGATCTTGATCAGCGCGTTGGGGCGGTCGACCGCGGCCCACAGCGCCTTCGCGGAGGCGATGGTCGCGTCGGTGTCGTTGGCCAACGTGGGCTCGACCTCGATCGAGACCCGGCCGTCGTCCTTGGTCGCCTCGGCGACCGGCGCGAGGATGTCGCAGGCGTTGCGTACGTCCTCGGTGGTGAGGCCGAAGATGACCTCGTCGACGTTCTTGCCGTCGGCGACCAGCGACCGCAGCTGCTCGTCGTAGCGCTCACCGTTGGCGATCGCGGCGGCGAAGATGGTCGGGTTGGTGGTCACCCCGACGACGGACTTCTCCTTGACGAGATCGGCGAGGTTTCCGGTCTCGATGCGCTCGCGGGAGAGGTCGTCGAGCCAGATGGATACGCCGGCCTCGGCCAGCGCCTTGAGACGGTCAGACATATTTCATGCTCCCTTGTTGATGGCGGCGAGGCTCTCCTTGGCGGCCGTGACGACTGCCTCGGGGGTGAAGCCGTACTCCTTGAACAGCAGCGCTCCGGACGCCGAGGCGCCGAAGTGCTCGAGCGAGACGATCCGGCCGGCGTCGCCGACGTACTCCCGCCAGCCCTGCTTCACGCCGGCCTCGACGCTGACGCGCGCCTTGACGCTGGGCGGGATCACCGAGTCGCGGTAGTCCTGGTCCTGGGCGTCGAACCACTCCAGGCAGGGCAGCGAGACGACCCGGGCACCGATGCCCTCCTTCGCCAGCTCCTCGCGGGCGGCGACGGCGTACTGCACCTCGGAGCCGGTGCCGAGCAGCACGACGTCCACGGTCCCGGTGGGGGAGTCGAGGAGTACGTAGCCACCCTTGGCCACGCCCTCGGTGGTGGCGAAACCGTCCTCGCCGCGCGGGAAGGTCGGCACCGCCTGACGGGTCAGGATGAGCGCCGAGGGGCGGTCGTGGTGCTTGAGCACCTCGAGCCAGGCCGCGGCGGTCTCGTTGGCGTCGGCAGGCCGGACCACGTCGAGGTTGGGCATCGCCCGGACCGCCGCGAGGTGCTCGACCGGCTGGTGGGTCGGGCCGTCCTCGCCCAGACCGATGGAGTCGTGGGTCCAGACGTGGATCACCGGCAGCTCGGAGAGCGCCCCGACGCGTACGGCACCGCGCATGTAGTCGGAGAACTGGAAGAAGGTGCCACCGAAGACCCGGGTCGGCGAGTGGGCGGCGATGCCGTTGAGGATCGCACCCATGCCGTGCTCGCGGATGCCGAAGTGGAGCACGCGGCCGGCGTAGGGGTCGGCCTTCCACTCGCCGGTGGAACGCTCCTCCGGCGCGAAGCTCGGGGCGTCGGAGATGGTGGTGTTGTTGGACCCGGCGAGGTCGGCCGAGCCGCCCCACAGCTCGGGCAGCACCGGCGCGAGGGCGTTGATCACCTTGCCGGAGGCGGCACGGGTGGCGATGCCCTTCTTGTCGGCCTCGAACACCGGCAGCGCGTCGTCGATGCCGTCGGGGAGCTTGCCGGCCTGGAGACGCTCCAGCAGCTGGGCGCCCTCCGGGTTGGCCGCTGCCCACGTGGCCTCCTCGGCGCGCCAGGCCTTCTCGGCCTCCTCGCCGCGCTCGATGAGCTTGCGGGTGTGGGCGAGCACCTCGGGGTCGACCTCGAAGGTCTTGGCCGGGTCGAAGCCCAGTACCTCCTTGGTGGCCGCCACCTCTTCCTCACCGAGGGCGGAGCCATGGGCGGCACCGGTGTTCTGGGCGTTGGGGGCGGGCCAGGCGATGACCGTGCGCAGCACGATCAGCGACGGCTTGTCGGTGACCTCGGCCGCGGCGTTGATCGCGTCGAACAGCTCGGGCACGTCCTCCTTGTAGCCCTTGCCGCCGTTGGTCCAGTCGACCTCCTGGACGTGCCAGCCGTAGGCCTCGTAGCGAGCGCCGACGTCCTCGGTGAAGGCGATGTTGGTGTCACCCTCGATCGAGATCCGGTTGGCGTCGTAGATCATCGTGAGGTTGCCGAGCTTCTGGGTGCCGGCGATCGAGCTGGCCTCGGCGCTGACCCCCTCCTGGAGGTCGCCGTCGCTGGCCAGCACGTAGGTCTTGTGGTCGAACGGGCTCGGCTGGTCGGCCGGGGTGTCCGGGTCGAGCAGACCGCGCAGGCGGCGCTGCGCCATGGCGATGCCGACCGCGTTGGCGACACCCTGGCCGAGCGGGCCGGTTGTCACCTCGATGCCCCTGGTGTGGCCGCGCTCGGGGTGGCCCGGGGTCAGCGACTGCCACTGGCGCAGGGACTCCAGGTCACCGATCTCGAGGCCGAAGCCGCCGAGGTAGAGCTGGATGTAGTGAGTGATGGAGGAATGGCCGACCGACAGCACGAACCGGTCGCGACCGAGCCAGTCGGTGTCGGCGGGGTTGTGCTTCATCACCTTCTGGAAGAGCAGGTAGGCGGCCGGGGCCAGGCTCATCGCGGTGCCAGGGTGGCCGTTGCCGACCTTCTGCACGGAGTCCATGGCCAGAACGCGGACGGTGTCCACGGCCTTGCTGTCCAGATCGGTCCACTCGAGTACAGGTTTGGTGCTCACGAGGTGCCTTTTCAAATTCGTAGAGTCCACTTGGAAAGTTCTTGGGCTGGCCGTGGGGGCTGCCGAATCCGAGCCTACTCACGCCCCGGGTTAGACTGCGAGCCGCATGCTGTGAACTGCTTGTATGAGCCGCATGTGACGACTCAACCCGAACGAGAAGGATCTTCTCAGTGACGCACGTCGAACAGCCGGTCCCCGACCTCGACCAGCGTAGCGACCGCGCGTCAATGCGCGATGTCATCTCGGCGTACGTCTCTCTGACGAAGCCCCGCGTGATCGAGCTGCTGCTGCTGACCACCGTTCCGGTGATGTTCTTCGCCGCCCAGGGTGTCCCTGGTGTCGGCCTGGTCGCGGCCACCGTCGTCGGCGGGATCTTCTCGGCCGGTTCGGCCTCGGTCTTCAACTGCGTCTACGACCGCGACATCGACGAGCAGATGCGGCGTACGCGACGCCGGGCTCTGCCGCGGCACGTGGTCACCCCGCGGGCTGCCCTGGTCTTCGGCTCGGTGCTGGCCGTGCTGTCGGTGCTGGTGCTCGGGTTCTTCGTCAACTGGCTCTCCGCGGGCCTGTCGCTAGCCGCGAACGCGTTCTACGTCTTCGTCTACACGATGCTGCTCAAGCGGCGCACCACGCAGAACATCGTCTGGGGCGGCATCGCGGGCTGTTTCCCGACCCTGATCGGCTGGACCGCGGTCACCAACCAGGTCTCCTGGGAGCCGCTGATCCTGTTCATGGTCGTCTTCTTCTGGACCCCGCCGCACACCTGGGCCCTGGCGCTGCGCTACCGCGAGGACTACGCCCAGGTCGACGTGCCGATGCTGCCGGTGGTCAAGTCCGCCCGCCACGTGGGCGGCCAGATCGTGGCGTACTCCTGGATCATGGTCGCCACCTCGCTGCTGCTGTGGCCCATCGCCTCCACCGGCTGGCTCTACCCGGTCGCCGCCGTCGGCCTCGGCGCCGTCTTCCTCGTCCAGGCCCACCAGCTGCACGCGCGTGCCAAGGGCACCGAGGACCTCACCCGGATCCGTCCGATGCAGCTCTTCCACTCGAGCAACCTCTACCTGAGCCTGCTCTTCGTCGCCCTCGCGGTCGACCCGCTCCTGCGCTGAGCCCCCGAACAACCGGGAGGGCTGAAGCCACCTGTGGCTTCAGCCCTCCCAGTTGTCGGTGCTCACCCGAGCGCGTCGTAGACGGCCTTCTCCATGTCGAGGAAGCCGCCCACCGATCCGGGTTCGGCGAACGGGAGGATCTGGGTGGCCCAGTAGCCACCGATCTTGTTCTCCCGGTCGATCCAGTAATAGAGGTTCGCAAGGCCCGCCCACCCGAGCGCGCCGGCGGGCCGCCCCGTCGGCGCGACGTTCTCGTTGGTCATGAAGGTGTAGGCCCACCCCTTGGGATCGCCGGGGAAGAACTCGGCGTCGTTCGACAGCGACGGGATCACGCCCGGGAGCATCGTGACCGCGAGGTCTCCCAAGTCGTTCCTGGTCGCCCACTCCACGGTTTCCGGCTTCAGGATGGTGGTGCCATCGTCGGCTGCGCCGTCGTTGAGCCACATCCGGATGAAAGTGAGGTAGTCACCGACCGTGGAGAACAGACCATGACCGCCGAAGTGCACCTCCGGCTCGGCAGGAAGGACGAAGTCGGTCGCGACGATGCCCGACTCCTCTCGTTGGTGCATTGTGGCCAGCCGCGAGCGCAGCTCGTCGGTCAGGACGAACGACGTCGAGGTCAGGCCGAGCGGGTCCAGCACGCGCTCCTTCAGGGCCTGGCCGAGCGTGGTCCCGGTGACGCCCTCGATCACCTGACCGGCCCAGTCGATGTTGGAGCCGTACTCCCACCGCGTCCCTGGGTCGAACAGCAGCGGCGTCTGCAACGCCGCCCGCGACGCGGTGACCACGCTCGGCTGCCCGTGGTCGGTCGCCAGGCGTTTGTACGTCTCGTTGAAGAAGTCATAGCCGAATCCAGCCGTGTGGAGCAGCAGTTGCCTGGTGGTCACGTCGGACGCGGGTGGCCGGAGAATGGGGGTGCCGTCACTGGTGAACCCTTCGATCACCTGGAGCTCGCCGATTCCCGGTGCGTACTCCTTCGCCGGGGCGTCGAGGTCGAGCTGCCCGCTCTCGACGAGTTGGAGCGCGACGGTGCCGGTCAAGGCCTTCGTCGTCGAGAAGATGCTGAAGACGGTGTCCTCGGTCATCGGCTGGTCTCCGCCGAGCGCACGGGACCCGGCTGCTTCGACCAACAGCGTCCCCTCGGCGTTCGTCAGACCAGCGACGACGCCGGGGACCGCGCCGTTCGCGACGCAGTCCTGGATGACGCCGCTCGCGGCCTCGATGGCCTTCTTTACATCGGACATGTGGAATGTTCCTCTCACGATGAGATGTGTCGTAGGTCACAGCCTGGTCTGACGGGCCAGCGGTCCGGAACCGCCGGAACGGCGCAATCGTGCCCCCGGCGAGCCGACAGATGGCGGGTACGGATGGCGCCGCTCCGCCGTAGAGTTGTCCTAGCCAAGATGCGAGGGGAAGTCAGTGCCGACTGAGCATGTGTTGCCACGCCCGGGCTTCG
Organism: Nocardioides sp. NPDC047086; assembly: GCF_040643685.1. NCBI lineage: Bacteria > Bacillati > Actinomycetota > Actinomycetes > Propionibacteriales > Nocardioidaceae > Nocardioides > Nocardioides sp. NPDC047086. The sequence goes on from NZ_JBEYUV010000004.1 coordinate 98,220, forward strand.
ACCCGGAGCTGAAGGCCGGGCTCGCCGTGGTCGGGGGCATGTTCCCGCCCACCGTCACGCCTGAGCTGGTCGAGTTCATGCGGGCCAGCTACGCCGCCCCACCGATGGGCGACGTGTTCGCCGCCCGTCGGATCGATGTGCGTGAGGTGAGCTTCCCTGGTCACGGCGGCGACGAGATCAGCGCCGCAGTGCTCCGCTCGGCCGATGCCGACGGCCCTCGCCCGGCGGTCCTCTACGCGCACTCCGGTGGCCTCATGTTCGGCGACAAGTTCAGTGGCCTCGACCTGTGCCTTGACTGGGTCACCGATCTCGGAGTCGTCCTCGTCACCGTCGACTACCGCCTCGCTCCCGAGCACCCGGATCCGTACGCCCGCGAGGACATGTACGCCGCGCTCGAGTGGCTCGCGCAGAACACCGATGACCTGGGCGTACGCGGCGACCGGCTGCTCGTTGCCGGCGCGAGTGCCGGAGGTGGACTCGCGGCGGGTCTGGCCCTGGCCGCTCGGGATCGAGGCGGACCCAGGCTGTGCGGACAGGTGCTCGACTACCCGATGCTGGATGACCGTGGCACCACTCCCTCCACCGATCAGTTCGACGGCGTCGGTGTGTGGGACCGGGTCAGCAACGAGACCGGGTGGCAGGCGGTCCTCGGCGACCGACGGGGTGGACCAGAGGTGTCGCCCTTCATCGCCCCGGCTCGCGCGAGCGAACTGTCCGGGCTTCCGCCTGCCTTCATTGACGTCGGAGCCGCTGAGATCTTCCGCGACGAGGCGATTGCCTACGCCAACGGCATCTGGGGTGCTGGAGGCGATGCCGAGCTGCATGTGTGGTCAGGTGCCTTCCACGCGTGCGACATCTTCGCTCCCCACACCAGCGTAGGGCGCTCGATGATCAGCACCCGCAACAGATGGGTGGAGAAGATCCTTGCCGACTGAGCCGCGAGAGGAGAGCTGAGATGCAGGATCTGCTGGGACGCATCGCCCGGCTGGACCCGAGTGCGAGCCTCGGGTTGCGGGTCATCGCATGCTTCGACGAGCTGATCGTCGGCAACGTCAACACCCGTGCGCTGCTCGCCGCGGCCGCGTCGCTGGCCGGTTGTGCGGCGGGGTTCGGCCAGAGCGACCCGGCCCGGGTGATCCGCGTGGGGCCTAAGGGCGAGCTACTGCCTGGACAGCGGCCGGCTCCGGCCGCGGAGGCGTCGGCCCCGATCGCGGAGGGCATGGTGGTGTGGCTGGAGCGTGAGGGTGCCGCGCTCGCCAACGACGCGATCATCCTCGAGCGCCTGGCGCTGGCCGTACGCATCCGGCACGGTCGTGGCCCGCGCGAAGTCGACAACCGGCGACATCTTGGGATTCTGACCGACCGTGAGGCGTCCGATGAGGAGCGTCTCGCCGCGGCCGGCGCGATCGGCCTGGTCGCCTCCCACCGTTACCGCGTGGTGGCGGCGCCCCTGTTCGCGGTGTGGTCCGGACGTCCGAGCGGACCTGAGGACGTGATCGGCACCCGCTACGGCCCGATCCATGCGCTCGTCATCCCGGAGACCTACGACGCCTTCGACGCCTCCCCGTCCGGCATCGGCGCGGCGACGACGGTCGTCGGTCTCCACCATTCCTTCAGGACCGCTCTGGTGGCGCTACGGCTCTCACTGCCCCCAGCCGAGCCGCAGGTGCTCGCGGACACCTACGGCGGTCTCGTCGAGTTGCTGGCCGAGGCCGGTGACGACGCCTGGCATCATGACGCCGAGTGCCTTGATGCGGTTGCCCGCCACGCGTGGGGCATGGAGACCGTCGACGCGCTCGTCATGACGCAGTCCGTGCGCGAGGCGGCACGCATGCTCGGCATCCACCATTCCACGATGCAGTCTCGCCTCGACACGATCGCCGCCACGCTTGGGTTCAACCCGATCGCGGGGTTCGGCAGGTCACGCCTCGGGATCGCCTACCTCCAACACCGGATGCGCCGGTCGACGGTGCTGGACCTACCAGCGCCGTCGATGCGCTGAGCGGGTCAGCCGCGCGCGCGGGTGGAGACCACGACGCGGGCGAGGCCGGCGGAGATCAGGGCGGCGCCGAGCATGTGGAAGCCGACCAGGAGCACGGGGAGGTCGGTGAGGTACTGCACCCAGCCGATCAGACCCTGGGCGAGCTCGACGACGAGCAGGACGATGGTGACGCTGCGGACGTAGGCGTTCTTCCGGCCCAGCCACAGCGTGACCAGGGTGGCGGCGATGAGCGCGTAGACGGCGTAGGCGTGGATGTGGGACATCAGGGCCGGGTCGAGGCCGGTGCGGCGGGAGTCGAGGTCGCCGGAGTGTGGGCCGGAGCCGGTCACGACGGTGCCGAGCCAGAGCGAGAGCCAGCCGACGACGAGGGTGACCACGGCGGCGATCCGTACGCTGCGTGGCGCGGCCTCGCGCTTGGGTGAGCGGAGCTCGTCGAGCATCCAGACGCACAGGCCGACCATCGCCATCGAGGCGAGCAGGTGGAGCGCGACGACGTAGGGGTTGAGCTGGGTGAGCACCGTGATGCCGCCGAGGATCCCCTGGAGCGGGATACCGAAGGCGACGACGACCGCCAGGTTGCGGATGACGTCGCGGCGGTTCCACACCGCGAAGACGACCGCGATCGCGATGGCGGCCAGGACGTAGGTCAGCAGCCGGTTGCCGAACTCGATGACGCCGTTGATCCCGAGCGCCTCATGAGCGACGTAGGACTCCTCGGTGCACTTGGGCCAGGTGGGGCAGCCGAGGCCGGAGCCGGTCAACCGGACGACCCCGCCGGTGACGACGATCCCGATGTTGGCGACGAGGTTGGCGATGGCCAGGCCGAACGCGTGCGCGCGGAGCCAGGCGAGGACCTTGTCCTTGGCCGAGGGAGCCGGGCCGGTGGAGGGTTCGGTGGACGTCATTCCCACTTGAAGGTCCTAGCTGTGAGGGTGGAGCCGAGAACGGCCCAGATCAGGAGCACGCCGAGATCGCGCCAGGCGGGCACGCCGTCGAGGAAGGCGGTGCGTACCGCCTCGCCCAGCGCGCCCGAGGGCAGCCAGCGGGCGACGTCGCCGTAAGCGCCGTAGGCCGTCAGCGGCAGCACCACGGCGCCACCGGCGAGGAGGAGCAGGTAGATGAGGTTGGCCGCGGCCAGCGTCGCCTCGGCGCGCAGCACGCCGGCGACGAAGAGCCCGAGCGAGGCGAAGGCCAGCGTGCCCATCGCGATGGCGAGGAAGAAGGCGAGGACGGTGCCGAACCCTGCTGCGGGGGTCCAGCCGAGGATCTGGCCGACGCCGCCGATGACGAACAGCTGCACGAGCTGTACGCAGCCGAGCGCGAGCACCTTGCCGGCGAGCAGGCCGATCCGGGGGAGGGGAGAGGCACCCAAGCGCTTGATCACGCCGTAGCGCCGCTCGAACCCGGTCGCGATCGCGAGGCTCGTGAACGAGGTCGACATGATCGCCAGGGCGAGGACGCCCGGGGTGAGGAGGTCGACCAGGGGCCGGTCGGTGCCGAGGTCGAGGTCGATCGCGTTGCCCGCGGTGACGCCGCCGATCAGGACCATCACCGGGATCACGACGGCGAGGAGGAGCTGCTCGCCGTTGCGCAGCATCAGCTTGGCCTCCATCAGCGCCTGGGCGACCACCTGCCGGGTGATCGGGGCGCCGCCGGGCTTCGGGGTGAAGGTCCCCGTGGCCACCTCAGACATGCTCGATCCCCTCGGTGAGATGGAGCCCTCCGGTGAGATCGAGGAAGACATCCTCGAGGCTCCTGCGGCCCAGGGTCAGCGACTCCGGGAGGACGTCGTTCTCCTCGCACCAGCGGCTCACCTTGGCGAGCGTGGTCGGGTCGGCCTTGCCGGTGACCCGCATCGAACGCTCATCCAGCAGGGTGACCTCGGTGTCCTCGCCGAGCGCCTTGCGTAGCGACTCGCGGGCACCGGGCGGGAACGGCTTGGTGACGACCAGCCTCACGGTGGCGGTCGCGCCACCTCTGGTGAGCTCGAGCGGAGTGCCCGAGGCGATCATTCGCCCGCGGTCGATGATGTGCACCTGGTCGGCCAGCTCCTCGGCCTCCTCCAGGTAGTGGGTGGTCAGCACGACGGTGACGCCGTCGGCGCGCAGCTCGCGCAGCAGCTCCCAGGTCGTACGCCGCCCCTGCGGGTCCATCCCCGCCGTCGGCTCGTCCACGAACACCAGCTCCGGACGGCCGACCAGCGCCATCGCCAGCCCGAGCCGCTGCTGCTGCCCGCCGGAGAGGCGCCGGTAGGGGGTGCGACCGCACTCGCCCAGCCCGAGCCGCTCGGCCAGGTAGTCGACGTCGAGCGGATGCGCGTGAAGTCGGGAGATGTGCTTGAGCATCTCCATGGCGCGTACGCCGCTCCAGGCGCCCTGTCCCTGCAGCATCACCCCGATCCGGGGGAGCAGCTGCTTGCGGTCGGCGATCGGGTCGAGCCCGAGCACGCGCACCGTCCCCTGTTGGGGCTTGCGATAGCCCTCGCACGTCTCCAGGGTGGTCGTCTTGCCGGCGCCGTTCGGGCCGAGCACGGCCGTGATCGAGCCCTCCGCGACGCTCAGGGTGAGTCCGTCGACGGCCGTCTTGTCGCCATAGGTCATGCGCAGGTCGCGTACCTCGACAGCGGGCCTGGCGACGGAAGATTCCACGGCGGCAGTCTAAGAAGGCGTACGCCACCGGCCCAATCGCGTGGGTGCGATCCTGTGGATTCTTAGCTGTCTATAAGGACGTTGGCCGCCCAACTCCCACCGAAGGACGGCCAACGCGGGGATGAGACGGGATGCCCCCAGGGCCATGACGCGGTGTCTCAGACACAATTTCTGCTCAGGAGACCAACAAGAAAGCCGGTCAGGAATCGAGAAGCCCCGGCGGCCTCCGGATTCCTAAGGTCGAGACATGTTCACACTTGAGACCATCACCCTCGACGCAACCGACCCGGCGGACGCCCGGGCGTTCTACGAGAAGGCCTTCGGGCTCACCGACCAGATCTCCGTACGCCAGGGCCCGGGCACCGGCACCGGCCGCCCGTTCACGCTCTCCCTGGTCGTCGGTCAGCCCTCGACGGTCGACAGCCTCGTCGACTCGGCGCTCGAGGCCGGCGCCACCTCGCTCAAGCCCGTGGAGAAGTCGTTCTGGGGCTACGGCGGCATCGTCCAGGCCCCCGACGGCTCGGTCTGGAAGCTCGCGACCTCGGCGAAGAAGGACCACGGTCCCGCCACCCGGGAGATCGACGACATCGTCCTGCTCCTCGGCGTCGCCGACGTCAAGGCGAGCAAGCGGTTCTACGCCGAGCGCGGGCTCGGCGTGAAGCGGAGCTTCGGCGGCAAGTACGCCGAGTTCGAGGCCGCTCCCGGAGCCGTCCAGCTCGCGATCTATCCCCGGCGCGCCCTGGAGAAGGAGACCGGCGTCGCGCTCGACCCCGCTGCTGCGTACGGGATCGTGCTGGGTGGCGGCAGCGAGGCCTTCACCGACCCGGACGGGTTCACCTGGCAGGCTGGGGACCATGGCACGCACGATCGCGACGAACACGACCGTTGATCTCGAGGGGCTCCTGGAGTTCGTACGTCCCCGCCACCAGATGATCCTGGTGACCGGCCGAGCCGACGGTTCCCCGCAGCTCTCGCCGGTCACCGGCGGCGTCGACGACGAGGGGCGGATCGTGATCGCGACCTACCCCGAGCGGGCCAAGACCCGCAACGCCCGCAGGCGTCCGCAGGTCAGCGTGATGGTCCTCTCCGAGGAGTGGAACGGTGCCTGGGTCCAGGTCGACGGCGAGGCCGAGGTCCTCGACGCGGCCGCGGGCGAAGAGGCCCTGGACGCCTTCGTCACCTACTTCCGCAACATCTCCGGCGAGCACTCCGACTGGGACGAGTACCGCCAGGCCATGGTCGACCAGGGCAAGTCCCTCCTCCGGATCACCCCGAAGCGCTGGGGCCCGATCGCCACCGGCGGCTTCCCGGCGCGCCTCGCCTGAGCCTGTGCTGTGAGGCGGTGCCGTGAGCCGGTGCCGTAGTCGGACGGGTTCAACGGCGCTGCCAGATCCCGAGGCGGTGGCTCCAGGGCAGCCGCGGGTTCAGCCGGCGCGGCTCGGAGAGGTGGACCAGGTCGAAGTCGGAGCCGAGGGCGCGGGTCATGTCCTCGGGGAGGTACGTCCACGGCGGGCCCGCCTCCTCGCTCGGACGGTCGATGGGGAAGACACCCGAGGCGACTCGCCCGCCCGGGCGTACGACCGCGCGGGCCAGGTCGCCGACGCGGCCGCGCCAGGCAGGCGGCAGTGCGCAGAAGAAGGTGTGGTCCCACATCAGGTCGACCGGCCTGCCGGTCGCGCCCAGGACGACGTCGATGTCGAGCGCGTCGCCGACCACGTAGGTGAGGTTCGGGTAGTGCTCTGCTGCGTGGGCGGCCGCTGTGGGCGAGAGGTCGACGACTGTCGTACGCCATCCGGCTGCCGCCAACCCCGCCGCGTCGTGCCCTCGGCCGGCGCCGGGCGCGAAGGCGGTGCCGGGCTCACCGAAGAGCGCCGCGTCCTCTTCGATGTAGGCCACGGGAGCGCCGAGGTCCCAGCCGGTCGTGCCGCGGACGTACGCGCTCTCCCAGTCTGTGGGGTCGTTGACGGTCATGGGCCACAGTCTCTCCGACCCGCGCCCAGACGGTTCCGCGGGCCGTCGCCGACCGGTACGCTTTCGAACATGAGATCGACTGGCGGAGGATCCCGATGGGACGTACCGCTGCCGTTCGACGTCGCTCCCGATGCGGTGACGGCGCCCGCGAAGCGATCACCGGCGCCCGTGCCGGAAGACGGAGCGCAGGTCCACCGTCTCGTCGGCGCCCACCTCACCTCCCGCGGCCTGCCGCCCGGATCCGACCTGATGATCAACCCTCGCCGGCCTCAGCGCGGTGAGGTGGCGGTCGTGCGGTCCGGCGGCCGCATCCGGGTGGGCATCTTCGACCTCGAGCGCGGTCGCGCGGTGCTGCGCTCCGACCGCGGCACCCGCTGGCTGCCGCCCGACGCCGTCTACGTCGGCGTCGCCGCCCTCGCCTCTCCGACCCTCGACGGGATGCCGACGGGCTGATCGGTGGTCGCTGCTGAGCGGGATGCGGTGGTGACGTACGACACGGTGTGCCTGCTCGATGAGCAAGTAAGGGTGACCTTCGTTGAATCGGCTGGGGGAATAACGTCACAATGGTGTTGTGAAATTCGACGAGAGCACTCTGCCGCCCAACGGGCACAGCGCAGAGACCAGCGAGGAGAGCACCCGCCAGCGGGTCGCTCGGGCGCTGCTCGTCGACGGTCCGCAGACGGCCGCGACGCTGGCCAAGCGGCTCGATCTCACCCCGGCCGCGGTCAGGCGCCACCTGGACGCCCTGGCCGAGGAGGAGGCGGTGGAGCAGCGTGAGCCGCGCACCGCGTCCACGCGGGGGCGGGGCCGCCCGGCCAAGCTCTTCGCGCTCACCGACCAGGGTCGCGACGGCTTCGAGAAGAAGTACGACGACCTGGCGGTCGAGGCGCTGCGGTTCCTCTCCGAGGTGGCCGGCGAGGAGGCCGTGCGGGAATTCGCGGAGCGCCGCGCGGCGTTCATCAAGCAGGGACTGGACCGGATCGCCGCCGGCGAGACGGACCTCAGCCCCGCGCAGGTGCTCGCGAACGTGTTCACGGCCAACGGCTATGCGGCCTCCGTCAGGGAGCTCCCGCTGATCAACGGCCATGACGCAGGCGAGCAGCTGTGCCAGCAGCACTGCCCGGTCGCCCATGTCGCCCAGGAGTTCCCCGAGCTCTGCGAGGCGGAGACAGAGGCGATCGCGAAGCTGCTCGGCACCCACGTACAACGCTTGGCCACCATCGCCCACGGCGACGGGGTCTGCACGACGCACATCCCTCCTGGATCCTCCGGTCCCGGCGAAGTTTCGAAGAAGAAGGAGCAGGTCACGACATGACCTCCATCGAGGAGCTCAACCCCGAGCTGAAGGGCATCGGCAAGTACGAGTTCGGCTGGTCCGACTCGGACGTCGCCGGTGCCGCGGCACAGCGCGGTCTCAACGACGCCATCGTCCGCGACATCTCCGGCAAGAAGTCCGAGCCGCAGTGGATGCTCGACCTGCGCCTGAAGGGCCTCAAGCTCTTCGGCCGCAAGCCGATGCCCACCTGGGGCTCCGACCTCTCGGACATCGACTTCGACAACATCAAGTACTTCGTGCGCTCGTCGGAGAAGCAGGCCACCTCGTGGGAGGACCTGCCCGAGGACATCAAGAACACCTACGACCGCCTCGGCATCCCGGAGGCGGAGAAGCAGCGCCTCGTCGCCGGTGTCGCCGCGCAGTACGAGTCGGAGGTCGTCTACCACTCGATCCGCGAGGACCTCGAGGCCCAGGGCGTGCTCTTCCTCGACACCGACACCGCGCTCAAGGAGCACCCGGAGATCTTCCAGGAGTACTTCGGCACGGTGATCCCGGTCGGCGACAACAAGTTCGCCGCGCTGAACACCGCGGTGTGGTCGGGTGGCTCCTTCATCTACGTGCCCAAGGGTGTCCACGTCGACATCCCGCTGCAGGCCTACTTCCGGATCAACACCGAGAACATGGGCCAGTTCGAGCGCACCCTGATCATCGCCGACGAGGGCTCCTACGTTCACTACGTCGAGGGCTGCACCGCGCCGATCTACCAGTCCGACTCGCTGCACTCCGCGGTCGTCGAGATCATCGTGAAGAAGAACGCCCGCGTTCGCTACACGACCATCCAGAACTGGTCGAACAACGTCTACAACCTGGTCACCAAGCGCGCCGTCTGCGAAGAGGGCGCGACCATGGAGTGGGTCGACGGCAACATCGGCTCCAAGGTGACCATGAAGTACCCGGCGGTCTACCTGATGGGTGAGCACGCCAAGGGCGAGACGCTCTCGATCGCCTTCGCCGGCGAGGGCCAGCACCAGGACGCGGGCGCCAAGATGGTGCACGCCGCCCCGAACACCTCCAGCTCGATCCTGTCGAAGTCGGTGGCCCGCGGCGGTGGCCGCACCTCCTACCGCGGCCTGATCCAGATCAACGAGGGCGCCCACGGCTCGAAGTCCAACGTGCTCTGCGACGCGCTCCTGGTCGACCAGATCTCCCGCTCGGACACCTACCCCTACGTCGACATCCGCGAGGACGACGTCTCGATGGGTCACGAGGCCTCGGTCTCGAAGGTCTCCGACGACCAGCTGTTCTACCTGATGTCCCGCGGCATGGCCGAGGACGAGGCGATGGCGATGATCGTGCGCGGCTTCGTCGAGCCGATCGCCAAGGAGCTCCCGATGGAGTACGCCCTCGAGCTCAACCGCCTGATCGAACTGCAGATGGAAGGAGCGGTCGGCTGATGACCGCAGCTGTGCAGGAGGCCCTGGAGCTCGACAAGGTCGAGTCCCACCTCCACCCCGAAGGCTCTTTCGACGTCGAGGCGCACGAGGTGCCGAAGGGTCGCGAGGAGATCTGGCGGTTCACCCCGCTCAAGCGGCTCAAGGGCATCCACGACTCGGCGCCGTTCGCCGACGGTGCGACCAAGGTGGAGGTCGAGGCGGCCTCCGGTGTGACCGTGGAGACCGTGGCGGCCGACGATGACGTACGTGGGTCCTCGGGCCTGGTCCCGACCGACCGCGTCTCGGCGCGGGCCTGGGCGGCCAGCACCGGGGCGACCGTCGTACGGATCCCGACCGACACCGTCGTCGAGGGCGCGACCGTGATCCGCCACCACGGCACCGGCTCGGAGACCGCCGGCGCCGGTCACGCGGTGATCGTCGCGGAGAAGTTCGCCAAGGCGACCGTCGTGCTGGTCTTCGACGGCTCCGCCGTCGTCGCCGACAACATCGAGATCGTCGTCGAGGACGGTGCCGACCTCACCGTCGTCTCCGTCCAGGACTGGGCCGACGACGCCGTCCACCTCTCCACCCAGCACGCCAAGGTCGGCCGCGACGCCAACCTCAAGCACGTCTCGGTGAGCTTCGGCGGCGACGTGGTGCGCCACGACTTCTCGGCCGAGTACGCCGGACCCGGTGGCTCGGTGGAGTCGCTCGGCCTCTACTTCGCCGACGCCGGCCAGCACATCGAGCACCGTCTCTTCGTCGACCACACCGCCCCGAAGACCAAGTCCAACGTGGTCTACAAGGGTGCGCTGCAGGGCGAGAAGGCCCACGCGGTCTGGATCGGCAACGTGCTGATCCGCAAGGAGGCCGAGGGCATCGAGACGTACGAGGAGAACCGCAACCTCATCCTCACCGACGGTGCCTGGGCCGACTCCGTGCCCAACCTGGAGATCGAGACCGGCGAGATCGAGGGCGCGGGTCACGCGTCGGCGATCGGCCGGTTCGACGACGAGCAGCTCTTCTACCTGCAGAGCCGCGGCGTCTCCGAGACCGAGGCCAAGCGCCTGGTCGTGCACGGCTTCTTCAACGACCTGATCCGTCAGATCGGCGTCCCCGAGCTCGAGGAGAAGCTGACCGGCACGGTCGAGGCCGAGCTCGCCAAGAACATCAACACTCTGATCACGAAGGACAACGCATGAGCACGCTTGAGATCAAGGACCTCACGGTCTCGGTCGACACCGAGGACGGTGCCAAGGAGATCCTCAAGGGCGTGACCCTGACGATCAACTCCGGCGAGACCCACGCGATCATGGGCCCCAACGGCTCGGGCAAGTCGACCCTTGCCTACTCGATCGCCGGCCACCCGAAGTACACCATCACCGGTGGCACCGTCACCCTCGACGGTGAGGACGTCCTGGAGATGTCCGTCGACGAGCGCGCCAAGGCCGGTCTCTTCCTGGCGATGCAGTACCCCGTCGAGGTCCCCGGCGTGAGTGTGGCCAACTTCCTGCGCACCGCGAAGACCGCGCTGACCGGCGAGGCCCCCAAGCTGCGTACGTGGGTCAAGGACGTCAACGGTGCGATGAACAAGATGCACCTGGACCCGACCTTCTCCCAGCGCTCGGTCAACGAGGGCTTCTCCGGTGGCGAGAAGAAGCGCCACGAGATCGCCCAGCTCGACATCCTCGACCCGGCCTTCGCGCTGCTCGACGAGATCGACTCCGGTCTCGACATCGACGCGCTCAAGGTCGTCTCCGAGGGGATCAACGACTTCCGCGCCCGCGATGGCAAGTCGGTCCTGCTGATCACCCACTACACCCGCATCCTGCGCTACATCAAGCCTGACCACGTGCACGTCTTCGTGGCCGGCCGGATCGCGGAGTCGGGTGGCCCGGACCTGGCCGAGGAGCTGGAGGCCAACGGCTACGAGAAGTACGTCTCGGCAGGGGTCTGACATGAAGGGTCTGCTGCCCGACCTGGATCTGGTCCGCAAGGACTTTCCGATCCTGGAGCGCACCTTCGACGGTGGCGAGACCCCGCTGGTCTACCTCGACAGCGCCAACACCTCGCAGAAGCCGCAGATCGTGATCGACACCATGGTCGACCACCTGGAGCGGCACAACGCCAACATCGCCCGGGCGATGCACCACCTGGGTGCCGAGGCCACCGAAGCCTTCGAGGGGGCGCGCGACACCGTCGCGCGCTTCCTCGGCGCGCCCGAGCGCGACGAGGTGATCTTCACCAAGAACGCCTCCGAGGCGCTCAACCTGGTCGCCAACACCGTGCCGCTGGCCGCGGGCGACGTGGTCGTGACCACCGAGATGGAGCACCACTCCAACATCGTTCCGTGGCAGCTCGCCACGCAGCGTGCGGGTGCGACGTTGAAGTGGTTCGGACTCACCGACTCCGGTGAGCTCGATCTGTCGAACATCGACGAGCTGATCACGCCGGCGACCAAGATCGTCGCGCTGACCTGGGTCTCCAACATGCTCGGCACGATCAACCCGGTCGCCCAGATCGCCCGCAAGGCCCACGAGGTCGGCGCGCTGGTCGTCGTCGACGCTGCGCAGGCCGCCCCGGTGCTGCCGATCGACCTGGCCTCGATGGCCGAGGAGGAGCGTCCCGACTTCCTCGTCTTCACCGGCCACAAGGTCGTCGGCCCGACCGGCATCGGCGTCCTGTGGGGCCGGCGGGCCGCGCTCGAGGCGCTGCCGCCGTTCCTCGGTGGCGGCGAGATGATCGCGACGGTGACGATGGAGAAGTCGACCTACGCACCGATCCCGCACAAGTTCGAGGCCGGCACCCCGCCGATCGCGGAGGCCGTGGGCCTCGGTGCGGCGCTGGAATACCTCATGCACGTCGGGATGGAGAACGTCCACGCCCACGAGCAGGCGATCACGGCCTATGCGCTGGAGCGCCTCGCGACCGTCCCGGGCGTGAGCGTGCTCGGCCCGGCCGATGCGGCCAAGCGCGGCGGTGCGATCGCCTTCGAGCTCGACGGGGTCCACCCGCACGACGTGGCCCAGGTGCTCGACTCCAAGGGCGTCGCCATCCGTGCCGGGCACCACTGCGCCAAGCCGGCCCACCAGCGGTTCGGCGTACAGGCCTCCAACCGGATGTCGTCCTACCTCTACACCACGCCCGCCGAGATCGACGCGCTGGTCGAGGGGCTGGAATACGTACGCACGTTCTTCAAGTTGGACCAGTGATGACTGCTGCCAATCTCGAAGCGATGTACCAGGAGATCATCCTGGACCATTACAAGAACCCGCACGGGAAGGGTCTTCGCGACCCGTTCGAGGCGGAGGTTCACCACGTCAACCCGACCTGTGGTGACGAGATCACCCTCCGGGTGCATGTCGACGGCGGCAAGATCGAGGACATCTCCTACGACGCCCTCGGCTGCTCCATCTCGCAGGCATCTGCCTCCGTGCTCAACGACCTGGTCGTCGGCAAGACGGTGGATGAGGCGATGGTCGTCCACGAGGAGTTCCTTCGCCTGATGCAGGGCAAGGGCCAGGTGGAACCCGACGAGGACATTCTGGAGGACGGCATCGCCTTCGCCGGTGTCGCCAAGTTCCCCGCCCGGATCAAGTGCGCGCTGCTGTCGTGGATGGCCTGGAAAGACGCCACCGCACAGGCCAACGTGCAGGCGCTCGCTGAGGAGAGATGATGACTGAGACCGACCACAGCACACACGACCACGCGGGTCACGACCACTCCGGTCACGACCACTCCGGTCATGACCACGCAGGCCACGACCACGGTCATGGCCACGGTCACGAGGCCCCGGAGTGGCAGGGGATGCGTACGTCCACGGTCGAAGGCGCGAGCCTGAAGATCGAGGACGTCGAGGAGGCGATGAAGGATGTCGTCGACCCCGAGCTCGGCATCAACGTCGTCGACCTGGGCCTGATCTACGGCCTGCACATCGAGGACCACTCCAACGTGGTCATCGACATGACGCTGACCTCGGCGGCCTGCCCGCTGACCGACGTCATCCAGGACCAGACCTCGCAGGCCTTGGAGGGCATGGTCAACGACGTGCACATCAACTGGGTCTGGATGCCGCCGTGGGGCCCGGACAAGATCACCCCCGACGGCCGCGAGATGCTGCGCGCTCTCGGGTTCAACGTCTGAGGGTTCGCCCGACGTGGGAGTCCTGTAGTCACTCGGTGACCTCAGGACTCCCACGTCATTTCAAGCAACTCTTCCGGCCCTCGCGATCGCTTCCTGGCTGCGCTTGTAGGGCTTTCGTCCGGGAGTTCTGGGCTCGGTGCGGGGCTTGCCGCTCTCCATGAGCACGCCGCCCCAGACTCCCCACTCCCGCCGCGCGGTGCCGAGCTCGAGGCAGGTCTGCCGCATCGGGCAGTCGGCGCAGACCTGCTGTGCCTCGGCGAGCTGGGTGAGGTCCTCGGGGTGAAAGAGCTCCGGGTCCTCGCCCACGCAGGCCCACTCGTCGGTCCGGGGAGTCGGGTGCTTCAGCGTCAGCTCGTAGGTCTTGGTGCTGAATCCCTCTCCGAAGAGTGTGATGATCTCCATCTCGTTCACCTCCTGGTGATGCTGCTGGACATGAGAAAAGGCCGCTCCCGTCGATCGGAGCGGCCCTGGTGGGTGCGGTGAGCACCTACTCCTGATGCGGCTCCATGCGCGCAAAATTCACGCCCTGGACCGGTCGGCCCAGGATGTCGTAGGTGGTGATGCATTCGCGCATGTCCTCAACGCTACTGACCGGGATCCCTGCGCGGCCACTGGTTTGTTTGGGAAGGTGTCGGCATGGACGTAGCCGCCCACACCGCAGTCAACCGCCGCCTGCTCGCCGACTTCTTCGACGGCCTCGACGAGTCCCAGCTGGAGACCCGGAGCCTCTGCTCGGCCTGGTCGGTGAGGGAGGTCCGTTGGGGCAGTTCACCGACCACTGCACCCATCTGCATGACTGCGCCCGGCCGCTCGGGCTCGACACCGACGTCCCGCTCGAGGCCTGGCGCGCGGTGCTCGACTGGTTGCCGACCAGGCAGGCCTCGCTCGGGGTGGTCCCTGCCGGACGACTCGACGGGCTCGCGCTGCGCGACAGACCAGGACTGGTCCTGGACTGCGCTCGACGGCTCGGCGAGGAGGTCGCCGGTCCCAGCGAGGCCCTGGCGATGGCGCTCTCCGGCCGGACGGTCGCGCTGGTGGATCTCGACGGACCCGGGGTGGAGACCTTGCGGAAGCGAGTCGGTTGACCCGGGTAGGCTCCGCGGACGTGGATGCTCCTGGTCGGATCTGGTTCGGATACATCGCCGCGGTGGGGATCGCGGTGATCGGGCTGATCACCCTGGACCCGCTCGCGTTCGGCCTGGCCTTCGCCGTGCTGGTCGCGACGGTGCTGGGGGAGTGGTACCGCGGTCGCCAGGCCACCCTCGCCGCCGCCGCAGGGGCCGGCGGCCTTGCGGAGCTCGTCTCCCGATGGGCCCGGGGCTGGGCCTACGCACGGGGCTTCCCGCGCCCCGCCGCGGTCCCCGGAGGCGTACGCGTCGAGGTGGGGGAGCCCGGCCGCCGGGTCGAGTGGGTGGCGACCGACGCCGCGGACACGCTCGCCGGGCTCGTCGACACCGTTCGGGCCACGCCCGAGGCGTGGCTGTCGGTGGTCACCGACTCGCCCGCCGGCGTACGTCCCTGGTTCGTCGAGGGCGGGCTGGTGGCGAGCGACGCCGAGGAGGCCCTGATGTCGATCGATCTGGCCGACCACGCGTCGCGCGAGCTTCCGGAGGGCTACCGCGCCGAGATGGAGAGGGACGGCGGTGTCATCACGGTGACGGTGCGCTCGGGTGAGGCTGCAGCCGCGGCCGGGACGATCGCCGTCATCGGCACCGACGCCGTCGCCGACCGCATCCGGACCGACCCCGACCATCGGCGCCGCGGGCTCGGCGGCGCGGTGATGAGTCTGCTCGTTGCGGCCGCCCGCGAGGCCGGTGCGGGCCACGGCCTCCTGGTCGCGAGCGAGATGGGAGAACCGCTCTACGCCGGCCTCGGCTGGCGCGCCGAGGCCCGCCTGGTGACCGCGCGATCACCCGCGCCGCACACCTCCGTCGAGTCCCAGCACGGCTAGCGCGAACTGTGATTGAGTGTCGCCTATGAGCGACGACGCTGTCATGGCCCCCGACAACCCTGAGCAAGAGACAGAGGTTGCTGCGTTCTGGGAGGACGTGAAGCATCACGCCCACCTGAGCGCCGCTCCGGGCTACTTCGGCGCGTCCCCGCTGGAAGCGTTGCAGCCGCCGGCGTGGGCGTTCGGCGGGACGCCGGACGAGGCAGACGGGCTGCTCGAGCTCGTCCTCGAGGGCGTGAAGACGGCGACGGCCACGGCGGAGTGGGACTTCGAGAGCGGCGAGGAGCCGTTCCCGACCGTGGGCGGCATGAGCATCATCCTCGACGGGTCCGGTCATCCGCGGGCACTGATCGCCACCACTCAGGTCGACGTCGCCCCGTTCCGGGAGGTCCCTGAGGAGTTCGCCCGGCTCGAGGGCGAGGGCGACCTGTCGCTCGAATACTGGCGCGAGGTCCACGAACGCTTCTTCACCGAGTTCGCCGGTCCCGATCACGAGTTCAGCGAGGACATGCCGGTCGTGATGGAACAGTTCGAGCTCGTCTGGCCTAAGCCGGACTGACCCGAGAGCTCGGATGCTGGGCGATGACACCGACTGAGCTGACCGAGCGGGTGCGCGGGATCTGCCTCGGGTTCCCGGAGAGTGCCGAGCGGGCCACCCATGGGGCGCCCGGCTTCTTCGTGAAGAAGCAGTTCGTGATGCTGTGGCCGCAGGGACATCACGGGCGAGACGAGCCGCACTTGTGGGCGGCCGCCGCGGCGGGGGTGCAGGCCGAGGTCGTGGGTGATGATCCCGAGCGCTTCTTCGTGCCGCCCTACGTCGGTGGCCGCGGCTGGGTCGGCATGCGGCTCGACGGTGACGTCGACTGGGCCGAGGTCGCCGAGATCTGCGAGGACGCGTATCGGCAGATCGCGCCGCCTCGGCTGCTGAGCGGCCTGGACCGGTAGCGTACGGACATGCCCAACGTCGCCGTCCCGGTCGCTCGGATCCAGCGTTGGGTCGACAACTTCGCCGCCCGCCACGGCGAGACCCGGCTCGCGATCGACTCCGGCGCGCTGACCGGCGCCGCGGCCGACGGCTCGGCGTTCATCGCGGCGCTGCCGTTCGAGAAGACGTACGCCGGGCCGGCCGAGGTCGAGGCGTTCGTCGCCGCCTCCGCGGCCCCTCGGGAGTGGGGCCTGCTGCTGGTGCGCAAGGGCGGCTTCGCGATCGCCCGGATGAGCGGCGGCGAGATCGCCGAGCACAAGATCGGACGGCGCCACGTCCAGGGGAAGACCAAGGCGGGTGGCTGGAGCCAGCAGCGCTTCGCCCGGCGCCGCGCCAACCAGGCCAGCGCCGCGTACGAAGCCGCAGCCGACCATGCCGCCCGGATCCTCGACGGGCTGCGTGGGCCGCTCGTCACCGGCGGCGACCACGGTGGCATCGACGACGTGCTCGAGGACCGGCGGCTGCAGCCGCTCACCGTGACCGGACCGTGGCTGCCAGTGCAGGATCCCAACCGCGCGGTGCTGGATCAGGCCATCGAGGACGCCCAGAAGGTGCGGATCGAGGTCCTCAACGCCGACGCCTGACGCCTCGGCGTCAGGGGAGCTGCCAGACTCCCGGCGATCCCTTGACCATCAGGCCGTCGCTCAGGAGCGTCTGGCGGGCGCGTCGCGCGGCGTATCGCCAGCGGAGCTCGCCTTCCGGGGTGGTCTCGAAGTCGCCCTGGAGCAGGCTGTCGGCCAGCTGGCTCTCGAGCTCGTCGAGGACGTCGTCGGCGGACATCGAGCCGCCGGCGGTCTCGAGGATCTCGAGGATGAGCGGCGCGAAGGCGGCCGGCGGGGTCCACTTGCGAGGAGCGGACTTGGTGACGACCTTCGGTGCGGCGGCCGTCGTGCTCGACGTGGTCTTGCGGACCCGGGTTGTCGGCTTCTTCACTGGAGCCGGAGCGGGCGGGGCCGGGGGCCGCCCATGGATGCACTGTGACAGCGGCAGGTCGCACAGCTCGCAGTAGTCGGTCTCGGACATCGGCTCAACCATATCGGCCCCGGGACCAAACTCAGCATCCCGTCGTCGCATCGCGGCGGTGAGTGCCGTCGCGACCTGCGAGGATGCGCTACTTTGGCAAGCATGTGGCAGCCCGACCCAGGGTGGCTCGTCCTCCCCGGCGGCACCGGACCCTCCACGCTGGGGGTCTGGCGCACCGCCGTGGGCGAGGAACAGGACGCGGTCGTGGTCAAGCGGCTCGGGCCGCCGGGGACGTACGATCCGGCCGAGCTGAGCCGCTGGCGACACTTCGCCTACTGGCGGCGGGCGGCCGACGTCGCCACCTCGGGGCTCGTCGATGACACCCCTGGCATGATCGGCGCCCGAACCAGCGTCGCTGAGGACGACGAGGGCATCACCCTGACCACCGAATGGGTCGAGGACGCCGCCAACTCCGGCCTCTTCGCGGCGCTCTCGATGGGCCGTTTCGCCGGCGCTGACCTCGGCGAGGTGCGCTGGCTGGCGCGTGACCAGTTCCGTGACCGGATGGCCCGGGTGGAGTACAACGGCGGCTGGCCGACCCTGATGCGTACGACCGCCGCGGACATCGCCCACACCCTCTGGGAGCGGCGCGGTCGCTTCACCGATCTCCTCGACGAGCTCCCCCAGGTCGCCCAGCACGGCGACCCCGCGCCGCAGAACCTCCTCGGCCGCACCGAGGACGGCGAGCGGCTGGTCGCGATCGACTGGTCGAGCCTCGGTCGTGGCCCGGTCGGCGGGGATCTCGGGCTCCACCTGCTGTACGCCCGGGAGTCGTTCGAACCGCTGCTGGAGGCGTACGTCCTGGGGCTGCCCTCCGGCATCGCGACCCGCGAGGAGGTGACGCTCGGTGCCCAGATCAGCGCGGTCTACACCGCGCTCAGTCGCGCCGAGTGGGCGCTGAGCCGGGTCACGCCGGGGGAGGGCCCGCTGCTCGCGAAGTTCCGCCATCCCGCGGTCGCGCCCCACCTGCGGACCCTGCAGAAGCAGGCACCGCTGGTGGAGGCGCTGCTCGAGATGTGACCTCCGGCGAGAGAGAGTTACGGGTTGTCGAGGTCCCGCGCCTTGAAGGTGTCGCAGCCGGCGATCGAGTCGGGGGTGGTCAGGCCCTTCCGGAACCAGGCGATCCGCTGCTCGGAGGAGCCGTGGGTATATTGCGAGGTGTCCACGCGGCCGGTGGTCCGGGACTGGATGTGGTCGTCGCCGACGGTCTTGGCGGCGCTGATGCCTTCCTCGATGTCCTGGTCGGAGATGTCGACGATGAACCCGTCGCCCTCGGCGGCCGCGGTCCACATGCCGGCGTAGCAGTCGGCCTGCAGCTCCAGGCGTACGGCGTCGGACTCGGGACCCTGCTGGGTGCGGACCTGGCCCATGGTACCGAGCAGGTTCTGGATGTGGTGGCCGTACTCGTGAGCGAGCACGTAGGCGCGCACGAAGGTGGTGTCCTGCCCACCGAGCTGCTCGAAGATCGAGTCGAAGAACGTCGGGTCGAGGTAGATCGTCTGGTCGGCCGGGCAGTAGAACGGGCCCACGGAGCTCGACGCCGAGCCGCAGCCGCCGGTCTGGACCTGGTCGGCGAAGATCACGACCGCCTGCTCGGGCTGGAACCGGCCGGAGAGGTCGGGCTGGGAGTCCCAGTAGCCGGTCATCGAGTTCTCGAGGGCGACGAAGGCACAGTTCTCGTCGTTGTTGGCGTCCTCGCCGGTCTGGCACGACCCGAAGTCGCCGGTCTCGCCGCCGTCGGCCGCCTGTAGGCCCCCGAAGGTGCCGGTGCCGACCGACGTGGAGCCACCGCTGTCGCCGAGGACCTGCGGGCCGACGCCGGTGCACTGGGTGACGAGGAAGAAGATCAGCAGCACGATGACGGTGCCGATGCCACCGCCGGCCTTGCCGCCGGGGATCGGGATCCGGGCGCCGCTCCCACCACCGAACCCGCCACCGCCACCCCCACCGGAGGTCCGGCTGGTGTCGAGTCTGGCCTTCGGGTTGAACCGCATCTTGTCCCCCTAGAGGTGGTGATGTGTGGGGCCGAGTGCCCCGCCCATACACTAGTGACGGAGATGATCACTGCCCATGACCTAGAAGTCCGCGTCGGCGCCAGACTTTTGATGGAGAACGTCACTTTCCGAGTCGGACCCGGCGACAAGGTCGGGCTCGTAGGCCGTAACGGCGCGGGGAAGACGACTCTGACGAAGGTGCTCGCCGGCGACCACCTGCCTGCCTCCGGAACGGTGTCCAACACCGGTGAGATCGGCTATCTGCCCCAGGACCCGCGGGTCGGTGATCCCGAGGTGATCGCCAAGGACCGGATCCTGTCCGCGCGTGGCCTCGACGATGCCGTACGCCGCATGCGGATCGCGGAGGAGGAGATGGGCTCCGAGGATCCGAACGTGCGTGAGAAGGCGATGAAGCGCTACCAGCGCGCTCACGACGAGCTCGATGCGGGCGGCGGCTACGCGGCCGAGACCGAGGCCCTGCAGATCGCCCAGTCGCTCGGCATCCCGGACCGGATCATGACCCAGCCGCTCAAGACGCTGTCCGGTGGACAGCGCCGCCGGGTGGAGCTGGCGCGCATCCTCTTCTCCAGCGCCGAGGTGCTGATCCTCGACGAGCCGACCAACCACCTCGACGCCGACTCGATCATCTGGCTACGCGACTGGATGAAGTCCTACAAGGGCGGCTTCATCGTGATCTCCCACGACAACGACCTGCTCGCCCAGACGGTCAACAAGGTCTTCCACCTCGACGGCAACCGCGAGGTGATCGACATCTACAACATGCCGTGGAAGCAGTACCTGACCCAGCGTGAGACCGACGAGGCCCGCCGCAAGCGCGAGCTGATGAACGCGCAGAACAAGGCCAAGACGCTCACCGACCAGGCCAACAAGATGCGCGCCAAGGCCACCAAGGCGACGGCCGCGCAGAGCATGCTCAAGCGTGCCGAGAAGATCATGGCGGGCGTCGAGGGCGAGCGGCAGCAGGAGAAGGTCGCCGCGATCAAGTTCCCCTCGCCCGCGCCCTCCGGCAAGACTCCGCTGACCGCCCACGACCTCTCGAAGTCGTACGGCGGCCTGGAGGTCTTCACCGCGGTCGACCTGGCCATCGACAAGGGGACCCGCGTGGTCATCCTCGGCCTCAACGGCGCCGGGAAGACCACGATGCTGCGCATCCTGGCCGGCGTCGACGCCTCCGACACCGGCGAGGTCGTGCCGGGACACGGGCTCAAGATCGGCTACTACGCCCAGGAGCACGAGACCCTCGACACCAAGCGGTCGGTGCTGGAGAACATGCAGTCCTCGGCACCGCAGCTGACCGACACCGAGGCCCGCACCGTGCTGGGTGCGTTCCTCTTCTCCGGCGACGACGTGCACAAGCCCGCCGGGGTGCTCTCCGGTGGCGAGAAGACCCGGCTGGCGCTGGCCTCCCTGGTCGTCTCCAAGGCCAACGTGCTCCTGCTGGACGAGCCCACCAACAACCTCGACCCGGCCTCCCGCGAGGAGGTGCTCAACGCGATCCGCCGCTACGAGGGCGCGATCGTGCTGGTCACCCACGACGAGGGCGCTGTGCACGCGCTGGAGCCCGACAAGGTGCTCATACTCCCGGACGGTGTCGAGGACCTGTGGAACGAGGAGTACGCCGACCTGGTCTCGCTCGCCTGACCCGCTGGAGCCACGAGCTCCCCGCCGAGTCGGCGCGTTTTCACGGGATCCGATGCCGAGTCGGCGCGTTATGACGAGCCGACTCGGCGGGGATTTCGGTCAAGATGAGCCGGCTCGGCGATCAGGTGAGGGTGCGGACGAACGTCACCGGCATCGAGGTCGGGTAGCGGTAGGAGAGCGAATCGGTGTTGCGCTCGACCTTGTCGGCGGGCACCGCGAGGGAGACCTCGGGGAGGCGCTCCAGGACGGTGCGTACGGCCGCCTGGACGATGATCGTGCCCGGCCGCTGGGCGGGGCAGGAGTGGGGGCCGGCGCTCCACGACATGTGGGCGCGGTTGCCGATCTCCAGCCACGGGTCGCCGCCGGCCATCAGCGGGTCGACGTTGGCGGCCGCGATGCACGGCACCACGGCGTCGCCCTTGCGGATCAGCTGGCCGCCGAGCTCGACGTCGCGCAGCGCGAACCGCGGGGTGATGTTGTAGCAGGGCGGGTCCCGCCACATGACCTCCTCGATCGCCTGGTCGACGTCGAGGCGGCCGCCGCGCAGGCGGCCGGCGAAACGCTCGTCGGAGAGCATCAGCAGCAGGGTCTGGGTGATGGTTGCGATGGTCAGCTCGTTGCCGGCGATGATCATCACGATCATCGCCTCCATGACCTCGTTGTCGTCCCACAGGCCGGGGTCGTCGAGCAGGTGGGAGGTGAGGTCGTCCTGGGGGTCCCTGCGGCGCTTGGCGATGTGGTCGACGATCTCCACGGCCAGCTCGATGACCCCCTCCTGGGCGAGCTGGCCGCCACCGAGGACCTTGTGGGCGGCCTTGCGCATCGAGTCGCCGACCTCGTGGCCCATGCCGAACATCGCGGCGACCGAGAGCAGCGGGATCAGGACGGCGTAGTCCTGGACCAGGTCGGCCTCGCCGCGCTCGAGCATGTCGTCGACGAGGTCGTTGCAGATGCTGCGTACCTGCGCGGCGTAGCCGTGCTCGTCCACCCGCGAGAGCGCCCGGTCAACGGGTGAGCGCAGCCGCCGGCGGAGCTCGCCGTCGTTGTGGAAGGAGTTCTGCCGGGTGGTCACGAAGGGGTAGATCGGCATGTCGGGCAGGATCTTGCCCTCCTGCACCGCGCTCCAGTTGTCACCGTTGCGGGAGAAGACCTCCTCGTTGCGGATGACCTCGCTGAACTCGGCATAGCCCATCGCGAACCAGAGGCGTACGCCGGGGGAGAGCTCACCGGGGGCGACCGGTCCCCACTCGGCCCGGAGCCGTTCGTGCACCTCCCGTGCCCGCGGGCCGACGGTCTCGGGTGCCTGGACGAGGTCGGTGAGATCGGCGAGACGTACGGTGCGGGTGGGAGTCATTCGCGGAGGGCCTGTTCGCTGGTTCGGTGCGGGTCAGTGGGTCTTCAGGGCGTGGCGCACGAGCGCGGCGAGCGCTCGGGCGCAGGCGTTGCGGTTCTTGGCGTTGCACATCACGATCGGGGTCTCGTCATCGAGGTCGAGCGCCGTGCGGATCTGGTCGGGCTCGTAGTTCGGCGCGCCGGGGAACTGGTTGATCGCGACGACGAACGGCAGGGACGTACGCGTCTCGAGCTGGTCCAGCACCTCGAAGGAGTCCTCGAGGCGCCGGGTGTCGACCAGGACCAGGGCCCCGGCGGCGCCCTCGGCGAGGCCGGACCACAGGTCCCAGAAGCGGCGCTGCCCGGGCGTGCCGAACAGGTAGAGAGCGATCTCGTCGGTCAGGGTGATCCGGCCGAAGTCCATCGCGACGGTGGTCGTCGTCTTCTCCGGGGTCGCCGCGACCTCGTCGATCCCCTCGCTGGCCTGGGTGATCGACTCCTCGGTGCGCAGCGGATCGATCTCGCTCACCGAGCCGATCAACGTCGTCTTGCCGACCCCGAAGGAGCCGACCACCAGGATCTTGACCGACTCGACGACCGTCGACGGCAGATAGTGCTGATCGCCTCGGGCTCCGTCTGGGCCGTGGCTGTCAGAGGTGGTTGAGAGCATGCAGGACCTTCTGGAGGGTTTCGCGGGAGGGGCCGGTGGCGGCGTCGCCGTCGGGGCGTACGCCGATCAGGCCGGCATCGATCATGTCCGAGGCGATCACCGCCAAGACGCTGACAGGCTGGCCGAGATGGACGGCCATCTCGGCCATGGAGATCACACCGAGGCACTGGGAGAGGACCTCGCGCTCCTGGCGGCCCACCGATGCCGGCGTCGCCGCCGGGCTGGTGTGGCCGATCAGGAGCGTCGCCGGCGTCAGTAGGTGGGTCGGGCGGGCGCGGCCACCTGTCCGTACGTAGGACCGGATCGGGTGGTCGACGTAGTCGTCGTCGCGGGCGTCGGGCATCGGCTCTGTTCGGCTCAGATCGAGCGTCTCGGGGTGCTCATCGCGCGCTCCCCGAGCATCAG
The DNA here is from genome assembly GCF_040643685.1 of Nocardioides sp. NPDC047086. Lineage (NCBI taxonomy): Bacteria > Bacillati > Actinomycetota > Actinomycetes > Propionibacteriales > Nocardioidaceae > Nocardioides > Nocardioides sp. NPDC047086. The sequence goes on from NZ_JBEYUV010000004.1 coordinate 121,715, forward strand.
CACGGTCGCCTGCATCTGCTGGGCGACCAGCGCCGGGTCGATGCTCATCTCGGTGACCACCGCGAGGCGGGAGCCGTCGCCGGCGCCACGGATGAACAGGAAACCGCCGTTGAACTCGACCATCACCTGACGGGGGTGGGCGTCGGCGCCGAACTGGCGGCTGATCCCGTGGCCGAGCGAGGTCAGGCCGGCGCACGCCGCGGCCAGCTTGTCGGCCTCCTCGCGCGGGGTGTGGCTCGTGCGGACCCGGACGAGCCCGTCGGCCGAGAGGACCACGACATGGCGTACCCCGCGTACTCCCGCGACCAGCTCCAGCATCCAGCTGTTGTCATCGGTCATGGTTCCTCCAGTGATTCTCGGGTGCGGATTCGGTCTCCGCGGTGATGCGGTCGCTCTGGTGTGGGATCGGCGTGCCGGCAGCAGGGGTTGACGGGGTGCTGAGGAAGCTGCTCATCCAGGCGCCGGCCTGCTCCGCGGTCGGCTCTGGCGGTGCCTCCTGGTGCGTGGCGGGCTGCTGCCCGGTGAGCAGGCGCTGGCCGCGCTTCGAGCGCCGCTGCGGCAGGCCGTCGGAGGTGAAAAGCGACGGCTCGCGCTGTTCGTGGTCGGGGAGGGGATCGGGTGCCTTCGCGGTGCCGTGGACCGGCCAGGCAGGGGTCGTCGAGGCGGGCGGTGCCTTCGGTGCGCTCGCTAGGAGGGAGGTGGGAACGGGGGTCGAGATCGGCGTACGTGGTGCGACCTGCTCAGGGACGATCGGTCCCAGTGGCGCGGTCATCGCCTCGGGGACCAGCACGGCGACCCGCAGACCGCCGTGGACGGACTCGGTCAGGTCGACGCGGAACCCGTGGCGGCGTACGTAGGTGCCCACCACCGCCAGGCCGGTCTGGGGGATCTCGCCGAGGTCGTGCAGGCGTACCTGCCGGGTGCCGGAGGCGATCTCGCGCATCCAGGCCAGGTTGGTCTCGTCCATGCCGACGCCCGCGTCGTCGATCTCGAGGGCCGCCCCGCGGCGTACGGAACGGATCGTGACCAGCACCTCCGTCGCCGGCGGCGAGGACTGGGTCGCGTTGGCGAGGAGCTCGGCGACGAGGTGGATCAGCGGCTCGACGTACGCACCCTGGACAGCGACCGGCGGGTCGCCCTCCACCCGGACCCGGCGGTAGGCGGTGATCCGTCCCGCAGCGCCGCGGACGACGTCCGCGATCGCGAGCGGGTCGCGCCAGTGCTGCCCGGGCTGCTCCCCGCACAGCGTGGCGATGCTCTGCGCCAGGCGCGCCTGCTGCGCCGCCGCATGGTCGACCCGCATCCCCGCCTCGAGCACGTCCGGCTCGGCCGGGAACTTGGCCACCATCCGCGTCGACTCCTCCTGGATCCGGTGCGCCGAGGCCTGCACCTTGCGAGACAGCGACAGCACCGCGACGCGCATCCCGGCATCCCCGCCCCGCCCGTTCGACCCCGCCGAATCCTCACCTGTGGGCGCCGAGTCTTCAGTTGTGGCAGGCGAATCTGACCTTATGGGGGACGAGACGACACTTTCGTCGTCCATTTCTGCAGATTCGGGCTCCGGTTCTACAGATTCGGGCTCCACTTCTGCGGATTCGGCCACCGTTTCTACAGTCTCGGCGGGGGCGGTTTCGTAGGCCATGGCGGTGAGCCACAAGGTGAGCGCGACGACGGGTACGCCGGCGAGGATCCAGGGCCAGAACCAATGGTCACCGGAGGCGGTGATGAAGATGACGGGGGAGAGCGCGACGAAGAGGAGGATCGCGGTACTGCAGAACCAAGGACCGGCTCGGTGGAGTCGGTCCAGGAGTGGTCGGGTCATGTCAGGGCACCTGGGGTGGGGGTGAGCAGTCAGGGCATGGACCCGCGGGTTCGGGGCAGTCTGGACGAATCCTGATCCAGCCCCCGGAGACCGGCGCACGCACGCGCTCCACTTCATACCACCAACAGAGCGCTTGGTCACCTCCTCGAGGTGATTTTGACCATATTTCGACGAAGCGTCCCGGTGAGGCCGAACGCGGCCGGGCGACTAAGGTGACGGAGTGTCACAAATGGGTCCAGGCTTCGGTGCGAGCGGCGGAGCGATGGGCGGCGGCGGAATCATGCGCAACCTGCGAGCCGATCGGACGGTCCTCCAGCGCGGGCTGCCGAAGGGCACCCTGAAGCGCGTCATCTCCTACGCCAGGCCCCACCGGGCCCTGATCAGCGCGTTCCTGGTCTTCACGGTCTTCGACGCCGCGCTCGTCGTGGTGACCCCGCTGCTGACCCAGCGACTCATCGACGACGGCGTGCTCGAGCAGAACGTCTCGCTGGTCATCTGGCTGGCCGTGGCGATGGCGCTGGTGGCCGTGGTCGACATGGGCTTCGGGATCATCTCGGGCTGGCTCTCGACCCGCATCGGTGAGGGACTCATCTTCGACCTGCGCACCCAGGTCTTCGGCCACGTCCAGCGCCAGTCGCTGGCGTTCTTCACCCGGGCGCAGACCGGCGCGCTGGTCAGCCGCCTGAACACCGACGTGCTCGGCGCGCAGCGGGCCTTCACCTCGACCCTGTCCAACAGCGTCTCCAACCTGATCTCCCTCGTCGTGGTCGGCGCGGCGATGCTGGTGCTGTCATGGCAGGTGACGCTGATGTGCGTCGCGCTGTTCCCGATCCTGTTCCTGACCTCGCGCTGGGTCGGTCGCCGCCTGGCCGGCCTGACCCGCGAGCAGATGGACGGCAACGCGGCGCTGGCGACGACGATGACGGAGCGGTTCAACGTCGGCGGGGCTCTCCTGCTCAAGCTCTTCGGACGCCGCGAGGAGGAGGATGCCGCCTTCGCCCAGCGCGCGGATGTCGTACGCCGCCTGGGGATCCGGATCGCGCTGCTGACCCGCCTGTTCGGTGCGACGATGCAGGTGGTGCCGGCGCTGGCGACCGCGCTGGTCTACGGCGTCGGTGGCTGGATGGTGATCCAGGGCGACGTCACGCTCGGCACCCTGACCGCACTCGGTCTGCTGCTGGTGAGGCTGCTGGGGCCGTTGCAGGCCCTCTCCAACGTACGCATCGACGTGATGACCGCGCTGGTCAGCTTCGACCGCGTCTTCGAGGTGCTCGACCTGCCTTCGCTGATCAAGGAGAAGCCGGACGCGGTCGAGGTGCCGCGGGATGCCGCGTCGGTGCGGTTCCGCCACGTCGCCTTCACCTACCCGCGTGCCGACGAGGTCTCGCTCGCCTCCCTGGAGACGATCGCGCGCCCGGAGAGCCGGGAGGTGCGCGAGGTGCTGTCCGACATCGACTTCGCGGCCGAACCGGGGGAGATGGTCGCCCTCGTCGGACCCTCCGGTGCCGGGAAGTCGACGATCACCCACCTGATCGCACGGCTCTACGACGTACGCTCCGGGTCGGTCGAGGTCGGCGGCCTCGACGTACGGGACGTGACCCTGGAGTCGCTCGAGGCCGCGGTCGGCTACGTGACCCAGGACGCCCACATGTTCCACGACACCGTGCGCGGCAACCTGCTCTACGCCCGCCCGGGCGCCTCCGACGACGAGATCTGGGCCACCCTGGAAGCAGCCCAGGTCGCCGGCGTCATCAAGGGCCTCCCGGACGGTCTCGACACCGTCGTCGGCGACCGCGGCTACCGCCTCTCCGGTGGTGAGCGCCAGCGGCTCGCGATCGCCCGGCTGCTGCTGAAGGCGCCCCACATCGTGGTGCTCGACGAGGCCACCGCCCACCTCGACTCCGAGTCCGAGGCGGCGGTGCAGGCCGCTCTGGACGCCGCCCTGGAGGGACGTACGTCCATCGTCATCGCCCACCGGCTCTCCACCATCCGTGCCGCCGACCGCATCCTGGTCGTCGAGGACGGTCGGGTCGTGGAGTCGGGCACCCACGAGTCGCTGCTCGCCGCGGGCGGGCTCTACGCGGAGCTCTACGAGACGCAGTTCCGCCGTTAGGCGGTCAGCTCTTCCCGCTGCGCTCCTTTTCGTACGCAGCCTGGTAGGCCGCCTTCACCGCCTGCTTCTGGGCGAGCTTGGCGGCCTTCTTGCGGGCGCGCTCGTCGGTCTTCTCGTCGTCGGCCGGGGTGTCATCGTCTTGTGCAGGCTCGTCCCGGCTCTGCGTACGCCGCTCGTCGTACATCAGGTAGAAGAAGCCGGCGATCGCGAGGATGCCGAAGAACCACCACTGCAGCCCGTAGAAGAAGTGGGGGCCGTTGTCGAGCTCGGGGAGGTCGGCCTGGCGAAGCTGGACAGCGGGCTCGGGCGACTCGGTGTCGAGGTGCAGCCAGCCGGTCAACAGCGGCTCGTCGACCACCTCGGCGACCTGGGTCGAGGAGAGCGCGCGGGTGGCGTGGTAGCCGTCGACCTGGGCGACGTCGGTGGAGTCGCCGGTCCCGTCGGCGCGGACCCAGCCGGTGATCGTGACCTCACCCGACGGGGGTGCCGGGAGGTCGTCGAACTCGTCCTGCGACTCGGTCTGGAGCCAGCCGCGGTCGACGAGCACCGCGCTCCCGTCGGCGAGCACCAACGGGACGACGATGTCGACACCCTTGGCGTCGTCGGGGGTGCGGTAGCGCCAGATGATCGTGTCGTCGACCGCGTACGTCCCGGTCGCGGTCACCCGCCGCCACTCGTCCTTCTCGGCCACCTCGTCCCCGGTGGCCAGGACATCCCCGACCGGCACGGGGTCGGCGTGCTCGTTGACCCGGACGATCTGGTTGCTGGCCTTGCGGTCCTCGAGACGGTCGAACTGCCACTCGCCGAGCCACCAGGTGCCGTAGGCCAGGATCAGCACGAACACCGTGAAACCGGCCCAGCGACGGCTGAGCAGGAAACGGAACGAACTCACCGGATGAGACTAACTGGCATGCGGTCCTCACTCACGATCCGGGTCGCGCCAGCCTAGACTGGTGTGATGACGACCTCCCCGACAGATCAGACCGAGCAGAGGCTCGTCGACCGGTTCGGCCGGGTCGCGACCGATCTGCGGGTCTCTCTGACCGATCGTTGCAACCTGCGATGCACCTACTGCATGCCGGCCGAAGGGCTCGACTGGCTGCCGGGCGACGAGGTGCTCACCGACGACGAGGTGGTGCGGCTGATCGGCGTCGCCACCGGGCAGCTCGGGGTCCGCGAGGTGCGGTTCACCGGTGGCGAGCCGCTGGTCCGGCGCGGGCTGGTCCCGATCGTCGCGCGCACCCGCGAGGTCGCTCCCGACGCAGAGCTCTCGATCACCACGAACGCGCTGGGGCTGGCCAAGACGGCCGGCGCCCTCGCCGAGGCCGGCCTCGACCGGGTCAACGTGTCGCTGGACTCGATCCGGCCCGAGACCTTCGCGCAGATCACCCGCCGCGACCGGCTGGCCGACGTGGTCGCCGGGCTGGAGGCAGCGGCCGACGCCGGTCTGGGCCCGATCAAGATCAACGCGGTCCTGCTCCGGGGCGTCAACGACGACCAGGCCGCCGAGCTGCTCGGCTGGTCGGTCGAGCGTGGCTACGAGCTGCGGTTCATCGAGCAGATGCCTCTCGACGCCCAGCACGGGTGGTCGCGCGAGAAGATGGTGACCGCCGACGAGACCCTCGCGTCGCTCTCGGCCGCCTTCGAGCTGACCCCCGCGGAAGAGCCCCGTGGCAGCGCCCCCGCCGAGCTCTTCCACGTCGACGGCGGCCCGGCCAAGGTCGGCATCATCGCCTCCGTCACCCGACCGTTCTGCGGCGACTGCGACCGGGTGCGCCTCACCGCCGACGGGCAGGTGCGCGACTGCCTGTTCGCGCGCTCCGAGTCCGACCTGCGTACGCCGCTTCGTGCCGGCGCCTCCGACGCCGATCTCGCCGCCCGCTGGGTCACCGCCATGGCCGGCAAGCGCGCCGGTCACGGCATCGACGACCTCGGCTTCCTCCAGCCCGACCGTCCGATGTCCGCCATCGGCGGCTGACCACCAGCCGAGGCGTCACCCGCGTCGGCCGAGGCGTCACCGCGGTGCCCTCTCGGCCGTCCGGAGCGACGCCTCGGCCGACGTACCTGACGCCTCGGCAGGGTCAGGAGCCGACGCGGTCGAGAGCGTCGAGGACGAGGTCCCAGTAGGCCTGTACGTCGAGGGTGATCGCGACCTGGGCGTTGGGCGGCTCCCCGAGGCGGTCATGGACGTCGACGACGGTGGCGCCGCGGGTCCAGCGGCCCTCGGTCTCGGCGGCCACGAACGACTTGTGCCAGCTGATCAGTCCTGGGTCGATGAGGGCCGCGATGGTGCAGGGGTCGTGGACCGGGGGAGCGGCGAAGTCGAAGACGTCGGAGTAGGTGCCGCCGAAGAAACCCATCAGGTCGGCGCACGCCCGGCCGACCGGATGATCCATCGCCCGCATCCGCGCGACGACCTCGGGGGTGGCCAGCGCCTGGTGGGAGAGGTTGAGCCCGACCATCCGGATCGGGAGGCCGCTGCCGAGGACGAGGTCGAGCGCCTCGGGATCCGCGTACGCGTTGAACTCCGCGGCCGGGGTGGTGTTGCCGCGCTCGGTCGAGCCGCCCATGAACACGATCTCGGCAATGCGAGGGCCGACCTCGGGATGGTCGCGCAGCAGCAGCGCGACGTTGGTGATCGGTCCGGTGGCGACGACGGTGACGGGGTCCGGGGCGGCCATCAGGGACGTACGCAGGAACTCGACCGCCCCCGTCGAGACCGGTGCCGCGAGCGGCTCGGGAAGGTCGGGCCCGTCGATCCCGGTCGCGCCATGGATGAAGTCGCCGATGTGGGCCTCGCCGGCCAACGGTCCGGCGGCTCCGGCCGCGACCGGGACATCGGGCCGCTTCGCCAGCGCGAGGATCCGCTGGGCGTTGTAGGTCGCCTTCTCCACCCGGCAGTTGCCGAACGTGGTGGTGATTCCGAGCAGGTCGATGCGAGGGCTGCCCAGGGCCAGCAGGATCGCGATGGCGTCGTCGTGGCCGGGGTCGCAGTCGAGGAGCACGGGGATCGGGTTCATCGCACGACCTCTCCGGGTGAAACAGCTAGTGAGGGACGACGTCCTTGAGGAACCCGCGCGCGCCCAGGAAGTCGCTGAGCGACTCCTTGTGCGCCTCGCACGCGAGCCAGATCTTACGCCGATCGGGGGTGTGGATCTTCGGATTGTTCCACTGCAGCTCCCACGAACCGGAGTCCTGGCAGCCCTTGGCCGAGCACAGGTCCGAGTCCAGCGCGCCCATCAGAGCTCGCCCTTCTCGTGGAGCTGCTGCTCACGTCCGCTTTCGAGCTGGCGCGGGCCGTAAGGAGAGTCCATCAGGTTCATCTCGTCGCTCTTGGTGTTGGTCGCGTTGGCCATGACGACCGCGACGTAGGGCAGGATCAGGGCCGCCGCGATCAGGATCGGCCACAGCCAGCCGATGCCGGCCAGACCGGCGATCACGGCACCGATGAAGCACAGCGAGCGGATCGACATCGAGATGGCGTAGCGCTTCTGGCGCATGGCGATGTCCTCGGCACGGCTACGGCCCGCGGTGGTGATCCTGATCGGTTGTGCCTTGGACATACCGCCAGTCTAGGTCGTGGCCGATGGCACCCGGTCAATGGTGTGGTCCCAACAGGGGCGCCCCGAAGGACTTTGGATGGTTCTCACAAGCAAATCCAAGGCATTGGTCGTACGCCGAAGTAATCGCTACCGTCGCGCCTGTGACTGACAGTGAAAACCCCACAAGGCAGAGTCCATCGCCTGCGCCTCGCTCGGTGCTCGTCACCGGCGGCAGCCGCGGCATCGGCCGGGCGATCGCCGAGGCCTTCGTGGCCAACGGTGACAACGTGGCCGTGACCTCCCGCAAGGGCGGGGCTCCCGACGGGGCTCTGGACCTGGTGTGCGACATCACCGACCCGGCCGCCGTCGAGGAGGCGTACGCCGCCGCCGAGGCCGCCCACGGACCCGTCGAGGTCCTCGTCGCCAATGCCGGGATCACGAAGGACACCCTCGTGCTCCGGATGTCGGAGGACGACTTCGCCTCTGTGATCGACACCAACCTGACTGCGTCCTTCCGGCTCGCCAAGCGTGCCTCGAAGGGCATGCTGCGGCTGCGCCGCGGGCGGATCATCTTCATCTCCTCGGTCGTGGGCCTGATGGGCAACCCGGGTCAGGTCAACTACGCGGCGTCGAAGGCCGGGCTGGTCGGGATGGCTCGCTCGCTCGCGCGTGAGCTGGGCTCGCGGGGGATCACCGCCAACGTGGTCGCTCCGGGCTTCGTGGAGACCGAGATGACCGCTGTGCTCACCGATGAGCAGCAGAAGGCGATCACGGACCGGGTGCCGTTGGGGCGCTACGCGTCACCGGACGAGGTGGCCTCGGCCGTGACGTGGTTGGCAGATGCGGGTTATGTGACCGGGGCCGTCATCCCGGTCGACGGCGGACTTGGAATGGGGCACTGATCATGGGTTTGTTGGACGGCAAGACTGTTCTCGTCGCGGGAGTCACGATGGACTCCTCGATCGGCTTCGCGGTGGCCAAGGTGGCCCAGGAGCAGGGCGCCCGCGTCCTGATCTCCAACTTCGGCCGCGCGCTGTCGATCACCAAGCGGATCGCGAAGCGGCTCCCCGAGGAGCCGCCGGTGCTCGACCTCGACGTGACCAACCAGGAGCACCTCGACGGCCTCGCCGACGCGCTCCGCGCCGAGGGTGTCGAGCGGCTCGACGGGGTGGTGCACTCGATCGCGTACGGCAACCCCGAGACGCTCCTCGGCGGCAAGTTCCTCGACGGTCCCTGGGACGACGTCTCGCAGGCGGTCCAGGTCAGCGCCTACTCGCTGAAGTCGCTCGCGATGGCGACCCGGCCGCTCCTGGCTCCCGGCTCCTCGATCGTCGGTCTGACCTTCGATGCGACGGTCGCCTGGCCGGCGTACGACTGGATGGGTGTCGCCAAGGCCGCGCTCGAGTCGACCTCGCGCTACCTCGCCCGCGATCTCGGTCCCGACGGGATCCGCTGCAACCTCGTCTCCGCGGGGCCGCTCAAGACGCTCGCCGCCAAGGCGATCCCGGGCTTCGAGGAGCTCGACGAGGGCTGGGGCAGCCGGGCTCCGCTCGGCTGGGACAACACCGACCAGGGACCGACCGCGAAGGCCGTCTGCGCGCTGATCTCGGACTTCTTCCCGGCGACCACCGGTGAGATCGTCCACGTCGACGGGGGCTATCACTCGCTGGGTGCGTGAGGTCATAGGGTTGCCGCATGCGGACCCTTGTCATCATGCGGCACGCCAAGGCCGAGTCGTCGGCACCCACCGACTACGAGCGCCAGCTGACCGAACGCGGCCATGCCGACGCCGTCGCTGCGGGGGAGTGGCTGGCCGAGCAGGGCGTCGTCCCGGACTACGCCCTGGTCTCGGCGGCCGACCGCACCACCCAGACCTGGGAGGACGTCGCGGTGGGGGCGTCGTGGGACCTGACGACGGCGGAGTACGACCAGGGTCTGTACGCCGCCGGCACCTCCACCGCCCTGGACCTGATCCGTGCCGTCGATGACGGCCACTCCACGGTCGTGGTGATCGGCCACAACCCCACCGTGTTCTCGCTGGTGCAGCTCCTCGACGACGGCGAGGGCGACGACGAGGCCGGCAACGAGCTCGCCCTGGGCTTCCCCACCGCCGCCGTCGCCGTACTCACCTACGACGGCGACTGGTCCGAGCTCGACGAGGCCGAGGCCTCCGTCACCGCCTTCCACGTAGCCCGCCCCTGACCACCCGCCGAAGCCTCCGACGTGCCGAAACCGTAGAAGTGGCGTGCCGAGACTGTAGTTGTGGCGTACCGAGATCTCGATCGCCACAACTACCGATCCGGCCGCCACAACTGCAGCTTCGGCACGCCACAACTGCAGCTTCGGCACGCCACATCTGAAGACTCGCCTGCCGTTTCTACCGAATCGGCTGGGATGGACTCGCTCAGATGAGCGGAGGGGCGGGGGTGACGATGCCGGCTTCGGCGTCGGCGGCCTCGATCTCCTCGCGGGAGATCCCGAGGAGATACATGATCGTGTCGAGGTAGGGAACATTGATGGCGGTCCCGGCGGCGGAGCGGACCGCGGGCTTGGCGTTGTAGGCGATGCCGAGGCCGGCGGCGGCGAGCATGTCGAGGTCGTTGGCGCCGTCGCCGATGGCGACGGTGGCGGCCTCGGGGATGCCGATCTCGGCGGCGAACTCGCGAAGCGCGCGGGCCTTGCCGGCCCGGTCGACGACCTCGCCGACGACCTCGCCGGTCAGTACCCCGTCGACGATCTCGAGCTCGTTGGCACGGGCGTAGTGGATGCCGAGGTCGGCGGCCAGCCGGTCGGTGATCTGCGAGAACCCACCCGAGACGATGGCGAAGCGGTAGCCGAGACGACGCAGGGTGCGGACCATCGTCCGCGCGCCGGGGTTCAGCTGAAGCCCGGCATAGACCTCGTCCAAGGCGGTGGCGGGTACGCCCTTGAGGTACTTCACCCGCCCGCGGAGCGACTCCTCGAAGTCGAGCTCGCCGCGCATGGCCGCCTCGGTGACCGAGGCGACCTCCTTCTCGTAGCCCGCGTGGGCGGCGATCATCTCGATCACCTCGCCATCGATCAGCGTCGAGTCGACGTCCATCACGATCAGACGCATGCCGCGTCGGGCCAGGTTGGCGGGCTGTACCGCGATGTCGACACCCTGGGCGGCGGCCTCGGCAGCCAGCGTCACGCGCAGCTCGTCGGGAGCGGCGCCGGAGACGTGCAGATCGAAGGCGGTGACCGGGTAGCGGGCCAACCGGATGATCCGGTCGATGTTGCCGCCGGCCGAGGCGATCGTGCGGGTCACCGACGCGAGCGCGGCCGCCTTCAGCGGTAGCCCCAGCACCGTCACCCGGGCGCGGTCGGCGGGCTCCCGCGGAGTGTCGCCGACACCCTCTTCGATCTCGACGGTCATGTCGAGAGCGTGGGCGGTCTCCTCGATCGCGTGCTTGAGCGCGTCGGTGCTCGCGGCGTCGGCCGGTGCGGTCACCAGGAGCCCGAGCACGAGCCGCGCCCGCAGCACGATCTGCTCCAGGTCGACCACGTCGACCCCGGCCAACGCGAGCGTCGCCAAGGTGGCCGAGGTCAGCCCGGGTCGGTCGTTTCCGGCGAGGGTGATCAGCAGAGTGTCGGGACGGCGCTCGAGCGCGTCGAATTCCTCGGTCATCGCTGCAAAGGATAGTGGAGCGGGGGCCTGCGTCTCAGTTCGGCGGCCACACCTCGGGCGAACCCGCCGCGGTGAGCGCCCGCCGAGCGGCGCGGTCGAGGCCGACGAGCGCCTCTCGCCGGCGGAACATCTCCGAGGCGGAGACGGCACCGCCCTCGTCCTCCAGCGCCACCGCGACGATCTCCCGGGCCTGTACGCCACGGGCCGCGAGCTCCACGCACCGCGCCGGCACCCCGGGAGCCCCGGCCAGCGAGGGCCGGTGGCGGAGGTTCATCAGCCGGTCGGCGACCTCCGGGCGCCACCGGGCGACGTCGAGCTCGGCGAGCGCGGTCGCGGACTCGGTCAGGGCGAGCCGCAGGGCCCGGTCGGCCTCACCGACATCGGGCAGCTGCCGGCGCTGGGCGGCGTACGCCTGCCACTCGATGACCGCGCCGACACGGACCGGTACGAGCCCGATCCAGATCCCGGTGGTCGAGCTTGTCGAGACCACCACCGCCTCACCGGCCTCCATCGCGGCCGCGTTGAAGTCCCGGGGCCCGCCCAGCCCGACCGGGTCGCCCTCGGCCGGGAAGGCCACCCCGACGGCGGTCGCCCCCTCCGTACGCAATCGCCCCATCCCGCTCACCAAGGTGTCCGCGACCCCCTCGGCGCCACCGAGCCCGAGCCCGGCGAGCCCGCTGACGGTGTGGGTCGCGTCGGGCCCGATCACCGCGTCGAGCACCAGGTCGGTGACCGCCTCACCGCGCAGCCACGCGGTCACCCACCACGCCAGGCGCAGCGCCTCGGGGGTGGTCTCGACCGACTCTGATTCCTCGACACTCACAGCCGCCCACCCTATCCCGGAGCCCGTCGACCCCTGCCGATAGATTTGCCGCCATGGCAGCCGTGCTTGAGTTCACCGACGTCACCGTACGCCGCGGGGGCAACGCCCTTCTCGACTCTGTGAGCTGGGTGGTCGAGGAGGATGAACGCTGGGTCATCCTGGGCCACAACGGCGCCGGCAAGACCACGCTGCTCCAGGCCGCCGCGGCCCAGCTCCACCCGACCTCGGGCGTCGTGAAGATCCTCGGCGAGCAGATCGGCCGCGTCGACGTCTTCGAGCTGCGTCCGCGCATCGGTCTCACCTCCGCCGCGCTCGCCGACCGGATCCCGCGCCACGAGCTCGTCCGTGACGTCGTGGTGAGCGCCTCCTACGGCGTGGTCGGGCGCTGGCGTGAGCGCTACGACGACCTCGACCACGACCGTGCCCAGCAACTGCTGATCGAGGTCGGCATCAAACACCTCGGTGAGCGGAGCTTCGGGACCCTGTCCGAGGGCGAGCGCAAGCGCGTCCAGCTCGCGCGTGCGCTGATGGTCGACCCCGAGATGCTGCTCCTCGACGAGCCCGCCGCCGGGCTCGATCTGGGCGGTCGTGAGGACCTCGTCTCCACGCTGTCGACGCTCGCCTACGACCCCGACAGCCCGGCCACCGTGCTCGTCTCCCACCACGTGGAGGAGATCCCGCCGGGCTTCAGCCACGTCCTGATGATGCGCTCGGGCCGGATCACCGCCCAGGGGCTCATCGAGGACACGCTGACCGCGGCGAACCTCTCCAAGACCTTCGGCATGCCGCTCGAGCTCGAGGCGAGCGAGGGCCGTTACTGGGCCAAGCGTCGCGCCCGCCACACCCGGTAGCGCAACGTTAAGAAGTCGGTACCCGAACCTCCCCACAACGTGTGGCGCGTCTGGATAGGGTGACGCCCATGGACTGGCAGGACTGGGACTGGGCCCTCTGGACGGCACTGGGAGCTCTGCTCGTCGTCGGAGAGCTCTTCAGCCTCGACCTGATCCTGCTGATGCTCGCCACCGGTGCCTTCGCAGGTGCGTTGACCGGCGCGTTCACCGACAGCTTCGTGATCCAGGCGATCGTCGCGCTGGCGGTCTCGGTCTCCATGCTCGCGGTCGTACGTCCGGGGCTGGCCAGGCGGCTCCACAACGGCCCGGAGATCCAGATCGGCGCGCAGAAGCTGATCGGTGTCCAGGCCGTCTCGACCGTCGAGATCAGCGCCCACAAGCCTGGACAGCTCAAGCTCGAGGGCGAGCTCTGGACCGCTCAGCCCTATGACGAGACGCTCGTGATCGCGGCCGGCACGCTGGTCGAGGTGCTCGAGATCAGGGGTGCGACGGCGTACGTCCATCCTCTTCCGGAGCTCGGGACTCCGTAGTTCCCGGGCAACTACATCTAGACAAGGACTGATTGGCAATGGGTGGCATCATCCTGGCCCTTCTGGTCATCTTGGCGGTGCTGGTGATCACCACGCTGGCCAAGACGATCAAGATCATCCCGCAGGCGCGGGTCGGCATCGTGGAGCGCTTCGGCAAGTTCCAGTCGAAGCGTGACCCCGGCCTGAACGCGGTGATCCCGTTCGTCGACAAGGTGCGCTACATGATCGACATGCGTGAGCAGGTCGTCGCGTTCGCACCGCAGCCGGTGATCACCGAGGACAACCTGACCGTCTCGATCGACACGGTCATCTACTTCCAGGTCAACGACCCGGTGGCGGCGACGTACGAGATCGCCAACTACATCCAGGCCGTCGAGCAGCTCACCATGACCACCCTGCGCAACATCGTCGGTGGCATGACCCTGGAGGAGACGCTGACCAGCCGTGAGCAGATCAACTCCGGCCTCTCGATCGTCCTCGACGAGGCCACCGGTCGCTGGGGCATCAAGGTCAAGCGCGTCGAGATCAAGTCGATCGACCCGCCCATGTCCATCAAGGACGCGATGGAGAAGCAGATGCGCGCCGACCGTGACAAGCGCGCCGCGATCCTCACTGCCGAGGGTCAGCGCCAGTCCGCGATCCTCTCCGCGGAGGGAAACAAGCAGTCCGCGATCCTCAACGCCGAGGGTCAGCGCGAGTCGCAGATCCTCGCGGCGCAGGCCGACCGTGAGGCCGCGATCCTGCGGGCCCAGGGTGAGGGCCAGGCCATCCAGACCGTCTTCCAGGCGATCCACGACGGCCGCCCCGACCAGTCGCTGCTGGCCTACCAGTACCTGCAGATGATGCCGAAGATCGCCGAGGGCGACGCCAACAAGGTGTGGATCGTCCCGAGCGAGATCGGCAAGGCCCTCGAGGGCCTCGGCTCGACGATGAACAGCCTCCAGGGCATCCCGGACGAGGTCGAGGGCCCCGTCAAGCGCGTCGACATGGGTTCGGCCGAGCCGACGGTCGACCTCGAGCAGTCCTCCGCGGCCGCCGCCGTCCAGGAGGCGCTCGCCGAGGCCAAGCAGGCAGAGGCCCCCAACCGGCCGAAGCCCCCCGCCGAGCCGACCGCCTAGGTGGATCCTCTCCAGTCCGCCCTCATCCTGATCGCCGGGGTGGGGGCGGGCACCATCAATGCCGCCGTCGGTTCCGGGACGCTGATCACCTTCCCGACGTTGCTGGCCTTCGGCGTACCTCCGGTCGTCGCCAACGTGTCCAACACGATCGGCCTGGTGCCGGGCTCACTGGCCGGCGCCTGGGGCTACCGTCGCGAGCTCGCCGGGCAGCGCGGCCGGATCCTCCGGCTCGGGGTCGCCGCACTCATCGGCGGCGCGGTCGGCGGGATCCTGCTGCTGGTGCTGCCCGCGGGAGCTTTCGAGGCGATCGTCCCGGTGCTGATCGGGCTCGGGGTGGTCCTGGTGATCACCGGTCCGCGCATCTCTCGCTGGGTCGCCGAACGGCACGGCGACCTGCCCGACGATGGCGGCCAGCGCTGGTGGGTCTGGCCGGCGGTCGCGATGCTCGGCGTCTACGGCGGCTACTTCGGCGCCGCTCAGGGCGTGCTGATGATCGCGATCATCGGCATCGGCGTCGCCGAGTCGCTGCAGCGCCTCAACGCGCTCAAGAACATCCTGGTCGCGACCACCAACGGCATCTCCGGGCTCATCTTCGCCCTCGTGGCCGACGTCGACTGGCAGATCGCCGCCCTGATCGCCGTCGGCGCGACGATCGGTGGTCTGCTGGGCGCGAGGATCGGCCGCCGGCTGCCGCCCAACGTGCTCCGCGGCGTGATCGTGGTCGTCGGGATCACCGCCCTGGTGGCCTTCCTGGTCGGCTGAGTCTGATGGGATGGTCCCATGGAGCTCTACGACGCGATGCGGACCACCCATGCCGTACGCGACTTCACCGACGACCCGCTGCCCGACGAGATCCTCGCCAGGATCCTCGACAACGCCCGGTTCGCGCCCTCCGGCGGCAACCGGCAGGGCGGTCATGTCGTGGTCGTACGCAGCCAGGCGACCCGCGAGCGTCTGGTCGAGCTGACCGCGACGGGGGCCCGCAGGTACATCGCGCAGCACAAGGCGGGGGAGATGCCGTGGAACACGGTGCACCCGACGGCGGTGAGCGAGGAGCAGATCGCCGGCACCCGGGTGCCACGCTCGATGACCGAGCCGCTGCTCACGGCCCCGGTCGTGCTCGTCTTCCTCGTCGACCTCGGCGCGGTCGCCTCTATCGACTCCGAGCTGGACCGGGTGGGTGTCGTCTCCGGCGGCTCGGTCTACCCGCTGGTGTGGAACACGCTCCTCGCCGCGCGCAACGAGGGCTTCGGTGGGGTGATGACCACCATGGCGGTCGCCGAGGAGCCGGCGGTCCTCGAGCTGCTCGGCGCCCCTGAGGGGTACGCCGTCGCCGCGGTCGTCCCGATGGGCAAGCCGGTCAAGCAGCTCACCAAGCTGCGGAGGCAGGCGGTGGAGGAGTTCGTCACCCTGGAGACCTTCTCCGGAGCACCGCTGACAGACGACTGATGGCGGGGTCCCGGAGGACCCCGCCATCAGGTTCAGGACCCGAGGATCAGGCCTTGTCGTCGGCGGCGACGACGGAAGACGCCGGCGTGGTGCCGTTGCTGTGGTCGTCCTCGACGACCGCGAGCGCGAAGTCGTCGCCGTGCTCGGTGACACCGGTGATCACGGCCTGCTCGACCGCGTCCGCGGCGTACTGACCACGCACGATCAACGGGTCATGGGCCAGGTCCCGCTGCAGCGAGACCGCCAGCCCGACCATGATCACCGTGAACGGCAGCGCCGCCACGATCGTGATCGTCTGCAGACCGGACAGCGCGTCCGCGCCACCGGCGATCAGGCCCAGGATGGCCACGACACCGGTCGCGACACCCCAGAACACGACCGTCGAGCGGCTCGGCTCCTCCGAGCCGTGCTCGGAGAGGGTGCCCATCACGATCGAGGCCGCGTCGGCGCCGGAGACGAAGAAGATCGCCACCAGCACCATGACCAGGATGCTCATCACCGTGGCCAGCGGGAACTGGTCGAGGGTGGTGAACAGCTGCGACTCGACGCCGCCGAGACCGGCGATGTCGACGGTGCCGTCACGCTGCAGGTCGATGGCGGTGCCACCCATGATGCAGAACCAGATGATGCTGACGACGCTGGGCACCAGGAGCACGCCGGCGACGAACTGCCGGATGGTGCGCCCGCGCGAGATCCGCGCGATGAACATGCCGACGAACGGCGTCCACGAGATCCACCAGGCCCAGTAGAAGACGGTCCAGGAGCCGAGCCAGGCGGAGGTCTCCTCGCCGCCGACGCCGGTGCGGGCCGACATCTGGGCGAGGTCGCCGATGTAGGTGCCGAGCGAGGTCGGGATCAGGTCGAGGATGAAGACCGTCGGGCCGACCACGAACAGGAACAGCGCCAGCAGGAACGCCAGCACCATGTTGATGTTGGAGAGCCACTGGATGCCCTTGGCCACGCCCGAGACGGCGGAGATCACGAAGCAGACCGTCAGGACCGCGATGATCCCGATGAGCACGTTGTTGCCGACCTCGCCGAGCCCGGCGACGATCTGCAGGCCGGACTCGATCTGGATCGCGCCGGTGCCGAGGGAGGTGGCCGAGCCGAACAGCGTCGCGAAGATCGCGAAGATGTCGATCGCCTTGCCTGTCGGGCCCTCGACGGTCTTCTTGCCGAGCAGCGGCGTGAAGGCCGAGGAGATCAGGCTGACGCGGCCCTTGCGGTAGGCGCCGTAGCCGATCGCCAGGCCCACGACCGCATAGATCGCCCACGGGTGCAGCGTCCAGTGGAACATCGTGGTCGCCATCGCGTGCTGGATGGCCTCGGGGTTGCCGGCTTCGCCGGTGCCTGGCGGCGGAGTGACGAAGTGCGAGATGGGCTCGCTGACGCCGTAGAACATCAGACCGATGCCCATACCGGCGCTGAACATCATCGCGATCCAGGACGCCGTGTTGAACTCCGGCTTCTCGTCGTCACGACCCAAGGGGATGTTTCCGTATTTACTGACGGCCAGCCAGACGATGTAGATGACGAAGCCGCTGGCGGTGAGGACGAAGAACCAGCCGGCCTTGTCCAGCACCCAGGCGAGCGCGTCGCCGGCGATCTTGCCCATGCCGTCGGTGTTGATGAAACCCCACGCCATGAACGCGATGGCGATGGCCGCCGCGATGCCGAAGACGACCCAGTCGATTCCCTTGCGTTGTTCCTGTTCGCTCGAGATCGGCAGGTCCAGCGCGGGGTGGGGGACGACCTCGCCCGTGGGCGACTTGATGAGGGCTGAGGAACTGTGATGGTCGGAATGTTTCGGACTGTCTGTCTTCTTCTCAGAAGTCACACTGTTGTCCTTCCGGTTGGGTTCGGGACCACAGCACCCTAACGCGCGCCGTCTTTGCTTTCCGTTCGCCGGGGGACCTCGGCCGACCCGCCGAGGGTGACTCCTGGCCGTACTGTGTCCGGTCGGTGCGCGTGTTGTTCCGCCTTTGTGGCCGTGGTACGCCGCCCCTCCGACCCTCCTACGGCAGACATATTGTGGCTCTACCGTGACCATTGCGGTGCCGGGAGAGCCACCCGCGAGCTACTGCTGGGGTTGGCCGAGATGCGCCTCCGGCCTGAGGTCGGAGGCGAGACCGTCGCCGGTCGCGGCCCTGGCGAGGGCACGACCCAGCGCCGGTGCCTGCTTGAAGAGGTTGTGACCGGCGACGAAGAGGACTTGATCCGCCTCCCAGACGGCTATGCCGTCCTCGCTCCAGGGGAGGTCGGTCACCCAGCAGTGGACGAACTCCTGCGGCTCGGGGTCGAGGCGAGGCAGCGCCCGTGCCACGTACTCGCGTGCGCGTTCGTCCAGGGATCGGACTGCCGCCGGGTCGATGAACGTCCCGTCGTCGCGGACGCCGACAGTCTCACTGAGCCCGAGCGCATAGCGGCCGTTGCCCGGCAGCGGCGTCGCGTAGACGCCGACCTCGCCGAAGTCGCCGCTGCCGTCCTGCAGGCAGGCCACCCGCTCCGGGGCGGCGCCCTTCACGGCGAAAGTCAGTCGTACGTGGGCGGCGAGGCGGACAGGGAGGGAGAGGCCGACGCTCCGCGCCAGGCGGGCGGTCTCGCGCCCGGCGCACACGACCACCTTCGAGTAGGCCGCGCGGTCGTTGACGCTGCGCACCTCGACCGTTCCGTTGTCGCGGGGCTCGATCGCGATCACCTCGCCGGTCACCACGGCGTCCCCGAGCTGATCCGTGAGCGCCTTGATGGCGGCGCGCGTACGAATCGCGCCGCCCGCCTCGTCGAGGACCGCCGGGCCGGAGTACCCGGCGAGCAGCGGCATCCGCTCGGCGAGCTCGTCCGAGTCGATCGCACGCGCGGCTACGCCGCCGACACGGTCGAGCACACGAAGCCGGGCGAGCGCGTTCTCACCGATCGCCACCACCCCGTCTGAGGAGACCAGCTCGACGCCGAACCGTTCGGCCCACTCGGCCCACACGCCGCGGCTCTCGCGCGCGAACGCGACGAGCCGCGGGTCGTCGTGCGCGTGCCGGAAGATCCGCGACTCGCCCGCGGACTGGCCGTGACCGGGCAGACCGGTCTCGTACAGCCGCACTCCGACGCCCTGCTCACGTAGCGCGTGAGCCGTCGAGAGGCCGACGATGCCGCCCCCGATCACCGCAACCTCAGGCGAACCCGTCATCGGGCCGCGCGTGCTGCCCCGAGCTCGGCCACGAGCGCGTCGCAGAACGCGGGCAGGTCATCGGGTGAACGGCTGGTGATCACGTTGCCGTCGACCACCACCTCCTGATCGACGACCTCTGCGCCGGCATTGCGCAGGTCGGTACGGATGCTCGGGTAGGACGTCAGGGTCCGACCCTTGACCACGCCGGCCTCGATCAACGTCCAGGGCCCGTGGCAGATGGCGGCGACCGGCTTTCCGCTGTCCACGAAGTCACGCACGAAGGCGACGGCGTCAGGGTCCACCCGCAGCTGGTCCGGGTTCACCGTGCCGCCGGGGAGCAGCAACGCGTCGTAGGCGGCCACGGTGGCGTCGGCCACCAGGCCGTCGACGGGGAAGGTGCCTGCCGGGTTCAGATCGCTCTCACGGGCCTGGATCTCCTCATCGTGGACCGACAGCAGCGTGGTCTGGGCGCCGGAAGCGTTCAGGGCCTCGCGGGGTTGCTCGAGCTCGACGCGTTCCACGCCGTCCGCGGCGAGGATGGCGACCTTCTTGCCGTGCAGTGCCTGGGTCATGAGAACCTCCAGATCGATACGGTCTGATCTCCTCCGCCGACCCTGGTACCCGGGCCCACGGTGTTCATGCTCCAGAGCCACATCGCGGAAATATTGCGGCTCTACCGTTGATCTCATGCGCTACCGACAGAGTCTCCACGGGCACGGCTTCGAGTTCGACGGCCTGGTGGAGGTGATGGCACGGGCGACGCCGCTGCGCTCCGGCGACGTCCTCGCCGGGTGCGCGGCACGGTCCGACACCGAGCGGGTCGCGGCGCAGGTGGTCCTGGCCGATCTGCCGCTGAGCACCTTCCTCGAGGAGCAGGTGGTGCCCGCCGAGTCGGACGACGTCACCCGGCTGATCCTGGAGACGCACGACGAGGACGCGTTCGCGCAGGTCAGCGGCCTGAGCGTGGGTGGCCTCAGAGAGTGGCTGCTCGACGTGGTCAGCGCCGTGACACCGCGGCGCTGACCGCCGTCGCGCCCGGTCTGACGCCGGAGATGGTGGCGGCCGTCTCGAAGATCATGCGCAACCAGGACCTGATCGCGGTGGCCGCGGCGACCGAGGTGGTGACCCGGTTCCGCACCACGATGGGCCTGCGGGGACGGTTGTCGACCCGGCTGCAGCCGAACCATCCCACCGACGGCCCGGCCGCCGTCGCGACCTCGATCCTGGACGGGCTCCGCACACCTCTCCGAGGAGACCCAGGGTGCCGCCGACGGCGCGGCCAAGGGGATCTGGCGCTCGATCTTCTACTCCGCCGTCGGCGGGTACGTCCTGCTGCTGGCGTTCGTCTTCGCCGTGCAGGATCCCGAGGGCGTGAGCGAGGGCGGTGGCGCGGTCGACGTGATCTTCGGCCAGGCGCTGCCCACCTCCTGGCACTTCGTGGTGCTGCTGATCTCGACCGCCGGGCAGCTCTTCTGCACCACCGCCTGCCTGACCAGCGCCTCCCGGATGACGTACGCCTTCTCCCGCGACGGCGCAGTGCCGGGCTCCTCGCTCTGGGCGAAGGTCGACCAGACCCGGAAGGTCCCGATCAACGCGGTGCTGCTGGTCGCGGTCGTCGGCGCGGTCATCACCCTCCCCGCGCTGTGGGGCGTCGGTGGCATCCCGCTGGCCTTCTACGCGATCACCTCGGTCGCCGTGATCGGCCTCTACCTCGCCTTCGCGACCCCGATCTTCCTGCGCTGGAGGGCAGGCGACTCCTTCGAGACCGGGGAGTGGAACCTCGGCCCGCACTACAAGTGGCTCAACCTGGTCGCCGTCGCCGAGATGGCGGTCATCTCGGTCTACTTCATCCTGCCGTTCGTACCCTCCGGCTGGATCACCAGCGACGACTTCTCCTGGGAGTCGGTCGACTGCGCACCGATCCTCACCGTCGGCTCGCTGGTCGTCCTCGCGATCTGGTGGGCGGTCTCGGCCCGGACCTGGTTCACGGGACCGAAGGCCACCCTCGAGTGACGCGGGCTCAGACGCCGTAGGCGGCCAGCCAGCGCTCGATCTCGGCGTAGGCCTGCTTGCGGACCTCAGGGCGGGACAGGATCACGTCGTGCTTCGCGCCGGGGACCGCGACGTAGGTGACATGGCTGCCGATCGCGGTCGACCAGCGGCGGATCTGGCGCACGTCGAGCACGATGTCGGTCGAGTGGACGAGCTCGCCCATCGCCTTCGGCTTGCTGGAGCGGTCGGAGGAGAGCACCAGCACGGGCGCCTTCACGTCCAGGCCGCGGTGGAGGCGGGAGTGGCCGTCTCGGATCGCCTTGAGCCAGCCGAGCCGGATCGGGTAGGAGCCGACCGGCTTGAGACCGAGGTCGAACTCCCACTCGCCGTCGTGCTCGACGTGGAGCGACATGGTGTAGAAGCCGCTCACGTCGCGGCCGAGCTCGCGCATCGGGGCCCGGTGGCCGATCCGGCGCACCACCGGGGTGGCGACCTCGCGCAGCAGGAACGAGCCCTGCAGGTCGAGCCACGGGGAGTTGAGCACCATCCCGGCCAACGCGTCGGGCTGGCGGTCATCGGCCCACAGCGAGACAGTCAGCCCACCGGTGGAGTGGGCGCTGAGCATGATGCGCGAATGGCCGTCGCGCTCGGTGATCCGCTCCCAGGCGGCATCGATCTCGTCGAAGTACTCGACGAGATCACCGACGTACGTCCCCGACTGGTGCTCACGCAGCGAGCGACCGTACTTGCGCAGGTCGAGGCCGTAGAAGTCGTAGCCGCGCGCGGTCCACCACTCGGCGTACTCCTTCTGGAAGAAGTAGTCGGAGAAGCCGTGGACGTAGAGCACGGCGCCCTTGGCGTCGCCGTCTGCCGGCCGCTTGACCAGCGTGGCCACAACCGTGCCCTCGAAGTCGT
The DNA here is from genome assembly GCF_040643685.1 of Nocardioides sp. NPDC047086. Lineage (NCBI taxonomy): Bacteria > Bacillati > Actinomycetota > Actinomycetes > Propionibacteriales > Nocardioidaceae > Nocardioides > Nocardioides sp. NPDC047086. The sequence continues at coordinate 143,682 of NZ_JBEYUV010000004.1, forward strand.
CCGCGAGCTCGATGGTTTCCGCGGTGTAGGGCTCACCGAGTACGTCGATCGTCATGACCGCATCCTCTCACCAGAAGGAAGGAACCAGGCCCCAACGTCCGTAGACGTCGGTCACGATCTCCTTCAGCCGCTCGGAGTCGGGGATCGCGTCGGGGTCGAGCGCTCGGATGCCGAGGTTGCAGGTCTCGCCGACCTCGGACCACCACGAGGTCACCCCGCCGCGCATCCGCCGCAGCTCGCCGCGGGTCGCCCCGAGCGCCAGGCCGCGGAAGACGATCGAGTCGGCGGCCACCCCGAACGGCGCGACGAAGTCGGGGTCGGGACGGCCCAGGTTGGAGGCGAGGCCGAGCGGGGTGACGACGTTCTTGAGCAGCGACTTCGCGACGCGGTCGGGGATCATCTGCGCCAGCGGCGCGATGTGGGCGATCGGATCGGGACGGGTGCCCTTGAACAACGCGGAGAACTCCTGCTTCGACCGCTCCCGGATGTGGGCGAGGTCGGTGACCCGGCCGACACCGTCGCGCAGCTCGGTCTCGACCGCGATCGAGACGCCCGAGGTGGCGTTGGAGCGCAGGTCGCCCTCGCCGCGCAGCGAGACGGGGAGCGACATCTTCACGGGTTCACCCGGGCGGACGATGCCGGCCTCGAGCAGCACCTCGACCGAGATCGCGACCTGCAGCGCGTTGGAGGTGCCACCGGCCCGCTCGACGGCCGCGTTCCACTCCGCGACCGGGCAGTCGGCGCCGGCGAAGGCGACCTCGTGAACCACGTCGTCATCGGGCCGCGGGCCGGGCACCGGCCGCCTCTCGGAGGACTGCGCCTCGAGGACCGGAGGCTTCCCGGCCCTCCGGGCCGCCCGGAGGCCGCGGGCGGCGGCACGGGCCATCGTCCGGGCATCGCGCCGGTCGACGCGCCGGGTGACCTCGGGCTCCACCTCGTCGAGCGGGAGCCGGGGCAGGGGCTGGCGGCGTACGGCCGCGATCACGGCTCCGAGCTTCATCCCGCCGTCGGCGACGACGTGCGAGGCGTTGTAGGCCACGACCGTGCCACCGTCGGTGGTGCGGGCCACGAAGAACGCCCACAGCGGGCCCCGCACCGGGTCGAACGGCACCTGATCGGCGGTGCTGTCGAGCCAGGCCATCACTTGGTCCGGCGCGAGCCGGCCGGGGCGCAGGCGCACCGGCTCGGCGCTCGTCGCCGGCACCCAGCGGGAGCGGGCACCCAGCGCCGTGGGACGTACGACGAGGCGGTTGAGCGGTCCCCGGGCAAGCTCGTCGACGACGCCCTGGACCGCCTCGGCCGGGATCTCGGTGGGGAACCGCCAGGCGGTCTGGCCCACGACCGGGACGCCGATCACGGTCGCGGAGCGGAGGAAGACCTCGTCGTCGTACGTCAGCCGGTTGGTGCGCTCGGGAGCGGACGGTGCCGAGCGGGCGCCGAGGCTCGCGGGCGGCAGCGAGGGCAGCATCACAGGCTCGGGCACGTCACCACACCTCGACGCTCAGACCCCACGAGCCGAGCTCCTCGACGACCAGGTTCTTCAGGACGTCCAGATCGGGGACGCGGTCGGGCTCGGCGGCGACCAGGTTGAGCGTCGTCCGCGGTCCCGACTGGATCAGCCAGGAGATGATCCCGCCGCCGACGTCGTAGGCATCCTGGGCGGTCGCGTTCTGGTAGCCCGCGAGCCCGGCCACGAGGCGTACGTCCTCGCCCATCGCGTAGCGGTAGTCGTCGGGGAGCTGAGGCAGGTTGGAGGCCATGCACGCGGCGGCCGGCGGCTGCGGGAGCCTGTCGAGCACGGCGTCGGGCAGCATCTGCATCATCGCCAGCGGCACCGGGACCAGCCCCGGGCCGGCCTGGCCGAGCCGGATGTAGGCCGCCTTGGAGAGCTTCTTGATCTCGGCGAGATCACGACGGTCGAGCACGTCGCGCGGCACCTCGACCATGGCCACGCGGGTCGAGTTGGAGCGTACGTCCCCGGGCTGGAAGTCGCTCATCGGCAGGGAGACCGGGACGTCGCCCCGGTCGACCGGCACGTGGTCGATGCGGACGAGCAGGTCGGCGACCACGTTGATGAACCAGGCGTTGGTCGAGCCGCCGTGCTCGGCCGCGATCTTCGTCATCGTCTCGGTGTCGAACTCGGTGAGCATCCGCGGCATCCGCCAGGTCTCCGGCGACGGGTTCGGGGTGGCCTCCGGGTAGATGCGGGGCGCCTTGGTGGCCAGGGCCGCGGTGCCGTCCTTCTTCGCCTGCCGCCGGGCCCTGGTCCAGTCGCGGACGGCACGCCACTGCCCGCGGCTGTCGGCGGCCTCGGCACGGAGGCGCTGCCATCCCTTCGCGGGCGCGGGCGGCAGCCGCAGCGGCTCGCCGCGGGAGGCGCGGGACACCGCATCGAGAACGGAGCCACCGTCGCCGACGGCGTGGGCGAGCAGCATCGAGACGACCGAGGTGCCGTCGTCGAGGTTGATCGCGGTGAGCCGGTAGGTCAGGCCCTCGTGCGGGTCGAGGTGGTCGCTGTGACGCTCCTGGAGCCAGCCGGTGATCTCGGTGACGGGGAGGATGTCCTCGTAGAGCTCGAGCGACGGCTCGCGGTCGGCGTTGGTCCACAGGTCGCGGGCTCCGGGGAACTTCGCCCGGTGCAGCTTCCGCGACAGCCCGCCCTCGGCAAGCCCGGCCGCGATGTAGCGCAGCCGGTCGGCGTCGTAAGGACTGTTGAGCCGCCAGATCCACTGGTTGGCGATCGGACTTCCGAGACCGCGATGGCGCCGGGCGAAGAGGTCGTCGGCGAACTGCAGACGGCCGGAGTTGTCGATCGGTGCACGAGTGGCGGCGGGCATGGGGGAGTCCTCCGAGATAGGGCAGAAGCGTGTGAAGAGCGCGCGCAGGGGGAGGAGTCAATCGGAGTTGATACGGCATGTAAACCCCCGGGGGCAGTTAAGAAGTGTGGCGATTCCCACGTCCGGGGGCGGTCGAATTCGGTTGCGGACCTGTGTGCACAATAGGCCGCGACACGGGACGACATCGCTGTCGTCCCCAGGCGGGTCGCCTTCTCGGGCTACGGCGTTCTTGAGGTTCGTTCGGGGTCCCCGAGATGACGTTTTGCCGCAATGAGCCCCCCACCTCAGAGAGGAACTCCACCTCCGATGGAGTACACCGAGCTGTCCGCGTACGACGTACCCCCGGGCGAGGTGACCGCGTGGATCCCCACCGCGGAGCCGGGCACCTGGGTCGACGACGACCGCCGACTGTCCCACAACCACGAGCTGCACCTCGACACCGCCGAGGCAGGATCCTGGATCGGCTCGATCATGCGGTTGAGCGGGCAGCTCGACGCGACCGCGCTCGGTCTCGCGCTCAGGGCCTGGATCGGACGCCACGAGGCGCTGCGCGGGACCGTCGAGGAGACCCCGGGCGGCCGGCGGCGTCGTGCGGTCGCTCCCGAGGACGTGTCGGTGACCACCACCGCGCTCGGCCGTTTCGACGGCGGGGCCGCCCGGGGCCGCCTCTCGGACTTCCTCGCCGATCACATCGACCCCTCGGCCTGGCCCTACGTGGTCTTCGCGACGGTGGCCGACGCCGACGGCTTCACCCTGGTCTTCGGCGCCGACCACGGCGTCATGGACGCTTACTCCCAGCTGCTCTGGTTCGAGGAGATCGCCTCGCTCTACGAGAAGGCGCTGGCCGGCGAGCCGTTCACGGAGCTGGCCTCGGCCACCACCGGCAGCCACCTCGACCACGCTGCCGAGGAGCGGGTCACCGGCGAGGCGATGTCGCTGGAGAGCGAGTCGGTGCGGGTCTGGCGCGACTGGCTGACCACTCCTGAGGGCACCCTGCGCTTCGCCGACTTCCCGGTCCCGGGCATCACCGACCTACCCACGACGAGCGTGGAGCCGCTGCCGCAGGCCAGCCTGTCGCAGTGGCTCGGCGGCCCCCGCCAGGCCCGCGTCCTGGGCGAGCTGTGCAAGAGCGCCGGCGTCTCCTTCCAGGCCGGGATGATGGGCGCGATGGCGTACGTCCTGCGGGCCCGGCACGGTGTCGAGCGGATGCGCTTCGTGGCCCCCATGCACACCCGCTACACCGCCGAGCACGCCGCCGCGGTCGGCTGGTACGTCGGCCTCGTCCCGATCACCCTCGACATCACCGGCGCGCAGACGCTGCCAGAGGTCGCCGCCCGTGTCCAGACCGCCCTCGGCGCGGCGAAGCCGCTGGTGCCGCAGCCGTTCGCGCGGGTCGCCGACCTGCTCGGCGTCGACGACGCTCCGCACTTCGTGGTCACCTTCGTCGACACCCGCTTCATCCCCGGGGCTGAGCACTGGAACGACTGGGACGCCCGTACGCTGCGGGCCCCCGTCCGTGCCGACGACGAGGTCTACCTGTGGCTCGTGCGTGACCGGGACGGGCTCAACGTCTCCACGCGCTACCCGGAGACCGTCGCCGCCGAACGGGTCGTGCGCGACCTGATCGGCGGGATGAGCGCGCTCCTGGAGGAGATCGCGCAGCCCGAGACCGCTGGGCTGGAGGGAACCGGATGAGGATCGGGGCGCTCGCGGAGCTGGCTCCGGCACCCGGCCGGGTGGTCGTGCTGCGTCCGACGGCGGAGTCCCGGGCGGCGGCCGAGGCCGCACCGGTCTCTCCTGGAGCCCCGTCCTTCCTGCAGGCCGACCATCTCGGCGCCTACCGGGCCAAGGTCGCCTCCGGCGGCGTGCACCGGGCCTGGACCGGGACCTGCGGCGAGTTCGACGTGGCCTTCGACGAGGCGGCCTACCTCGAGGCGCTGACCTCGTTCGTCGGCCGACACGAGGGGCTGCGCACCTGGTTCGACCTCTCCGGCGCGGAGCCGGTGCGACACCTCGTGCCTGCCGACGCGATCGCCTTCGAGGCGGTCGAGGTCGAGGCGCCGGCCGACTGGTCCGGTGGCTGGCAGGACCTCCTCGTCGGCCTGTGGGACGAGCAGTGCCGCCCCGACTCCTGGACGCCGTTCCTTCTCGGCGCGATCGTGCGTGAGGAGGGCTTCACCTACTTCTGGGGCTGCGACCACGCCTTCACCGACGGCGCCTCGCAGCTGATGGTCCCCGCCGAGCTCGGTGCCGCCTACGCCGAAGCTCTGGGGGCTGCAGCGCCGGACCTGCCGGAGGCCGACAGCTTCGTGACGTACGCCGCCGCCGAGCGGCAGCTCGCCGCCGGGTGCGACGCCGAGACACCGGCGGTGCGCGAGTGGGCCGACATCGTCTCGCGTCACCACGGGCGGCTGCCGCGGTTCCCGGTCTCGCTGGGGCTGGCCGAGGGAGAGACGGTGCCGGTCCGGATCCGGCGGTGGACCGCCTTGGAGGGCGAGGCGGTGGACGCGCTCGAGTCGTTGTGCCGTACCGCCGGTGGCCGGTTCACCAGCGGCGTCTTCGCGCTCCTTGCCCACGCCGAGCAGCGTCTGACCGGCAGCTCGGACTATCTCGGGATCACCGTGCTGGGCACCCGGACGCAGCAGACCGCGATGTCGCACGGCTGGTTCTGCAACTTCGCGCCCGTCTCGATGCCGCTGGGGGAGACCTTCCCCGAGACCGTGCTCGCGGCGGAGAAGGCGTTCGGCACCGCCCGCGAGCTGGCCCGCACCCCGGTCCACGTGGCGCTGGGTGCGATGGTCGCCCGCGGCGTGCTCGCGCCGACCGAGCTGGCCAGCCCGCAGATGGTCTCCTACCTCGACGTACGCAAGTTCCCCGGTGCCGGGACCACCCCGTTCGAGACCGGGCTGCACTTCACCGGCGAGGGCCGCACCGCCAACGCGAGCCTGTGGGTCAACCGGTTCGCCGACCGCTTCGAGCTGGCCACCCAGAGCCCCGACACCGAGCAGGGCGGACGGGCGGTGGCGACCTTCTTCGAGGCGCTCCATGACGTGCTCGCCGACCTCGGCCTGCCGGTGCGCCCGGTGGATGTGTCGATCGAGCAGACCGGCGAGCAGATCATCGGGACCGGACATGCTGGTCACGACCGCTGACCTGTGGGAGCCCCGGCCGGGCACGCTGCTGTGCTGGGACCTCTCCGCCCCGGCCCACGGTGCGCCCGCCGAGCTCTCGCTCAACCAGCGCAACCACCTCGCCGGTGCGATGGCCGGAGCGCCGACCGTCTGGCTGGCGGCCGCGTTCGACGTCGACGGTCCCATCGAGCCGGTCGCGCTCTCGCGCACCTGGCGGGCCTTCCTCGCCCGCCACGGCAGCCTGCAGCTCGAGGTCCTCGCCGGACCCGAAGGGCTCCAGGCGCGCCGGCACCACCCCGGCACGCTGACCTGGTCGGTGACCACCGTCGGTCACACCAGCACCGTCGAGGAGACCCGGGCTGCGCTGCACGGCGCCCTCGACGAGCGGTGTGGCCCCTTCGCCTACCCGGCCTTCCTGCCGGCGGCGATCTCCCGCCCCGACCGCTCCACGATCGTCCTCGGCATGGACCACCTGCACTGCGACGCCCACTCGGTCGCCGTCGCGGTCGAGGAGCTCGCCCACCTCTACGCCGCCTTCACCGAGGGCGGCGAGGAGCCGTCGCTGCCGCCGGTGACCTCGTTCCTCGAGGCCGTCTCGCAGGGTTCCGACGGCCCCGCCAGGGTCTCCGACGACGACCCGCTGCTCCGCGGCTGGGGCGAGTTCCTCGGCGGCCGCGGCCACCGCCTGCCGACCTTCCCGCTGCCGCTCGGTCTCGAGCCGGGGGAGCGGGCCGCCCAGGCCACCGCGGTGGCTCCGCTGGCCGACGCCGACCTGATGGACCGGATCGGCGCCCGCGCCCGCAACAGTGGAGCCTCGACGTACGCTGCCGTCCTGGCGGCCCTCGCCACCGCCATCTGCGACCTCGGCGGCGGTGACCGGCTGGAGACGATGGCTCCGGTCTCCACCCGCTCCGCGGGACCGGTGACCCGCTCGCTCGGCTGGTACACCACCACCGTCCCGCTCACCGTGCCCGCCTCGCTCACCGATCTGGGTCTGGCCGAGGCCGGCGACGCGGTCCGACATGGCGTACGCCTCGGGTCGGTGCCGCTCGACCAGGTCCTCGGCTCCCTCGCCGAGCCGCTGGTGCAGACCCGCAGCGACGTCTTCGTCGTCTCCTGGGTCGACTACCGCCACGTCCCCGGCGGCTCGGCCCACCTCGACCGCGCCGCCCAGCACATCTCCGCCTCGACGCTGGCCGACGACCTCCAGATCTGGTTCTCTCGCACCCACACCGGCCTCGCCGTCCGCGTACGCCACCCCGACACCGCGGTCGCCTCGGCGTCGGTCAGCCTGCTCCTGGACCGCCTGGAGCACAATCTCGCCGGCCTCGGGACATCGGCCTCGCTGCCGGCTCAGCCGTACCGAGTCGGCACGAACTGACCAACCAGATCGCCGAGTCGGCTCGTCATGACGAGCCGACTCGGCGGGGATCTCGGTCAAGATGAGCCGACTCGGCGGGGATCTTGGTCAAGATGAGCCGACTCAGCGGGAGTAGAGCTGCCGGATGACGTCCTCGATGTCTGGCTCGTGGATGGAGAGGTCGGCGACGTCATAGGCGGCCGCGACCTGTGCGACCAGGGGAGCGGCGGAGGCGCCGGCGGGGAAGGCGAGCCACTGGCGAGGGCCTTCGACCTTCACGACCCGGGCGCCCCCGATGGCGATCGGGGAGGCCTCGTCGACGAGGTCGACGACGAGGGTGCGGGAGGCGTCGCCGTTGGCTCGCAGGGAGGGCAGCGGGCCGTCGAAGACAGCAGTGCCGTGGTCGATGACGATGACACGGTCGCAGAGCGCCTCGATGTCCTGCAGGTCGTGCGTGGTGAGCATCAGGGTCGTGCCGCGCTCGTGGTTGAGGGCTCGCAGGAACTCCCGCAGCCGCCCCTTGGAGATGACGTCGAGGCCGATGGTCGGCTCGTCGAGATAGAGGATCTCGGGGTCGTGGAGCAGCGCCGCGGCGATGTCACCGCGCATCCGTTGGCCCAGGCTCAGCTGCCGCACCGGGGTGTCCATCAGGTCGCCGAGGTCGAGCAGCGCGACATGGTCCTCGAGGTTGCGGCGGAAGGTCTTGTCACCGATCCGGTAGATCCGTCGCAGCAGCTCGAAGGAGTCGCGCAGCGGCAGGTCCCACCACAGCGACGTACGCTGCCCGAAGACCACCCCGATCCGCCGGGCCAGCTCCCGGCGCTGGCGGGACGGCTCCAGGCCCGCCACCCGTGCCGACCCGCCGGAGGGCACCAGGATGCCGGTGAGCATCTTGATCGTGGTCGACTTCCCCGCTCCGTTGGGCCCGATGTAGCCGACCATCTCGCCCGCGTCGACCTCGAAGGATAGGTCGTGGACGGCCTGCTTCACCACCGACGTACGCCGGAACCCACCCGCCCGCTTCCGGATGGTGAACTCGCGAGACAGGTCCCGCACCTCGATCAGTGCCATGTCAGCTCCCCGTGGATCGGTAATGACGAAGCCCCTGACGCCACACGAGGGTGGTCAGGCCGACCAGCACCAGCGCGGCCAGGGGCGAGGCGAAGCGGAACCAGTCCGGTGCGCCGAACGGGTCGTGGAGGCCGAGCAGGAACAGGCACGGATACCAGTTCACGAAGGCCAGGGGCAGCAGATAGGTCAGCGAGCGGACAACCTCGCGCGGGAAGATCGTCATCGGGTACTGCATGATCGTGTTGCCGCCGTAGGTGAAGGCGTTGGCGAACTCGGAGGCGTCCGTGGTCCAGAACTGGATCGTCGAGAAGATCACGAACACGCAGAAGTAGATGACCACACCCGAGACGAGGGCCACCACCAGCACCAGCAGGCGCTGCGGGGTCCACTCCACGATCGGCGCGGCCCACGCGAACACCGCGACTCCCTGGGCGATCTGGCCGAGCCGGCGCAGTTCGAACCGGTCGGCGCACAGCTGCACCAGCACCGGGACCGGCTTGGTCATCATCGCGTCGAGGTCCCCGGTGCGTACCTTCTGTCCGATCTTCTCCACGCTGCCGACCAGCATGTCGGCGACCCGGAACGCGATCGAGGTGACCCCGTAGAGCAGGGCGATCTCGCGCAGCGTGAAGCCGCCGTAGGTGTCGAGGTGACTGAACATCAGCCAGATCGCGACGAAGTCGAGGAAGGTGATCAGCACGCCACCGACCGTCATCGTCCAGAACGAGGCCGGATAGGCCATCGACGCCCGGATCCACAGCAGCGCGATGAGCCAGTAGGAGCGGACCGCATCTGTCGCGGGTGATCGATCCTGTCGAGATTCAACCACCCTGGACCACCACCTTGCGGGTCGCGGCGCGCAGCACGAGCGCGCAGGTCCCCAGGAGGACGACCGCCCACAGCACCTGCAGCCCGATCGCGGCGAGCATCTCGAGGCCGGTGCGGCGGCCCAGCCAGATGTCGGCCGGGGTCTGGATGTAGGAGGCGAACGGCAGCGCCAGCGCGAGCTGGCGCAGGCCGTCGGGGAAGAGGTTGAGCGGCAGCGTCAGCCCACTGAAGAAGGTGGCGAGCACGCTCAGCAGCACGCGCGGCCCGGTCCCGTCCAGGAGCCAGAACGCGCTGGCCGCGAAGAGGAACCGGACCGCGAAGCTGACCACGACGGCGAGGAACACGCTGACCAGGAACCCCACGGCCCCGGCGGGGGAGGGCACGACCAGCCCGAAGAGCAGCGCTCCGATGATCGTCGGCGCCACGCCGCGGGTCGCGAAGTGGTAGAGCCCCCGGCCGAGGTCGGCGGCGAGATACCAGCCCAGGACGCTGACCGGACGGTAGAGATCGACGGCGATGTCGCCGTTGCGGATCCGCTCGGCGAGGTCGTCGGTCGATCCGCCGCTCCACAGCGCGATCGTCATCAGCAGCGCCTGCCCGATCCAGACGAAGGTGACCGCCTGGTCGGCCTGGTAGCCACCGGCCGACGGGTTCTGCTCCCACAGCGCCAGGTAGGCGAAGCTGAGGATGATCCCGAAGACCGAGTTGGTGAAGATCCCGGCGAGCGTGGCCGCGGTGTAGGTGGAGTAGCGGCGGAAGGATCTGGACGCGATCGCGGCGTAGAGGCTCATCTGTGAATGCAGCGCCCCGGACACCTGACGTACGTTGGCACAACAGGGCCTGCCGACGCCAAGGGGTTTCGTGGAATAACGTTGATGCAGCAACTGTTTGCCGAGTAGTTCGGATTTCAACTATCGTGGCGAGAGTCCACGAAAGGGGCAGGGAACCATGGGTATGCAGTTCGGCATCTTCACCGTCGGTGACGTCACGATGGACCCGACGACCGGTAGGACCCCGACGGAGCACGAGCGGATCAAGGCCACCGTCGAGATCGCCAAGCACGCCGAGGAGGTGGGCCTGGACGTCTTCGCGACCGGTGAGCACCACAACCCGCCGTTCATCGCCTCCAACCCGACCGCGACGCTCGCCTACATCGGTGCCAAGACCGAGAACATCATCCTGAGCACCGCGACCACCCTGATCACCACCACCGACCCCGTGCTGATCGCGGAGGACTACGCCAAGCTCCAGCACCTCACCGACGGTCGCGTCGACCTGATGATGGGCCGCGGCAACACCGGCCCGGTCTACCCCTGGTTCGGCAAGGACATCCGCCAGGGCATCAACCTGGCGATCGAGAACTACGCCCTGCTGCGCCGGCTGTGGAGCGAGGACGTCGTCGACTGGTCCGGCCGGTTCCGTACGCCGCTGCAGGGCTACACCTCGACGCCGCGGCCGCTGGACGGCGTCGCGCCGTTCGTCTGGCACGGCTCGATCCGCTCGCCCGAGATCGCCGAGCAGGCTGCGTACTACGGCGACGGCTTCTTCCACAACCACATCTTCTGGCCGGCCTCGCACACCAAGCAGATGGTGCAGCTCTACCGGCAGCGCTTCGAGCACTACGGCCACGGCACCGCCGACCAGGCGATCGTCGGGCTGGGAGGGCAGTTCTTCATGCGGCCCAACTCCCAGGACGCGATCGACGAGTTCCGGCCCTACTTCGACAACGCCCCGGTCTATGGCCACGGTCCGTCGCTGGAGGACTTCACCGAGGCCACCCCGTTGACCGTCGGCTCGCCGCAGCAGGTCATCGAGCGCACGCTCTCGTTCCACGAGTACGTCGGCGACTACCAGCGCCAGCTCTTCCTGCTCGACCACGCCGGGCTGCCGCTGAAGACGGTGCTGGAGCAGCTCGACCTCTACGGCGAGATCCTGCCGACCCTGCGCGCGGAGTTCGAGAAGCTGCGCAAGCCCGGTGTCCCCGACGCCCCGACCCACGCTTCCCTGGTGGAGAAGGCCGGCGGCGCGAAGGACTCGACCGTCTACGCCGAGGGCGACTCCGCCACCGGCTCGTCCGACCGCGACCTGGCCGACCCCGAGGTCGCCAAGGTTCTGGAGGGGGAGCTGTGACCCGGATCGTCGTGGTCTCCGCGGGGCTCTCGGTCCCGTCCTCGACCAAGCTGCTCGCCGACATGCTCGGTGACGCCACGACCCGGGCCGTGCAGGCCCGGGGCGCGGAGGTCCAGGTCGAGCACATCGAGCTGCGCGGCCTGGCGCACGAGCTGACCGACAACCTGCTCACCGGTTTCGCCAAGCCGGCGCTCCAGGCGGCCATCGACCAGGTACGTCGCGCCGACGCCGTCATCGCGGTGACCCCGGTCTTCTCCGCGTCCTACTCGGGCCTGTTCAAGACGTTCTTCGACGTCCTCGAGCAGGGTGTCCTGGACGCGAAGCCGGTCCTGATCGCTGCCACTGCCGGCACTGCCCGGCACTCGCTGGTGCTCGAGCACGCGCTCCGGCCGCTCTTCGCCTACCTGCACGCCGTGGTCGTCCCGACCGGGGTCTTCGCCGCGACCGAGGACTTCGCCGGTGGCCCGGAGCTGCCCAAGCGGGTCGACCGTGCCGCCGCCGAGCTGGCCGCCCTGCTGGCCCTGGGCGGCGGCGCGCCGGCTCCGGCGCCGCATCGGACGCTGGTGGAGGACGAGTTCGCCAACCCGACGTCCTTCGAGACGCTGCTCAAGCGAGCCTCCGAGGGGCCGCCGGAGTTCTGATCCGGCGCGGGATCCCGGGGTTTGCGGTCTTCTGCGACAGAATGCGTCTCGACCGCTACCCCCAAGACCGAGCGGAGCCGTTGTGTCCAGCTATGAGCCGAGCGTCGTCGTTGCCGACGCGTCGCCTCTTCTTCGTGCTGGGCTCACGGACCTGCTCGCGCGCGGCGGCTATCAGGTGGTCGCGGACGCGGGTGATGCCGAGGCCCTCATCCAGGCTGCCACCGACACGCTGCCCACGCTGGCGGTCACCGACGCCCGCCTGGGACCGGTCGACGAGGGGATCAGGGCTGCGGTCCGGCTGCACGAGAAGGTGCCGGAGATGGGCATCGTCGTGCTCGGGGACACGGTCGAGACGGCGTACGCGGCGTCGGTCTTCGCCAGCACCGGCACCGGCGGTCTGGGCTACCTGCGCAAGTCCCGCGTACGCACCATCCCGCACTTCCTCGACGTCGTCGGTCGGGTGGCCTCGGGTGAGGTCGTCGTCGACCCCGAGGTCATCTCTCGGATGGTCGAGGCCTCTCCCGACGCCGACCCCGAGGCGATCGCGAGGCTGACGATGCGTCAGAGCGAGGTGCTGGGCCTGATCCACGCCGGATTCCCCGACCGCGCGATCATCAGCAGGTTCTTCAGCGGCCGGCGGCAGTTCGAGCGGTGTCTGAGCGAGATGTTCCTCGCGTTCGGTCTGTCCCGCGACGTCGAGCACCGGCGTACGCCGATGCCGCTGACCCACCTCGCCTCCGGCTGAGGGTGGGTCCCGGGTCGCCCCGGGACCCCCACGTCTCAGTGCTGGTAGGTGCCCATCACCACGGCGCGGGCCAGGGCCTTGAAGGCCAGGTTGAAGGAGACCACCGCCGGGGTGACCCCGTCGTCCACGCCCAGGGTCTCCTCGCCGACCGCATGGACGACGAAGTAGTAGCGGTGGACCTGGTCACCGGCCGGGGGCGCGGCGCCGCCGAAGTCCTTGGTGCCGAAGTCGGACGCGACGTGGAACGCCTTGCCAGGAAGCTCGGCGTCCGCGGCCCCGGCACCGGCCGGGAGCTCGGTCACGTCGGCGGGGACGTCGACCAGGGCCCAGTGCCAGAAGCCGCTGGGCGTGGGCGCGTCGGGGTCGAAGCAGGTGATGACGTAGGACTTCGTCCCCTCCGGTGCACCGCTCCAGCTGAGCTGCGGGGACGTGTTGCCGTCGGCGTAGACCTGGTCCTGCTTCAGCGGCTGTCCGTCGGTGACATCCGCGCTGGTCAATGTGAAGGTGGGGAGGGCGGGCATGAGCGAGTAGGGATCCGGCTTCACCGGACGATCGAGAGCCATGCCTACCAACGTAGCTCACCGACGTAGTCCGCGAATCGACCCGTTGTCCGGCAGCGGCCGGGTGTTGGGCGAGGATGTACCCATGAGTTCTGAGCATGCCGTTCCCTATCCCGCCGGCCTCATCCTCGAGGGTCGTCGGGTGGTCGTCGTCGGTGGTGGCCGCGTGGCGCAGCGGCGCGTGCCGGCGCTGATCGCGGCAGGTGCGCAGGTCGAGGTCGTCTCGCCCTCGCTGACCCCGGCCCTGGAGGGGCTGCTCGGCTCGGGCGAGATCACCTGGCACCAGGCCCGCTTCTCGGCCGAGGTGCTCGACGGCGCCTGGTACGTCATCGCCGCCACCCAGAACGCCGAGGTCAACGAGGAGGTCTCGGTCGCCGCCGAGGAGCGCCGGATCTTCTGTGTACGCTCCGACGACGGCAGGCAGGCCACCGCCTGGACCCCGGCGACCGGGCACGACGGCGACCTGACCGTCGCCGTGCTCGCCAACCGTGACCCGCGGCGCTCCGCGGGCGTGCGCGACCGGATCCTCGACGGGCTGCGCTCCGGCGACCTGATCGCGCCGCACGAGCGTCAGCGCGTGCCCGGAGTGACCCTGATCGGCGGCGGCCCGGGTGACCCCGGGTTGATCTCGGTCGCCGGCCGCAAGGCCCTGATGGAGGCCGACATCGTCGTCGCCGACCGGCTGGCACCGCGCGAGCTGCTCTCCGAGCTGCCCGCCGACGTCGAGCTGGTCGATGTCGCCAAGCTTCCCCGTGGCCGCTCGGCCCAGCAGGAGGAGATCAACCGGATCATCGTCGAGGCGGCTCAGGCGGGCAAGGCGGTCGCGCGCTTCAAGGGCGGCGACAACTTCATCTTCGGCCGTGGCTTCGAGGAGGTGCTGGCCTGTCGTGAGGCCGGCGTGCCGGTGCACGTCATCCCCGGCCTGACCTCGCCGGTGACGGTGCCCGGTGTCGCCGGGATCCCGGTGACCCATCGCGGCGTCGCGCACGAGTTCACCGTCATCTCCGGCCACGTCCCGCCGGGCGATCCCACCTCGCTCACCAACTGGCCTGCCGTCGCTCAGCTCGGTGGCACTCTGGTCCTCCTCATGGCCGTCCAGAACGCCCCCGCGATCGCGACGGCTCTTCTCGATGGCGGCCGCGATCCCGGCACCCCCGTCGCGGTCATCTGTGACGGCACGATGCCTACAGAGCGTACGGTCCTGGCGACCCTCGAGACCCTCGAGAAGACCCTGGCCGACGAGAACGTCCAGCCCCCGGCGATCATCGTCGTCGGCGAGGTGGTCCGCGTCGCCCACCCGGACTTCTTCTAGGCGCCAGCTGGTTCCCACCGCTGGGAACGTACGGATGTGTGGGGCAATCTCGTACGCGCCTACGCTGGACCCCTCATGGCTGAACTCATCGAGATCTCCGACTCCGCCGATCCCCGGCTCGCTGATTACCGCGACCTGCGCGACGTCGAGCTGCGGAAGTCGTTGGAGTCCTCGGAGGGACTGTTCCTGGCCGAGGGCGAGAAGGTCGTACGCCGCGCCGTGACCGGCGGCTTCGAGCCGCGCTCGTTCCTGATGGCGCCGAAGTGGCTTGACGGGCTCTCCGACGTGCTCGCCACGACGGATGCGCCGTGCTACGTGATGAGCGAGAAAGCCGCCGAGGAGGTGACCGGGTTCCATGTGCACCGCGGCGCGTTGGCTTCCTTGAAGCGGCGGCCGTTGTCGTCGGTGGAGTCGGTGCTGGAGGGTGCGCGCTCGGTCCTGGTGCTGGAGGACATCGTCGATCACACCAACGTCGGCGCGATCTTCCGGTCCGGGGCCGCGCTGGGGTTCGATGCCGTGCTGCTGGCGCCGCGTTGCGCCGACCCGCTCTACCGCCGCTCGATCAAGGTCGCGATGGGCGCGGTCTTCGCGCTGCCGTGGACCCGTCTCCCGGACTGGTACGAAGCCCTCCCGACCCTCTCCGCTGCCGGCTTCACCACCGTCGCCCTGACCCTGGCCGACGACGCCGTCGACATCGAGAAGGCCGTCGAAGGCGTCGACAAGGTCGCTCTCGTCCTCGGCTCGGAGGGCCACGGCCTCTCTTCGCGCTGGCAGCAGGCCGCCGACCGCCGCGCCATCATCCCGATGTCCGCCGGCATCGACTCCCTCAACGTGGCCGCCGCCACCGCGGTCGCCTGCTACGTCACCGCCCGCCGTTGAAGCGCGACGTGGGCGGTCATCGTGGATTGTCGCGGCCGCAGACAAGGTCGGAGAAGTCGACGACATGATCCTTCGCGGGATCATGCGGTACGTAGCAGATCTCGAGCTGGTCGCCGACGTAGGCGTGCTCGTAGACACCCAAGGTGTCCTTGTATGTGCGACCGTCGACCTCGTAGGTATAGGTGATGAGCTTCTTACTGGCACCGGTCTTCACCGCCTTGGCCACGACGCCCTCGGTTCGTCCCGTGTAGTCCGTGAGGTCGCGGTTCTTTGGGATCACGACGAACCATACGAATGCCACGACGAGGCCAACGAGTACGAACGGGACCGGCGCCAGGAACAGCATCGTGAGACAGCTGATCCCAGGTGTCTGTGTCTGCTCGTCAGCCTGGCCCACGGCCGTTCCTCCTCATGGTCGCCGCCTAGCCTCGAGTTCGCTCTCGGTCTGTGCGACGAAGGGGTTTCGACGAGACCTCAGGCTACGGACACTGCACAGTTCGAGGCGTCAGCCGCGCCGGCCGAGGCGTCACGTACGTCGGCCGAGCCGGCACGAATGTGCCAACTCGGCCCACGGGGGTGACGCCTCGGCGGGTGGTCTGGGCTAGAGCTGCCACCAGACGGTGGTGTCGCCGGGGAGGTCGGCGGAGCCGTCGGTGACGGGCACGGGGCCCGTGGAGGAGAGGAGTACGTCGCCGGGGGCGGCGATGCGTACGGGGTCCTTGGTGGTGTTGACGGTGCACGCGAAACCGGAGCGCTCGAACCACAGGACCCCGGCGGGGGCCTCGTCGTGCCACGTGACCGCGTCGCCGGCGCCGAGGCCGGAGACCTCGCGACGGATCTTCAGCGCCGAGCGGTAGAGCTCGAGGGTCGAGCCCTCGACACCCGTCTGAGCCTCGACGCTCAGCTCACCCCAGGACGACGGCTGCGGCAGCCAGGAGCCGCCGTCGCCGAAGCCGTAGGACGAACCGGTCCGCGTCCAGGGCAGCGGCACCCGGCAGCCGTCGCGGAAGCCGTCCTGGCCGTTGGCGCGGTGGAAGGACGGGTCCTGGCGGACCTCGTCGGGCAGGTCGGTGACGTCGGGGAGGCCGAGCTCCTCGCCCTGGTAGACGTACGCCGAGCCCGGGAGTGCGAGCATCAGCAGGGTTGCCGCCCGCGCCCGGCGCAGCCCCAGTGGGCGGTCCCCGGCCGTGCGGATCTGCGTCCCCGACCCCGGAGGGTTGGCGAACCGGGTGGCGTGCCGGGTGACGTCGTGGTTGGACAGCACCCAGGTCGCCGGAGCCCCGACCGGACGCATCGCGTCCAGGGAGCTGTCGATGACCTTCCGCAGCGCGGCGGCGTCCCAGGCGGTGTCGAGGTACTCGAAGTTGAAGGCCTGGTGCAGCTCGTCGGGGCGTACGTAGTTGGCCGACCGTGCCACCGTCGGGGTCCACGCCTCGGCGACGAAGATCCGGCCCGGGTAGTCCTCGAGTACCTTCCGCCACGACCGGTAGATCTCGTGGACGCCGTCCTGGTCGAAGAAGGGCATCACGTCGTTGCCGAGCAGGTGGAGCTGGTCCGCGTGGCCGATGGAGGGGAGGCCCTCGGCCTTGACCAAACCATGGGCGACGTCGATGCGGAAGCCGTCGATGCCGAGGTCGAGCCAGAATCGCAGGATGTCCAGGAACTCCGCGGCGACCTCGGGGGAGTTCCAGTTGAAGTCGGGCTGCTCGGGGGCGAAGAGGTGGAGATACCACTCGCCGTCGGGCACCCGGGTCCAGGCGGGACCGCCGAAGATCGAGTCCCAGTCGTTGGGCGGCTCCTCGCCGTTCTCGCCCAGACCGGGCAGGAAGTGGTAGCGCGAGCGCATCGGCGACCCGGGGCCCTCGGCCAGGGCCTGCTGGAACCACGCGTGCTGGTCGGAGGAGTGGTTGGGGACGATGTCGGCGATGACCTTGAGCCCCAGGTCGTGGGCAGCAGAGATCAGCGCGCGAGCGTCGTCCAGCGTCCCGTAGCGCGGGTCGACCGCGCGGTAGTCGGAGACGTCGTAGCCCCCGTCGGCCTGCGGCGAGGCGTAGAACGGGCTCAGCCAGACGGCATCGACCCCCAGCGAGCGGAGGTAGGGGAGTCGGGACCGAATCCCGGGAAGATCGCCGGTGCCGTCGCCGTCGCTGTCGGCGAAGCTGCGTGGGTAGACCTGGTAGATGACGGCGTCGCGCCACCAGTCGGTGCTCATGAGGCTGTTCATATTTCTGGGAAGCCTTTCAGCCCTTGACGCCGCCGGCGGTCAGGCCGGTGACGACGTGTCGTTGGACGAGATAGAAGAAGACGGTCACGGGGATGGCGATGAGGACCGCGGTGGCGGCCATCAGGTTCCACTGGGCGTCGTGCTCGCTGACGAAGCTCTGCAGCCCGACCGCGAAGGTGTACTTCGAGTCGTCGAGCAGGAACGTCGAGGCGAACGCGACCTCGGCGAAGGCGGTGATGAAGGCGTAGAACGCGGCCACCGCGAGCCCCGGGCGAGCCAGGGGCAGGATCAGTCGCCAGAACGTACCGAACGGGGTGAGGCCGTCGATCATGCCGGCCTCGTCGAGCTCGATCGGGATGGTGTCGAAGTAGCCCTTCAGCAGCCAGGAGCAGTAGGGGACGATCGTGGTGCAGTTGACCAGGATCAGGCCCAGGTGCGAGTCGACCAGGCGCAGCTGGGAGAAGATCTCGTACATCGGCACGATCAGCACCGCGATCGGGAACGCCTGCGTCAGCAGCAGGACCCACATCAGCGGCCGGTGGCCCGGGAACCGCATTCGCGAGACCGCATAGCCGGTCGTCGCCGCCGACATCACGCCGAACAGCGTCGTGCCCCCGGCGACCACCAGCGTCGACCACAGCCAGTTGAAGAAGGCGGTGTTGGTCAGCACGAACGAGTAGTTGTCCAACGTCGCCTTCGCGAAGATCCCGCCGGGGTGGAGGTAGTCGTCCTTGTCCGGTCCCAGGGACAGGTAGACGAGCCAGACGATGGGGAACAGCGCGATCAGCGAGGCCACCGTGAGGGTGAGGTGCGTGCTCACCTTCGCGACCGGGCCGAGTTCACCGCGGCGGCGCTGCTTGGTACTAGGCGAGCTGGTCATTGCGTTTCAACCACCGGTAGTAGAAGGACGTGAAGACGATCAGGATCGCGAGCAGGAGCACGCCGTACGCCGCCGACATGGCGAAGTCGCGAGGCTGCTGCCCGAAGCCGAGTCGATAGGCCCAGGTGACCAGGATCTGCGCGTCCGGCGCGGTGTTGCCGAAGAGCAGGAAGATGATCGCGAACTGGTTGAAGGTCCAGATCACACCGAGCAGGACGACGGTCGAGCTCACCGAGGACAGTCCCGGCAGGGTGACGTGGCGGAACCGCTGCCAGGCGCTGGCGCCGTCGATCTCGGCGGCCTCGTAGAGGTTCTCGTCGATCGACTGCAGCCCGCCGAGAAGGGAGAGCATCATGAACGGCACGCCGCACCAGGTGTTGACCATGATCGCGGCCGTACGCTGCCAGGTCGGGTCTTCGAGCCAGCTCGGCTCGGCGAGACCGATCGTGCCCAGCATCGTGTTGATGACGCCCGCGTCGGCGAGCATGATCCGCCAGGCGAAGACGGTGACGAACGTCGGCACCGCCCAGGGCAGGATCAGCAGCAGCCGGTACGCCACGCGCCCGCGCAGCCGCTGGTTGAGCAGCATCGCCAGGCCGAGGCCGATCGCGTAGTGCAGGACGACGCAGGTGACGGTCCAGACGATGGTCCACACGAAGTGGGACCAGAACCGGTCGTAGGCCGCCGGGCCCCACAGGATCTCGGCGTAGTTGTCCAGACCGACGAACTTGTACGTCGCGTCGATCGTGTTGACGCCGATGGTGCGCGCCGAGTTGAGGCTGTTGGCGTCGGTCAGGGTCAGGTAGAAGCCGCGCAGGAGCGGGTAACCGACCAGCACGCCGAGGACGATCACGACGGGCGCGACCATCGCATAGGCGTACCAGTAGCGGCGGTAGGAGTCGCGCACGCGCTGGACGGGGCGGGGCGCCCGCCGCCGAGACCGCGGGGTCTCGGCGGCGGGCGCTGGTGCTGTCAGAGTCATCGGCTCACTTAGACGGTGTCAGTTGAAACGGTGTCACTTGGAGAAGTCGGGCAGCAGGTCGGCGAAGGCCGTCTCCAGCGTGGCCAGGCCCTCGTCGAGGGTCTCGGCGCCGGAGGCGACCTTCGGCAGCTCCTGGTCCATCGGACCCCACAGCGAGGAGTACTCGGGCAGCTCAGGTCGCGGCTGGGCGGCCGGGAGCACGGTCTGGAAGCCGGCGATGCCGGGGTCGGCCTTGACCTCGTCGGTGTAGGCGTCGTCGCGGGTCGGGAGCGTGGAGTTCTTCAGCGCGATCTGGGCCTGGGTGCCGGCCGAGGTCATGAACTTCACGAACGCCGCCGAGGCCTCTTGGTGCGCCTCGTCCGAGCCGGCGTAGATCGACAGGTTGTGACCGCCGGTCGGGGCGCCGGCCTCGCCGGTCGAGCCGGCCGGGACGGTGGCGATGCCGAGGTTGTTCTTGTCCTGGAACGCCGAGCCCTTGTAGAAGTTCGTGATCTCCCAGGGGCCCTGGATGATCGCGGCGACCTTGCCGTTGACGAAGGCGTCCTGGATGTGGGCGTACGCGTCGGCGGTGGTGTCCGCCTTGTGCAGGCCCGCGCCGTCGAAGAGACCCTGCCAGGTGGTCAGGCCCTTCTTGGCCTCCGGGGAGGTGATGGTGATCTTCTTGGCCTCCGCGTCGACGGTGTCGGTGCCCTCGCCGTAGAGGAACGGCTGCGCGTAGTAGGCCGAGGTGGAGCCCCAGTAGCCGTCGACACCCGTCTTGGACTTGATCGTCGCGGCGTCCTTCTTGAGGTCGTCCCAGGTGGCGGGGGCCTCGGTGATCCCGGCCTTCTCGAAGAGCGCCTTGTTGTAGACCAGCGCGAGGGTGTCGGTGACGAACGGGACGCCGTAGGTCTTGCCGTCGAACTCGGCCTGCTTGATCAGGTTGGGCTGGAAGGCGTCCTTCTCCTCGAGCGCCTCGGTCTCGTCGAGGGGAGCGAGATAGCCCTTCTGCGCGAACGCAGGGGTCCAGCCGACCTCGGCGCGCAGCACGTCGGGAGCCCCGCTGGCGCCGGCGGCGGTGTCGAACTTGTTCTGTGCCTGGTCGAAGGGCACGTTGACGTACTTGACCTTGATGTCCGGGTTGGCCTTCTCGAAGTCCTTGACGAGGGCCTGGTACGTCGGCGCCTCGTTGGTCGCGTTCGAGGTGTCCCACCAGGTGATGGTGACCGGGCCGTCGCTGCTGTCGCCGCTGCTACCGCCACATGCCGTTGCCGCGAGGGCGAGCGATGCCGCCACTGCGGTGGCCACGATGCCACGTCGCATGAGTTCTCCTTCGATATGGGGCCGGGCGAGGAAGCCGCCCGGTGGTGTGACGAAGGTAACCCCGCGTCGGGGAGAATGTAAGAGCCTTTCAGCAAAAGTTGCAAACTTGCAGAAAGTTCTTGCAGGCCGTGTGGGGAGGGGGCATGATGTGACCGTGCCCATAACACCAGCCTCCGCCCGCCTTGCTGATATCGCGGCCCATGCGGGCGTGAGCGAGGCGACGGTCAGTCGCGTCCTCAACGGCAAGCCCGGGGTCGCCGCGGCCACGCGGGAAGCGGTGCTGGCGGCGATCGACGTCCACGGGTACGAGCGCCCGGTGAAGCTGCGCCAGCGCAGCGAGGGGCTGGTCGGCCTGATCACACCCGAGCTCGACAACCCGATCTTCCCCGCGCTCGCGCAGGTCATCGCGCAGGGACTGACCCGGCAGGGCTACACCCCGGTGCTCGCCACGCAGACCCCCGGCGGCTCGACCGAGGACGAGCTCACCGAGATGCTCGTGGACCGCGGCGTCACCGGGATCATCTTCGTCTCCGGTCTGCACGCGGACACCACCGCCGACATGACACGCTACGAGAAGCTGCGCGCCCAAGGCGTGCCGTACGTCCTCCTCGACGGCTTCACCCCCGACATCAAGGCGCCGTTCATCTCGCCCGACGACCGCGAGGCGATGCAGCTGGCGGTCACCCACCTCGCCACGCTCGGCCACACCAAGATCGGCCTCGCCGTCGGCCCGCGCCGCTTCGTCCCCGTCCAGCGCAAGATCGAGGGCTTCGTCGCGACCATGTCCGACCGCTTCGGCCTCAGCGCCGAGGAGGTCGAGAAGGGCCACATCCGCGACTCGCTGTTCACCCTCGAGGGCGGCCAGGCCGCGGCCTCCGAGCTCCTCGACGACGGCTTCACCGCGATCGTGTGCGCGAGCGACATGATGGCGCTGGGCGCCATCCGCGCCGCCCGCTCGCGCGGCCTGCGCGTTCCCGAGGACGTCTCCGTGGTCGGCTACGACGACTCCCAGCTCATCGCCTTCACCGACCCGCCGCTGACCACCGTCCGCAAGCCCGTCCAGGCGATGGGCCAGGCCGCGGTCCGGGCGATCCTCGACGAGATCGCCGGCACCGGCACGCCTCACTCGGAGTTCGTCTTCCACCCCGAGCTGGTCGTCCGCGGCTCCACCGCGTCCGGCCCGCGCGTCAACCCCTGACCGCCCGAGGAGAGCCGGGGTACGGCTGGCAGGATGGGCGCGTGACGATTGTGGCTGCTGCTGATGGTTCGGCGCTCGGGAACCCGGGGCCCGCGGGGTGGGGTTGGTATGTGGACGAGTCCGCCTGGGCCTGCGGCGGGTGGCCGCACGGGACCAACAACCAGGGCGAGCTGACCGCGGTCCTGGACCTGCTGCGCCAGACGGCGCACACCGGCGAGCCGCTGCTGGTCTACTGCGACTCCAAGTACGTCATCAACTCGGTCACCAAGTGGATGGCCGGCTGGAAGCGCAAGGGCTGGAAGAAGGCCGACGGCAAGCCCGTCCTGAACGTCGAGATCATGAAGGATCTCGACGCCGCGATGCAGGGCCGCGACGTCCGGTTCGAGTGGATCAAGGGCCACTCCGGGCACCCGCTCAACGAGGCCGCCGACAAGCTCGCGAACGGCGCCGCCCTGGCCTACCAGCAGGGTCGTACGCCGGACCCCGGTCCGGGGTACGCGGGGGCCGTCGAGGCGCCCGCCGTCGCCCCGCAGCTCGCGCGACCCGAGCCCGAGCCGGACGACCTGCTCGGCCTGCTGAGCGCGGAGCCGGCCGCGAGCGAGAAGGGCCCGGCGTACTCCTTCTCGGCCGACCAGAGCCGGATCGACGCCGACTGGGTGCACCGGATGCTCGCGCAGTCCTACTGGGCCGGCGACCGGACGCGGGAGGTGCAGGACGCGGCCAACAAGGCCTCGCGCTGCTACGGCGTCTACGACACGGCCGGGAACCAGGTCGCCTTCGCCCGCGTGGTCAGCGACCTCGCCACCTTCGCCTGGCTGTGCGACGTGATCGTCGACCCGGGCGTACGCGGCCAAGGAACCGGCAAGCTGCTGATCGAGGGCGTCGTCGCCGACCTTGAGCCCTACCGCATCAGCCGGACCCTGCTCGCCACCGAGGACGCCCACGAGCTCTACGCGAAGTACGGCTGGGAGCCGCTGCCCGCACCCGAGCGCTGGATGATCCGCACCCGCTAGGGTGCGACCTCCGTGGTGGAGGGTTCGACCGGGGCGATGTCGCGGCGGCGGCCGACGCTGACGACTCCCCACGCGACCAGGGTGAAGGCCGCGGCGATGCCGGCGACGTAGAACGCGACGACCAGAAAGCCGTCCTGGACGTGCGGGTTCAGGAACGGGTAGGGATACCACCAGCCCTCCCCGGTCAGCGGGGAGACGGCGTGCTCGCCGCGCAACAGGGTGTAGACCACCCACAGGATCGGCCACGAGATGACCACGGCGACCGTACGCCACGGCAGGCGGCGCGGGGGAGCGAAGAACAGGTCGACGATCAAGAAGATCGGACCGATCAGATGCAGCACCTCGTTCGCCCACGGCGTCGTGGCGAGCGCGATCCCCCGCAGCAGCAGGTTGTAGACGAGGCCGGTGATGGTCATGAACGTCGTGGCCGCGGCGAGCAGCACCGCGATCCAGACCGGCTCCGGACCTTTCCGGGTCAGGGCCCAGCCCGCGCCGGCCACGAGCGCGGCCAGGGCGAAGAGGTTCGACTCGATGGTGAAGTAGCTGAAGAAGTTCACCAGGACCGTCGCGGTGCTGGAGCCCTCGGCGGGCACCGTACGCATGGCGTTGCGGAACTCGGTCAGGATGGCCGCGAGGATGAGCGCGGCCATGGCCAGGCGCAGGATGGACCAGGTCTTCGTCACGGACTCACGGCAAGGCCGAGACGGGTCGATCGGCGTCGTAATCGGGATGAGCCGCGTCGTGTCCTCGTGCTAGCTTCGTCCCGATCGTGATCCGAGGGCAGGAGGTGAGACCCGTGTACGCAACGTCATCAGCGGGTGCTCCCCGCCCTCCACGATCGCGCGGCTGAGCCCGACCCCCAGGCCGAGCCACCGGGAGCGCCTGCGGAAACCTTCCGAAAGGCGACTCCCATGAACACGACTTCACGAATCCCCACCGGCCGCGAGCGCGCACTGGTCCTCGGCGGCGGCGGATCGGCCGGCAACGCCTGGCTGATCGGCCTCGTCGCCGGCCTGTACGAAGGCGGGCTGGACGTGACCGGGGCCGATCTGGTCATCGGCACCTCAGCCGGCGCGACGGCCGCGGCTCAGCTCGGCGGCGCGAGCCCGGCCGACCTGCTGGTCGCCATCCTCTCGGCGCCGACACCCCAGCCCTCGGTGAGCCAGCGCGGTTTCAGCCCCATCAGCTCGACCCACCTCGAACGGACCAACGCCATCATCGCGGCCTCGGCGGACCTGGCCGACATGCGGCGCCGGGTCGGAGTGGACGCGATCGAGCTCGCCGCCGAGTCGGGCCCGGCCGGCCAGGAGCGGTGGCGGAGGACCGTCGCCGCGCGGCTGCCGAGCCCGCACTGGCCGGAGCGTGCGGTCCTCCTCACCGCGGTCTACGCCGACACCGGCGAACCCGTCGAGCTCGACCGCGACAGCGGCGTCGACCTGGTCGACGCGGTCGCCGCCAGCTGCGCGGGCGGCCCGGCGTACGCGATCGGTGCTCGCCATTACATCGACGGCGGCTACCGGCGCTCGAGCGAGAACGCCGACCTGGCCGCTGGGTACGAACGGGTGCTCGTGCTCTCGCCGCTGGGCGGCCGGACCCGGCACCCGGCCGGATGGCGCAGCGACCTCGCCGCTCAGGTCAAGGAGCTGCGTGCGAGCGGGAGCACTGTCGAGACCGTTCTCCCCGACGAAGCCTCGCTGGAGGCGTTCGGCGACAACATGATGAACCCCTCGACCCGGCCGCCCGCGGCCCTGGCGGGCCATCGCCAGGGCCTACGCCTTGCTGGGGAGATCGCTGGGTTCTGGACCCGATGAGGGCCGCCGCGGCGTACGTTTCCTGTCACCGGAAACCGACGAGGGCGGTCGAAACCGGCCGGACCCGTTCGTGGAGCGAGTGGAGGTGGCGATGAGCGCTGCCCGAAATCAGGAGGTTGCAGATGAGCAGGTATCTGATCTCGTTCCGCGACGAGGCGATGGACTACCGCGAGGAGGACGTGGCGGACATCGCCGCGGCCGCCGCCGAGATGACCCGTGAGGCCATCGACGCCGGCGCGTTCGTCTTCGGCGGCGGGATCAAGGGCGGTCACGAGGACGCCTGGACGGTCGACGAGGCCGGCGTGGTCACCGACGGCCCCTACCCGGAGAGCAAGGAGCACCTCGGCGGCTTCATCGTCGTCGACGTCGACACCCTCGACGAGGCCCTGATGTGGGCGCGGAAGTGCGCCGCGGCGTGCCGCGCCACCATGCAGGTGCGTGAGCTCCTCCCCGGGGCCGAGTCGCGTTGACCACGACCGGAGTCGTCGGCGGCGGGATCCTCGGACTGGCGGTGGCGCGGGAGATCCTGCGCCGCCGTCGTGCCGAGACGATGATCGTCTTCGAGAAGGAGAGCAGGCTCGGCGCTCATCAGACCGGCCACAACTCCGGTGTGGTCCACGCCGGCATCTACTACCGGCCGGGCAGCCTCAAGGCCCGGCTCTGCACGCGCGGCCGCGATCTGCTCAAGGACTTCGCGGCCGAGCACCGGATCCCCTTCGAGGAGTGCGGCAAGCTCGTCGTCGCCGTGGCGGAGTCCGAGCTGGGCCGTTTCGACGCGCTGGAGAAGACGGCCACCGACAACGGTGTCCCGGGGCTGCGACGGGTCGGCCCCGAGGAGATGAAGGAGATCGAGCCGTACGCTGCCGGATTGGCCGCGCTGCACTCGCCGCGGACGGCGATCACCGACTACGTCGCCGTGACCGAGGCGTTCGGCCGCAGCGTCACCGAGGCAGGGGGAGAGGTACGCCTCGGCCAGGAGGTCACCGGCATACATCGAGTCCCCGGCGGGATCGAGGTGGAGACGCTCGCCGGCCGGACCCGGGTCGACCACCTGGTCGTCTGCGGTGGCCTGGAGTCCGACCGGCTCGGTGAGCTGACCGGCGGCCCGAAGGCGCCCCGGATCGTCCCGTTCCGTGGTGAGTACATGCAGGTCAGCGAGGCGAAGCAGGATCTCGTCCGGGGCATGGTCTATCCGGTTCCCGACCCGCGCTACCCGTTCCTCGGCGTGCACTTCACCCGCCGGGTGAGCGGTGGTCTCGAGGTCGGGCCGAACGCCTTCCTGGCGCTCAGTCGCCGCCGCTACGGCCGGACGTCGCTGACGCCGCGTGACCTCGTCGACACGCTCGCCTGGCCAGGTTTCTGGCGGTTCGCCGCCGAGCACTGGCGCACCGGCTTCACCGAGCTGCGCGGCGTACTGTCCAAGGAGGCGTACATGCGTGAGGCCCAACGCTACGTGCCCGAGATCGGCGCGAAGGACGTCGCCCGCGCGGGTCTCGGGTTGCGGGCCCAAGCCGTCGAGCGAGACGGGT
The DNA here is from genome assembly GCF_040643685.1 of Nocardioides sp. NPDC047086. Lineage (NCBI taxonomy): Bacteria > Bacillati > Actinomycetota > Actinomycetes > Propionibacteriales > Nocardioidaceae > Nocardioides > Nocardioides sp. NPDC047086. The sequence continues at coordinate 170,115 of NZ_JBEYUV010000004.1, forward strand.
CGCTGGTCGACGACTTCGTCATCCACCATGCCGACGGAATCACCTCGGTGCGCAACGCGCCGAGCCCGGCGGCGACCTCGAGCCTGGCCATCGCCGAGTACGTCGTCGACCGGATGGGCTAGTCGACCGGGTCGCCTCCGGCGGGCCACTCGGCCGGGTAGTCCTTGGCCAGGCGGTCGTGCTCCTTGGTGAGCTTCTTGCGGGCCTTGGCAGAGATGCGGTCGCCGAAGACGGTGCCGTTGGTGTGGTCGGTCTCGTGCTGCAGGCAGCGGGCCAGCAGGCCGTTCCCCTCGAAGTGGACGGGCTCCCCGTCGAGGCCGAGACCGTCGACCGCGGCCCAGTCGGGGCGGGCGCAGTCCACGAAGGCGCCGGGGAAGGAGAGGCAGCCCTCCAGATCGACGTCGAGGTGGCGATCCTCGCCCTCGGGCAGGGTCAGGACCGGGTTGCAGACGATGCCGACGGTGCGCTGCCCGGTGGCGTCGGGGCAGTCGAAGACGAAGATGGCGACGTCCTCGCCGATCTGGTCGGCGGCCAGGCCCACGCCCTCGGCGGCGTACATCGTCGCGACCATGTCGGCGGCCAGCTCGGCCAGCGCGTCGTCGAAGACCTCGACCTGCTTCTTCGGCCGGTGCATGATCGGCGTGCCCCAGCGCGTCATCGGCCGCACCTTCCCGCCCTCGGGCAAGGCGCCGTGCGGCGCGAGGGGGGCAGCGGATTCGAGCGAGGAGTCGGCCATGCGCCAACCCTATAAAGAAGCTGTACGTCGTTTGTTACCGCCATCACCACCCTCCGCTGTAGACCGCGTTGTAACTCCCAGTTACAGTTCTATTCATGAGTATCCTCCAAGGCCTACGTGGCGGGATCGCGAACGGCGTCCCGTCCGGCGAGTCGCGCGATCCGATCGGGTTCGCCGTGGCCGGTCTGCGCAAGCTCTCGCAGAGCCCTGCGCTCGACCGGCTCGGTGTCCGCAAGCAGACCGAGCAGGTCGTCTTCACGGTGACCCGCGGCGGGTTCAAGACGATGGCGGCGACCAGTCGTGCGTTCAAGAAGAAGGGCAAGCGGGGTGCCCCGGGCGTACGCGTGCCCAACGCCATCCCGAAGGGTGTCTTCGACCTGACCCCGTCCGAGGACGAGCAGATGCTCGTCGACGTGGTCACCGAGTTCGCCGCGGAGGTCGTACGTCCGGCGGCGGCCGAGGCCGACGAGGCCTGCGCCGCCCCCGATGAGCTGCTCAAGTCGAGCCTGGAGATCGGGCTGCCGATCCTGGGTGTCCCCGAGGCGCTCGGTGGCATCTCCGAGACCCGCTCCGCGGTCGCCGGCACGCTGGTCGCCGAGGCGCTCGCCAAGGGTGACCTCGGCCTTGCCGTCGCCGCCCTCGCGCCCGGCTCGGTCGCGACCGCGCTGGGCCTGTGGGGCACCGACGAGCAGCAGCAGACCTACCTGCCGGCGTTCACCGACGGCCAGGGAAGCGCGCCCAGCGTGCCGGCCGCCGCGTTCGCGCTCAACGAGGACAAGGTTCTCTTCGACGTGCTCTCCCCGTCGACCACGGCCACGAAGACCGCCGACGGCTACGCCATCAACGGTGCCAAGTCGCTGGTCGCCCGCGGTGCCGAGGCCGAGCTCTTCGTGGTCGGCGCCGCCCTCGAGGGCAAGCCGGTCCTGTTCCTCATCGAGTCCTCGACCGACGGTCTGAGCATCGAGTCCGAGCCCGCGATGGGCGTCCGCGCCGCCTCGCTGACCAAGCTCACCCTGAGTGACGTGAAGGTCCCCGCGACCGCCGTCCTGGGCGAGACCGACGGCTCGACCTACACCGAGGCAGTACGCCTCTCCCGCCTCGCCTGGTGCGCGCTGTCCATCGGCGTCGGCCAGGCCGTCCTCGACTACGTGACGCCCTACGTCAAGGAGCGCGAGGCCTTCGGTGAGCCGATCGCCCACCGTCAGTCGGTGGCGTTCATGGTCGCCAACATCGCGATCGAGCTGCAGGCGATGCGCCTGGTGACCTACAAGGCCGCCAGCCGCGTGGCCCAGGGCATCGACGCGACCCGCGAGATCGCGCTGGCTCGCAAGCTGTGTGCCGACAAGGGCATGCAGATCGGCCTCGACGGCGTCCAGCTGCTCGGTGGTCACGGCTTCGTCAAGGAGCACCCGGTGGAGCGGTGGTACCGCGACCTGCGTGCGATCGGGATCATGGAAGGCACGGTGCTGGTCTGATGGCCATCAATCTGGAAGACCCCAAGAAGCTCAAGCCGCTGCGCGAGCAGGTCCACCAGGTCGCGATGAACATGCTGCGACCGATCTCGCGCAAGTACGACAAGGCCGAGCACGAGTACCCCACCGAGCTCGACATGCTCGCCGCCATGGCCGACGGCCTGGCCGAGTCCGGTCAGGGTGAGGGCGCGGGCGCCACCGGCGTACGCCGTGACTCCAAGCCCGACGACGGCAAGGTCAAGAACGGCGCCAACATGTCCTCGGTCCTCTCCGTCTCGGAGATGTGCTGGGGCGACGTCGGGCTCACGCTGGCCATGCCGCGCCAGGGCCTGGGCAACTCGGCCATCGCGTCGGTGGCCAACGACGAGCAGCACGAGCGCTTCGACGGCATCTGGGCCTCGATGGCGATCACCGAGCCCGGCACCGGCTCCGACTCGGCCAACATCAAGACCACCGCGACGCTCGACGGTGACCACTACGTGCTCAACGGCGAGAAGATCTTCGTCACCTCTGGTGACCGCTCCGACGCGGTCGTGGTGTGGGCGACCCTCGACAAGGAGCTCGGCAAGGCCGCGATCAAGTCGTTCGTGGTCGAGAAGGGCACGCCCGGGATGAAGGTCGAGCGCCTGGAGCACAAGCTCGGTATCAAGGCCTCGGACACGGCCACGATCACCTTCACCGACTGCCGGGTGCCCGCGGAGAACCTCCTCGGCAGCCCCGAGATCAATGTCAAGGAGGGCTTCGCCGGCGCGATGGCCACCTTCGACAACACCCGTCCTCTGGTGGCTTCGATGGCGGTCGGCTGCGCCCGGGCGGCGCTCGACTACACCCGCGACCTGCTCGAGAAGGCCGGCGTCGAGATCGACTACGACCGGCCGGCCCACCTGCAGTCGGCGGCCGCGGCGAAGTTCATCCAGCTCGAGTCCGACTACGAGGGCGCCTATCTCCTCATGCTCCAGGCCGCCTGGATGGCCGACAACCGTCAGCCCAACTCCAAGGAGGCCTCGATGGCCAAGGCCAAGGCCGGCCGGATGGGCTCGGACGTGACGCTGTCCTGCGTCGAGCTGGCCGGCACCATCGGCTACTCCGAGGGTGAGCTGCTGGAGAAGTGGGCCCGCGACTCGAAGATCCTCGACATCTTCGAGGGCACCCAGCAGATCCAGCAGCTGATCGTCGCCCGCCGGGTCCTGGGGCTCTCCTCGGCAGAGCTCAAGTAGAACCCCGGGCCGAGTCGGCCTATCCTGACCGGAATCCATGCCGAGTCGGCGTGTTAAAACGCGCCGACTCGGCGTCTGGTTCTCGGGTGCCGATAGGGTCACCGGCCGTGAGCGTTCTCGTGGTGTCTGCGACCAGGGCCGAGGCGGCCCATGTTCCTTCCGGTCTCAAGGTGGTGATCACCGGGATGGGGAAGGTGGCGTCCGCCTCGGCCGTCTCGCGGGTGCTGGCGGCGGACAAGACCATCCGGCAGGTCGTCAACATCGGCTCCTGCGGTGCGCTGCGCGACGGCCACACCGGGGTGTACGAGGTCGGGACCGTGCTCAACCACGACTTCTCGAGCGCGGCCATCCGGGCGCTGGGTCACCAGGTCGAAGACGCGCTGGAGGTCGGGGAGTCGGACATCGTGTGCGCCACCGGCGACCTCTTCGTCACTGACACGGTCGTCCGCGCCGAGCTCGCCCGGCGCGCCCACCTGGTCGACATGGAGGCCTTCGCCGTCGCCTGGGCCTCCCGGGAAGCCGGCGTCCCGGCGCGGATCGTCAAGCACGTCTCCGACAACGCCGACGAGAGCGCCCTCGAGTGGACCGCCGTCGTCGACCGGTCCGCGCGCGATCTGGGGGCCTGGCTCGCCGCGAACGTGTGACGTGCGCCCCTGTCCGGGCGTGACGTCGTGACCCGATGCCGGGTCCTACTCATCGGTAGCAACACAATGCAGGTGTGGACGCATCGCAATCGGGAGTGGCCGAGCTGCTCCGGTCCCGTCTCGGCGGGCGCAGTGGTAACAGCGGGAACAGAGATGACGGGGCGACCCTGGCCCTCGTGATCGAGGGTGGCGGGATGCGCGGGATGCTGTCGGCGACGATGGCCGCGGTGCTCGCCGACCGGGGCCTCGTGGACGCGGTCGACCTGGTCGTCGGCACCTCTGCCGGTGCCGCCAACGCGACCGCGGTGGCGGCCGGGACGATCGGCGCCTTCAGCGAGTCGTACGCCTCGGTGTTCGCCTCGCCCGAGTACATCGGCGCCGGGCGGATGCTGCGACGCAAGTCGATGGTGGACACGCGCGGGATCACCGCACGTTCGGCGGAGCTGTTCGAGTGGTCGCTCGCGCTGCGCGAAGGGGCGCCGAGGCTGGCGGCGGTGGCCACCGACGTGGTCACCGCGAAGGCTGTCCCGCTCACTGACTTCACCGACGCCACCGACCTCGCCGACTCGGTGATCGCCTCGAGCCAGCTGCCTCTGGCCGGCGGCCTCCCGGTGACCGTACGCGGTCGCCGCTGGCTCGACGGCGGGCTGGTCGAGGCGGTGCCGGTCGCCTCGGCGGCGGCGCTCGGGGCGACGCACGCGATCGTGCTGGTGACCCGCCCGTTCGGGACGGCGCCTGCCTATGGCCCGGCGGACCGGGTCATCGAGCGCTACCTGCGCCGGGTCAACCCCGAGCTCGGCGATCTTTACCGGGGCCGACCGGAGCGCTACCGCAGCACGGTCGCCGAGATGAGGGCCGGCGGCTACGCCGGCGTGCGCACGCTGACGTTCGCGCCCGCCGTGGACGACCCGATCCCGGGGCGCACCGAGACCGACATCCACCTGCTGCGGGTGGCCCGCGAGGCGGCGACCGCCACCGCGACCCGCATGCTCGAGGCGGCGGGTCTGGCCTGAGTCACCGGGCGGGGCGGGATGCCTCGGTGAACATCGCACCCGCCGACGGGCTGGCGATCAGGTGCCCGGGGGCGCCGTAGCCGGCCTCGGCGAGGGCCTTGTCGATGCCCGTGCTGACCGACTCGACGGCGGCGGCGGGCAGGATCGAGACGATCGAGCCCCCGAAGCCGCCACCGGTCATGCGGGCGCCGTCGGCACCGGCGTCGACCGCGGTCGCGACGGCCAGGTCGAGCTCGGGGACGGAGATCTCGAAGTCGTCGCGCATCGAGGCGTGCGAGGCGGCGAAGAGCTCGCCGATCGCCGCCCAGTCACCGCCGCCCAGCGCGGTCACGGTCGGCTCGACGCGAGCGATCTCGGTGACGATGTGGCGCGCCCGGCGGCGTACGACCTCGTCGCCGAGCGACTCGACCTGGTCCGCGGTGGCCCGGCGCAGCGAGCGCAGCCCGAGGTCGGCGGCGGCCTTCTCGCACTGGGCGCGCCGCGAGGCGTAGCCGCCATCGGTCAGCTGGTGCTTGACCCGGGTGTCGGTGACCAGGATCGTGCGCTCACCCAGCGCCAGCGGCACGTTGCGGTGCTCGCCGGAGTCGAAGTCGATCAGCAACGCGCCACCGGCCTCGGCGAAGACGGCGACCGACTGGTCCATCCCGCCGGTCGGCGCGTTGGCGACCTCGGTCTCGGCACGGATCCCGGCCGCGACGACCGCCCGCTGCAGGTCCGCGTCGAGAGCCCGGCCGGCGATGCCGAGGGCCGCCACCGCGGTGGCACACTCGACCGACGCCGAGGAGGACAGCCCGGCACCGAGCGGGACCGACGACTCCAGGTGCATGTCCACGCCACCGCTCACGAGGCCGGCCTCCCGCAGCGTCCAGAGCACCCCGGCGACGTACGCGGCCCACCCCTCGATCTGTGGCCCGAGCTCGTCGACGTGGCCGATGAACGGCTCCGGCTCCTGGGCCGAGGCGATCCGGATCACGCCGTCGGTGCGCGGCGCGGCCGCTGCGTAGGTGGCGTGGGGGAGTGCGACCGGCAGCACCAGCCCGGCGTTGTAGTCGGTGTGCTCGCCGATCAGGTTGACCCGTCCCGGCGCCCTCCCGACCACCGTGGCCTCGGCGCCGAAGGTGGTGCGCAGCGCCTCGACGGCGCGGGCGGTGAGATCGGTCGGTTCGAGCATGGTGCAAAGTCTGCCCGGTCGCTCCGCGGTAGGGCTCATCCGGGTGTGTCTCTGCCTCGAGAGGAGTTCCGCGAGCGGCCGCGGACGATGCCGATGAAGGTCTGCACCCGCTCGTCGTCGTTGTCGATCAGCCAGGCCAGGCCGACGGTGGAGGGCTCGATGCCGGTCACCGGCCGGAAGACGGCGTCCTTGCGGTGATAGAGCCGGGCGATCGACATCGGCAGGATCGCGATCCCGGTGCCGGCCGCGACCGTCTCGACGGCGTCCTTCTCGCTCATCGCCGGCCACGACAACTGCTCGGCGCTCGGCGTCCAGCCCCCGCGCTCGGGGATGACCAGCTGCTCCTCGGCCAGCTCGTCGAGGGTGACCTCCTCGAGCAGGGAGAGCAGGTGCTCGTGGCCCATCACCGCGACCGGCTGCTCCTCGTAGAGCGGGATGCAGTGGAGGCCGTCGCGGTTCACGGGGAGGCGTACGAGGCACATGTCGAGATCGCCCTCGCGAAGCAGCCGCTCCTGGTCGTCCTCGGTGACCGGGACCAGCTCGAGCCGCTCGCGGCTGCGGTCTCGCCAGGTCCGGGCCCACTTGTCAGGGGTGGCTCCGGTGACGAAGCCGACGGTGAAGGTCACCTGCGCATCCTCCCATCATTCGGCGCTGAATCCCGCGCTGAAGAACATGGCGTTCCATGTTGCCGAGAAGTTTCTATCGTGTGACAGGTTTGCTAACGTGGACGACGTCAGCCGAGACCGGCTGCCGGACGAGGGAGCCGTACCCGGAAGCGCGACAAGACGGCCGTCTGGAGTGGGTCATGTCCTGGCTTTTTCTTGTTGTATCAGGTGTCCTCGAGGCCGTGTGGGCGCTCGCGCTCGGCCGTACCGAGGGGTTCTCGCGGCTGGTTCCCTCGATCGTCTTCGGTGTTGCGCTGATCGGCAGCCTGGTGGGTCTGGCGATGGCCATGCGCACCCTGCCGATCGGCACCGCCTACGCGGTCTGGGTCGGGATCGGCGCCGCGCTCACCGTCGGCTACTCGATGATGGCGGGAGACGAGGCGATCAGCCCCGTACGCGTCGTGCTGATCGTCGCGCTCGTCGGCTGTGTCGTCGGGCTCAAGCTCACGCACTGAGGCCGAGGCGCCGGACAAACCTGCGTCGGCGGACACGTCCGCTGACGCTTGACTCTTTCGATATGAATGCGAAACTTGCTCTCTCCGATGTTATCTATCGCATGACAGAAAAAGGCGATGCCACGGTGTCACAGATCTCGCCGCGCCCGGGTCGCGGCCGTCCACGGCTGCTCCCCGGAAAGATCGCGGCGAACCCCCGAGATCAGATCCTCGCTGCCGCCGCCGAGCTCTTCGTGAGCCGCGGGTACGCCGGCACCACCACCCGCGAGATCGCGGATGGCGCCGGGCTGAGGCAGGCCTCCATCTACTACCACTTCGGCAGCAAGGAGGAGATCCTCGCGGTGCTGCTCGAGCGCTCGGTCCAGGACCGGGTCGAGCAGGCCGGGAAGATCGAGGCCGAGATGGGGTCGGTCACGCCCGACGTGGGCCTCTACGCCCTCGCCATCAGCGACATGAGCGCGCTGGTCGCCATGCCGTACAACATCGGCATGCTCTACCGCCTGCCAGACGTCATCGCCTCACCCGTCTACGACCGCTACGGCCATCTCCGCGGTGACCTCGTCGCCGGCTACGGCCGGGTCGCGCAGCGCGCCGCGGGGGAGCGGGTCTCGGCCAGCAGCGCCGAGCCCGGGCTCGGCGAGCTCGTCGTGCAGATGGTCGAGAGCGTGGTCAGCCTCCGCCGCGAGGACCGGGTCGGCAGCACCACCGTCGCCACGATCGCGTCGGCCTGCCTGCGACTGTGCGGGGTCGCCGAGGACGCGATCGAGCAGGCGCGCGAGGCGGCACTCACCGCGCTCGCACGAGCCTGACCCTCACCCGTCAGGGTCAGTGCATCCCCGGCTCGTGGGCCAGGTGCGTCTCCGGCTCCAGCTGAAAGGTGGAGTGCTCGACGTCGAAATGACCGGCGAGACACGCCTGGACCCGGTCGAGGACCCTCGGCGCGCTGCCGTCGAGGAAGCACTCCGGGAGCAGGGTCAGGTGGGCGGAGACCGCAGGCAGGCCCGAGGTGACCGTCCAGGCGTGCAGGTCGTGCACCTCGACCACATGGTGGACCTCGAGCAGGTGCCGGCGCAGGTCTTCGACGTCGACCTCGGTCGGCGCACCTTCGAGCAGGATCCGGCCGCTGTCACGGAGCAGACAGACACCGGCGTACGTCATCAGGGCGACGACCACGAGCGAGGCCACCGGGTCGGCGCGGGTCCAGCCGGTGAGCAGGATGACGATCGCGGCGACGAGGGTGCCGATGAAGCCGTAGAGGTCGGAGAGGACATGCTGGTAGGCGCCCTCGACGTTGAGCGAGGTGCGGTTGGCGCGCGCCATCAGGGCGGCCGCGAGGATGTTGACGGCGCACCCGACGAGCGCGACCACGAACATCGGCCAGCCCTCGGCGTCGGGCGGATCGATCAGGCGCCGGATCGCTTCCACGCCGACGACGGCGGCGAAGACGAGCAGGGTGATCCCGTTGAGCGCCGCGGAGAGGATCTCGGCGCGCTTCCAGCCGTAGGTCCACTGGCCGTGCGCCGGGCGCGCGGCCAGCCGCATCGCCCACAGCGCCGCCGCGATCGCCCCGATGTCGGTGAGCATGTGGCCGGCGTCGGCCAGCAGCGCGAGCGAGTCGGCAAGGATCGCGACCGTCACCTCACCGATCAGGAACACACCCAGGAGCGACATCGCGGCGATCAGGTAGCGCCGGTCTGCCGAGGGTGAGATGTGTTCGTGATCGTGGCCCATGATCATCGATCCTAGGTCGGAGATCCGGTTCTCGACCGCGCCGTCCCGTGGCAGGGTGATCGGCATGTCGCTCGTCGAGAACTTCCTGTCGCTGCACCTGCCCGGAAGCCCGCTGCTCATGCCCAACGCCTGGGACGCGGGCTCGGCCAAGGTCCTGGCCTCGCTGGGGTTCTCGGCGCTGGCCACGACCAGCAGCGGGTACGCCGCGACCCTGGGCCGTCTCGACGGCCAGGTCACCCGCGACGAGGTGATCGCCCACGCCACGGCGCTGGTCGAGGCGGTCGAGGTGCCCGTCTCGGCCGACCTGGAGGCGGGCTTCGCGGACACCACGACCGAGGTGGAGGAGACGTTCCGGCTCGCCGCGGCCACCGGTCTGGCGGGCGGGTCCATCGAGGACTACACCGGGACCGAGAAGGACACCATCTACTCCCTCGAGGAGGCGGTCGAGCGGGTCGCCGCCGCGGCCGGGGCCGCCGGTGACGGATTCATCCTCACCGCCCGGGCCGAGAACCACATCCGCGGCCGCGACGATCTGGACGACACCATCGCCCGTCTCCAGGCCTATCAGGAGGCCGGCGCCGACGTTCTCTTCGCGCCCGGCGTGATCGCCGTGGAGGACGTACGCCGCCTGGTCGAGGCCGTCGACCGCCCGGTCAACGTCCTGCTGCTGCCGGGTGGCCCGACGGTCGCGGAGCTGGCTGAGGCCGGCGCGGCGCGCATCTCGGTCGGCGGCGCTTTCGCCTTCGCGGCTCTCGGTGCCGTCAAGCGGGCCGCGGAGGAGCTGCTCGGCGCCGGCACGACCGGATACGCGGAGCTGGCGGCGGAGGGTGCCAAGGCTTTTCGCAGCGCTGGTTGACTGGGGGCGTGATCGATGAGCTGAAGGTCGTGCGGGCGGGGTTCGCGCCGATCAAGGGGACCAGGCACCTGCCCCAGGACCGCGTGGTGCTCGACGGCCAGGGCGTCGTGGGTGACCGTGGGTTCGCGCTGGTCTCGGTCGAGGAGACCGATCCGGCCCGCGGGCGGGTGCTGCGGACCGTGCAGCACCCCTCTCTGGTCGCGGTGCGGGCAGAGGTGGCCGGTGACCGGCTGGAGGTCGACCTGCCCGAGGGGGAGGCCGTCTCGGCGGAGCCGGTCGCGACGGGCGAGCGGCTAACCTGTGACTACTGGGGCCGCGACGTCGAGCTGGAGCTGCTCGACGGCCCGCACGCGGCACTGTTCTCGAGATGGCTCGACCGGCCGGTGCGGCTGGCCCGTGCCCGTCGCGGTGACGTCGTCTTCGCCGGGGCCGTGTCGATGGTGACCACGGCGTCGCTGCGCGACCTCGCGCGCCAGGTCGGTCAGGACGCCCTGGATGCGGCGCGGTTCCGGCCGAGCCTGGTGGTCGAGACCGACGAGCCCTACGCCGAGGACTCCTGGCTGGGCCGGGAGATCCGGGTGGGCGGGGCGACGCTCCGCATCGGGGTGCCCATCCCGCGCTGCGCCGTGATCGACATCCGGCCGGAGACGGGGGAGCGGGACGTACGGCTGCTGAAGACGCTCGCCGCGCACCGGCCTTTGAACCGCGCCGGCGAGCCGGCCTTCGGGGTCTTCGCCGAGGTCGTGACGCCCGGGGCCGTCGGCGGATAGCCGGAACGCCGGCAGCGAAGCCGGACGCGCCGTCGCGGATTCAGGTGGGCTGCGTACGCTCCTGATGTGGAAATGCAATCGCTGTTGTCGCGCGACTCCGTGAAAGTCGCCCTCGTCGTCAACGCCGGCTCACGCCGGGGACAGGATGCGCTGGCCTCGTCGGGCGAGATGCTGCGGTCCGCCGGGATCGTGGACCTGCACGCCTACGCGGTCCATTCGGGCGAGGAGTTGGAGGCCACGCTCGACGAGGTGGCTGCCGACCAGCCTGACCTGCTCGTCATCGGCGGCGGCGACGGCACGGTGGGTGCCGCCGCGGCCCGGATCGCCGGCAGCGACGTCGTGCTGGGTGTGCTGCCGCTCGGCACCGCCAACGACTTCGCCCGCACGCTCGAGCTGGATCTGGACCCGCAGACCGCGGTCCGGCAGATGCTCGAGGGAAAGATCATCAACGTCGACATCGGGCGGGCCAATGGCCACACCTACCTCAACGTCGCCTCCTTCGGCCTCTCCGTCGCGGTGACCGAGGCGTTGAATCCTCGCCTGAAGAAGCTGATCGGGCCGGCGGCCTATCCGGTGGCGACCCTGCAGGCCTACCGCCACCACAAGCCCTTCACCGCGCGGCTGGAGTTCCCCGAGGGCGACCACGACACGCTCGAGCTCGACGACCTGCTCCAGGTCGCGGTCGGCAACGGCCGCCACTACGGCGGTGGCAACACCGTCTCGCCGACCGCCTCGGTGGACGACGACCTCCTCGACGTCTACGCCATCGTCCGTGGTCGTATGCGCGACCACGTCTCCATCGCGCGGCTGCTCAGGAGCGGCCACTTCATCGAGCACGAGCAGGTCCACCACGTGACCACCCGGGCGGTGCGGATCACGACCGACGAGGCGATGCCGGTCAACCTCGACGGCGAGATCGTCACCGAGACGCCGACCGACTTCACCCTCGAGAGCAACGCGCTCCACGTCGCGGTGCCGATCCGCAGTCGCGCCGGCCGCCTCGACGGCCCGCCGCCGGACGTCCAGAGCTGAGCGGGGGCTGAGCGGGGGCTAGGGGCGACCCGCCCGCGGCACGTCGACCCGGATCGCCAGCAGCCGGGCCTCGGCGTTCGCCTTGCGCGGCTCCTCGAAGAAGTCGGGCGCGGCGCAGGCGTACAGCGTCTTCCCGTCGCTGCCACCCAGCATGCACGCGAAGACCCCGCCGCCCGGCTCGATCTGCTCCAGGATCTCGCCGCCCTCGGCGACCCTGACCAGTCGGCCGAAGACCGCGTCGGCGGTCCACACGGCGCCCTCGGCGTCCAGGCAGCAGCCGTCGGGCGCGAGCACGGCATCGCCCATCGCCTCCGCGAACGCGGTGTGGGTGGTGAGCTCGCCGAACTTCGCCCACGTACGCCGGTTGGTCAGCGACCCGTCCTCCGCGATGTCGAAGGCGCTGATCCGGTTCCCGCAGGTCTCGTCCACGATGAGCGTGCCGTCCTCGGTGATCACGCTTCCGTTGGGGAACCACAGGTCGTCGGCGACCTCGGTCACCCTCCCGTCCGGGTCGACCCGCAGCAGCACCGTCGGCGCCACGTCGGCGCCGGCCATGATGTCGAAACCGAAGTTCCCGACGTACGCCCGGCCCTGCTCGTCGACCACCATGTCGTTGAGGTGGTGGCTGACGTGGCCGCTGAGGTCGGCATGGGTCACCAGCGACCCGTCGGACTCGCGGCGCAGGATCCGCCGGTCGTTCATCGATACCACCAGCAGATGGCCGTCGGGCAGCCAGCCCAGCCCCGAGGGCTGTCCCGGCACCTCGGCCTCTACCTTCAGGTCCGACCCGTCCTCCCGGGCCGAGTAGACCTTGTAGGAGTAGAAGTCCACGAACCAGATCCGGTCCTCGTGCCAGCGCGGGCACTCCAGGAAGTGCAGGTCCTTCACGACGGTGCTGATCTCTCGGGCCACGCCACATGCTCCTCTGATCGACTCTGATCGGCTGGCCCCATCATGCCGAGAAGTCGGCCCCGTCGGGCGAGAAGTCACCTACGCGAACCGAGATGGCACCGCGGTGACGCCTCGGCCGACGGGGGTGACGCCTCGGCTATTCCTCGAGTCGCCAGGCGACCTTGAGGGAGAGCTGGCCGCCGGTCTGGAGCAGGGCGCGGCTGTAGAGGCGCTCGGCGAGGCGGACGAGGGCGATGCCGAAGGCGAGGAGCAGGACCACGGCGATGATCGGTTCCCACCAGGCGGCGGTGCCCTCGACCAGACGCATCGGCATCAGCACGGCCGAGAGCGGAGGGACGTACGATCCGATCTGCTCGCCGACGCCGTCGAGGTAGAGGGCGCCGAAGAACATCACCATGAGCAGCATCGTGATCGGGGTGGAGGAGGACTGCAGGTCCTCGGTGCGGGAGGCGAGCGCGCCCGCGACCGCCCACAGGGTGGAGAGCACCACGAAGCCGATCAGGAAGAAGACCACGAACCAGCCGATCGCGCCGGACAGGGCCGGTAGCGCGAAGCTGAAGTCGGTCAGGCTCAGCCCCACCAGTCCGACGGCCACATAGATGAGCATCTGGCCGACGGCGATGACGGCGTTGCCGATGATCTTGCCGGCGAGGAGCTGCCGCAGCGGTACGGCGGCGGCGATCATCTCCACGATCCGCGACTGCTTCTCCTCCACGACGCTGTTTGCGAGGGTCATCCCGAACATGATCGAGGCGAAGTAGAAGACGATCGCGAGCGCGTACCCGACGACGTAGCGGATCGCGGTCAGCTCGCTGTCGCCCTCGAGCTGGTCCAGCGTGATCGCAGAGCCCTTGGTCAGCTCGGCCGCGGTGGTGCCGGCCGCGTCGGCGTTGCCGGCCAGGACGATCGCCTCGACCGTCTGGCTGACCACGTCGCGCAGCTCAGAGTCGGCATCGTCGAGCGTCACCAGGGTCCAGCCTTCCGCTGCCGGCCGCAGGTAGGCGTCGATCTGCTCCTCCTCGAGCGCGTGCCGAGCGGCGTCCGCGTCATCGACGGCGACCGGCTCGATGCGTACCTTCTCGTCGATCTCGGAGGCGCGCTCGGCGATGCCCTCGACCATCGCCTGCGAGGCCGTGGAGGAGTAGGCGAGGTCGTAGGTCTTCTCCCGGCTCTCGCTCCACGCGGTGAAGCCGAGCACGCCCACGATCACCGCGAGCATCACCGCGGTGCCGATCAGCGTCGACTTGTCGGTGGCGCGGACCGCGATCTCGCGGCGGGCGACGATCTGCCACACCGGCTGCTGGCGGCTCATGCGGTGACCTCCCGGTAGATCTCGGACAGACGGGGTACGACGCGGTGGAAGTCGAGCACGCTCCCGCGGCTGGTGGCCTCGGTGAGCAGCTTCTGCTCGGCACCTGCGGAGACGACCTCGATCTCGGCCTCGGGGCCGGAGACGTCGCGGACGTGGAGCCCCGGCAGGTCGCGTACCCAACCGGCGTCGCCGTCGAGGACGAGCCGGTAGCGCAGCGCGGCGTCGGCGCGCAGGTCATCGCCCGTGCCCTGGGTGACCACGCGGCCGCGGGCCATCACCACGAGCCGGTCGCACAACCGGTCGACGAGATCGAGCTGGTGGGAGGAGAAGACGACGGGTACGCCGTCGCGAGCATGCTCGCGCAGCAGGTCCGCCATGGCGTCGATGGCGTCGGGATCGAGCCCGGAGAAGGGCTCGTCGAGGATCAGCGCCATCGGCGCGGGGACGAGGGCGGCGATGATCTGGACCCGCTGCTGGTTGCCCAGGGACAGCTTCTCCAGCGGGTCCTTGGTGCGCCCACCCAGCCCGAAGCGCTCCAGCAGCTCGGTGATCTCCCGGCGCGCGTCGGCGGTGGCCATGCCGCGCAGCCGCGCCAGGTAGACCAGCTGGTCCAGGATCGGCTGCTTCGGATAGAGGCCGCGCTCCTCGGGCATGTACCCGAACCGGCGCCGGTCCTCGCGGGTGACCTCGTGCCCCTGCCAGGACACCGTCCCGGCGTGTGCCGCCAGCACCCCCATGATCATCCTCATGGTGGTGGTCTTCCCGGCACCGTTGCCACCCACGAACCCGGTGAGCCCACCGGACGGGACCGGGAAAGACACCTCGTCGACGGCGACCATGTCGCCGAAGCGACGGGTCAACCCGCTGACCTCGAGCATCGAAACTCCTCTACGTCGTAAACGAACGGGACCCACGCTATTTCAGCGCCGCGCCCGGCGGATCCGTCGCGAGGATGAACCCGGCCTCACCCGTTGGGCGGGCCGGCAGGGAGAAGGCCGTGGCGGTGGATGAAGACCACGGCCTGGACCCGGTCGCGCAGCTGGAGCTTGGCCAGGCAGGCCGACACGTGGGTCTTCACGGTCGCCTCGGTCAGGAACAGCCGGCGGGCGATCTCGTTGTTGCTCAGCCCCTCGCCGATGAGCAGGAGCACCTCGCCCTCGCGGGCGGTGAGCAGGTCGAGCTCCTTGGGTGGCTGCGGCCTCGCCGCCGAGGGAGCGTTGTCGCCGGTCACCCGGCCGATCACGCGCATCGTGACCTCCGGAGCGAGCAGCGCGTGCCCGTCGGCGGCGGCGCGCACCGCCTCGGCCAGCGAGTCGGGGTCGGCGTTCTTGAGCAGGAAGCCGCTCGCGCCGGCGGCGAGCGCGTCGAAGAGGTAGTCGTCACGGTCGAAGGTGGTCAGGATGATCACCTTGGCGTGCCCCTCGGCGACCACCGTACGCGTCGCCTCGATGCCGTCGGTGCCGGGCATCTGCACGTCCATCAGCACCACGTCGGGCCGGAGCTCGCGAGCCTTGGCGATCGCCTCGGCGCCGTCGGAGGCCTCACCGACCACCGAGATGTCGTCCTCCATCGAGAGGATGAGACGGAAACCCGAGCGCACCAGCTGCTGGTCGTCGGCGAGCAGCACCCGGATCATCGCGCCGCTCCCATCGACGCGACAGGCGACTCGAGGGGGAACCGGACCCGCACCCGGTAGCCCTGCACGGCCCGCGGGCCGATGTCGACCTCCGCCTTCCGGACGGCCGCCCGTTCGCGTACGCCCAGCAGGCCCAGGCCGCTGCCGGAGGTGCCGTGGCGGGGCCGCCCGTTGTCGGTGATCTCGACCTCGGCGTACGGCGCGGCCGCCGTCCGGTCGACGCGGAGGACGACCTGGGCGCGGTCGGCGGTGGAGTGGCGGCGTACGTTGGCCAGCGCCTCCTGGACGATCCGGTAGACCGAGTGGGCCAGGGGGAGAGGGAGGTCCGAGACCGGACCGACGGCCTCGTAGTCGACCCGCAAGCCGCTCTCGCGCACCTCGCCCAGGAGCGCGGGCAGGTCCTCGAGCCGCGGCTCGGGGCGGCGTACGCCTTCGGCCTCCGTGTCGCCATCACCGGCCGGGTCGCGCAGCGTGCCGAGCAACGAGCGCATCTGGGTGACCCCCTCGCGGGCCGAGGCCTCGACGTTGCCGAGCGCCTCGGCGGCGCCCTCGATGTCATCGGGACGCCCGCGCTCGAGCAGCTTGCGGCCGGCGGCGGCCTGGACCCCGACGCCCGCGACGTGGTGGGCGACGACGTCGTGCAGCTCGCGGGCGATCCGCAGCCGCTCGTCGATCACGGCACGGCGCTGGAGCTGCCCGGACTGGGCCGCGATGGTCACGGCCTGCTCGGCCAGCTCGGCCTTCTGCCGGGCGCCACGCCAGGCGACCTGGCCGCCCACGATCGCGCCGGCGAAGTAGAGCAGGTTCATCAACGTGGTGAGCAGCACGTAGGCGGTCACCGGGCCGATGAGCCAGGAGCCCTCCGCGTCGGCGGTCGACTCGCGGATCTCGTCGATCCCGCTGCCGACCGCGAACTGCCAGGAGAGCCAGGCGAACATGAACAGGGTGATCAGCCCCATGACGACCACCATGTCCCGCCGCCGGCGCGCCCACGCGGCCCCGGCGAAGAAGGCGACGAAGTAAATGATCTGCATGGGCAGCAGCCCCATCACGATCGGGAGCCACACCCCGGTGACGAACATGTGGAGCCCGGCCAGGAGCGCGACCGTGAGCGGGAAGCGCCGCCTGAAGACGAGCAGCGCCGCGCCGATGAGCACTGCCGTCCACTCGACCCAGGTCGGTGCGTCGCTGGAGTCGAGCGTCCCGACTCCCCGGATCAGCTCCAGGGTGACCAGGCTCGCGACCAGCACGACGGCGCCGACGAGCCAGTCGCCGAGCGTGATCGAGCCTTCCCGCTCCCAGTCGTCGTCGGTCGCGAAGAAGGTCGCCAGCCGGCCGGGCGAGCCGGTGTCATGCACAGTCACCCGCCCAACCCTAGTTCCGCCGACGGACCAGGTCCTCAGTCTCGAGTCGGAGGTCGACCCACCGCTGGTCGAGCCGCGGTGGAGACTCAGCGGGAGCCGGCGGCGCGCTGGCGCTTGCGGGCGCGCGAGCCGGGGCGGCTCTTCCGGTTGCCGGTGCCCTCGCCGGCGGGGCGGCGCGGCGGCTGGGTGACGACCGGCACGAACGGGCCCGGGCGGCTGCGCTCGCCGGGCGCCAGCTCGACCAGGATCGGGTGCGAGGGCCCGTCGAGACGGGTGGTGGTCGGCTTGATCCCGGCGGCCCGGGTCAGCGTACGGACGTCCTTGACCTGGTCGGGCAGCATCAGGGTGACCACGGTGCCGGAGGCACCGGCGCGGGCCGTCCGCCCGGAGCGGTGCAGGTAGGCCTTGTGCTCGGCGGGCGGGTCGGCGTGGACGACGAGGGTGACGTCGTCGACGTGGATCCCGCGGGCCGCGATGTCGGTGGCCACCAGGGTGGTCGCCCGGCCGGAGTGGAAGGCCTCCAGGTTGCGCACGCGGGCGTTCTGGGAGAGGTCGCCGTGGAGCTCGACGGCCGGGATGCCGGCGCGGCCGAGCTGACGGGCGACGCCCTTGGCGCCGTGCTTGGTGCGGGTGAAGACGACGGTGCGGCCCGGAGCGGCGGCCAGGTCGGCGAGCACAGGGATGCGGTGCTCGCGGGCGGAGAGGTGGAGCACGTGGTGCTCCATCTCGGCCACCGGCGACTGCGCGGAGTCGGCCTCGTGGACGACCGGCTCCTGGAGGAACTGCTTGACCAGCACGTTGACGCCCTTGTCGAGCGTGGCGCTGAACAGGAGGCGCTGGCTGCCCTTCGGCGTCGTCGTGAGCAGGCGCCGCACGGCGGGCAGGAAGCCGAGGTCGGCCATGTGGTCGGCCTCGTCCAGCACGGTGACCTCGATCGAGGACAGGTCGGCGTGACGCTGCGCGATCAGGTCCTCGAGCCGGCCGGGGCAGGCGAGCACGACGTCGGCACCCTTGCGCAGGCCGATGACCTGGGGGTTCTGTCCGACACCACCGAAGACGGTCTGCACGCTCAGGCCGGCCTCCGCGGCGAGCGGACGCAGCGACTCCTCGATCTGGCGGACCAGCTCACGGGTCGGGGCGAGTACGAGCGCCCGCGGCTTGCCCGACTTCGCCCTGGCGCCACCCGCGAGGCGGGCGACGAGCGGGATCAGGAAGGCGTACGTCTTGCCCGACCCGGTCCGCCCGCGGCCGAGCACGTCGCGCCCGGCGAGGGAGTCCGGCAGGGTCGCGGCCTGGATCGGGGTGGGGGAGGTGATGCCGTGGTGGTCGAGAACGGCGGTGAGGTCTGCGGGCACGCCGAGCGCGCTGAAGCTCTGCTGAGACAAGGAGTCAACTTTTCAAGCGAGGTGTCTCGCCATATTGAGTTGCCGGGCCAATAGGTCCGCGAGAGCGGCCGGGGGCAAGACCGGAACGGGCCGCTGATGGATCAGATACTACCGGTAGGTGACCCGTCCACCAGCATCCTCGATACTGTGGCTCGCGTCACGCCCAGGGGTCGACGAGGATCTTTGCGTGCGTCTCCGGGTCGGCCAGATCCGAGAAGGCCTGGGCGACGCCGTCGAGCCCGACGGTGCCGGTGTGCAGTGGCGAGGGGTCGACCTTCCCGCCGGCGATCAGCTCCAGCGTGCGCGCGAACTCCGCCGGGTCGTAGCCGAAGACGAACCGCAGGTCGATCTCCTTGTGGATCGCGATCGCCGGCCGGATCGTGTCCGGCTCCATGCACACCCCGACCACCACGACGCGCGTGTGCAGCGGCGCCGCGGTCATGATCTGCTCGAGCATCCCGGGCACCCCGACGCACTCGAAGACGACCGGACCGGTCGGCGACTGCCCGAGGCGGTCGGCGTTGAGCAGCACCGTCTCCCAGGGGAGCAGCGGGATGCGGCGCACGACCTGCATCGCGTCGATCCCGAAGCCCAGGTAGTCGGTCAGCGAGCCCACCGGACCGCGCTGCCTGTAGGCGTCCCAGGGCGAGGACTCGCGCGGGTCGACGACCACGTCGGCGCCGCACTGCACCGCGAGCGCGCGACGCGCGGGGGAGAGGTCGGAGGCGACCACCGTCTTCACCCCCTGCGCCTTGAGCATGAGGATGACGGCGAGCCCGATCGGACCGCAGCCGATCACCACGGCCGGGCGCCGTGCGGAGACCGCGCCGCGGCGTACGGCGTGGAAGGCGACCGCCAGGGGCTCGGTGAAGACCGCCCGGTCGGGGTCCACGTCGTCGGGGACGGGGAAGGTGAACGCCTCCTGGACCACGGTGTACTCCGCGAAGCCGCCGGGGGAGTCGACGTCGAAGCCGACCATGTGGATCGCGCCGTCGGTACGCAGCACCGGCAGCGCCGCCACCGAGGTGCCCGGCTCCCAGCGACCGCGGGTCTCGGGGCCGTAGGCGACCACCGAGCCGAGGATCTCGTGCCCCAGCACGATCTCCTGCTCGGGCGTCATCGCCGTGGTGTAGCCGATCTCGGTGACGACCTCGTTGAGCTCCTCGGCGTGCTCGCGCACGTGCAGGTCGGAGCCGCAGATCCCGGCGCGCAGCACCTTGATCAGCAGCTGTCCCGGCCCGGGCTCCGGGCGTGGCACCGACTGCACCGAGAGCTCGCCCTTGTGGACCACGGTTGCGCGCATCTGTGTCATCGGCGCCGACGCTACCTCACTCCGGCTCACCCCGGCGGGAGCGATCCGGCGGAGGTGATCCGGTGCAGGTGCGCGGTGAGCGAGTGCACGTGGTCGACGCGCGGCAGCCGCAGCGCGGTGCCGGTGATCAGGTGCAGGGTGACGTCGATGCGCGGGTTGGCCCTGCGCTCGTCGACCACACCGGTGTCGATGCCGGTCACGTCCTCCCAGAGGATGACATCGGTGTGTCGGGCATGCTCCAGGACGAGACCGCCCTCGTAGAGCCCGAGGTCCACCGCGACCGGGCGCTGCAGTCCGAGCCAGGCCAGCCGGAACCCGAGGATCAGCCCGGTGAGCGCGACCAGGCACCCGGCCACCACGAGCACCGTCGGCCAGTGTGGTCGGGTGGCCATCCAGGCGCCGAGCGCGATGAGCGCCGGGCCGAGGACCAGCCCGACTGGCACCAGCCACGCCCGTCCGTGCGCGGGGTGGGTGCTCAGCCGGATCCCGAGGTCCTCGGTGAGCGTCTCCTCGCCGGGCGTACGCAGCCACGCCCGCCGCCGCGGCAGCACGACCAGCCCGAGCACGATGAGCGCGATCCCGCCCCAGAGCACCGGGTCACGACCCATCCCGAGGATGCGGGCCGGCCACGGGTTGATCGCATGCTCTCCGTAGGCGTCGGAGTCGACCACCCACATCCGGAAGGTCGCCTTCGACGGGTCGGGGTCGCGGCCGATGTCGCGCAGGGTGCCGTGGATGCTTCCGGTGACCCGCTCGCCGTCGACGCTCCATCGGCCCCGGCAGGAGAGGATCTCGCCGGTGGCGCTGTCGAAGTCGCACCGCTCCACCACGCTCACCTCCGCCCACTGCCCGCTGTTCCACCGGTCGGCGGCCTGCTGCGCCACGACGGTGGCCGGGAACGGCATCGCCAGCGCGCCGAGGCCCAGGGTGATCAGGACGGTCGCGACGAACGTACGTCGCTTCAGCCTGAGGACCCGGCGGGACGGGTCGATGAGACGGGACTTGGGGCCGGTGGTGGGGAGCACGAGGCCTTTCACATCAGAGTCTGGGAGGGTGCCGGAAGTCTAGTCGCATGCCCCCACGGGTTCCCGCGAACCCCTGAGGCGTACGAAAGAGGCTGCTCGCCGACCGTATCTGACACGGGTTCACCCATTCGCAGTACGCCGTCGGCGACGGATACGATCGGAACGCCGCGCGAGCACCGCGGTCCACACATCACTGGAACCCACAGGAGCATCCGTGTCCGAGATCAAGATCGCCGTACTCACCCCCGACGGGCGCGAGGAGCGGGCGGTCACTACGGGCACGAAGGCATGGGAGCTCTTCGCGGACATCCCCGATGTGATCGCCGCGCGGGTCGGGGAGGACCTCAAGGACCTCTCCTACGAGCTGGTCGACGGCGACGAGGTCGAGGGTGTCCTGATCGACTCCAAGGACGGCCACGACATCCTGCGCCACTCGACGGCGCACGTGATGGCGCAGGCGGTGCAGGAGCTCTTCCCGGAGGCCAAGCTCGGCATCGGCCCGCCGGTCACCGACGGGTTCTACTACGACTTCGACGTCGAGACCCCGTTCGTGCCCGAGGACCTCGCCAAGATCGAGTCCCGGATGAAGAAGATCATCAAGGCCAACCAGAAGTTCTCCCGCCGGGTCACCACCGACGACGACGCCCGCGTCGAGCTGGCCGACGAGCCCTACAAGCTCGAGCTGATCGGCCTCAAGGGCTCGGCTGCCGACGCTGCCGAAGGGGCCAGCGCGGAGGTCGGCGGTGGCGAGCTGACCATCTACGACAACCTCGACCGCAACGGCGAGATCGCGTGGAAGGACCTCTGCCGCGGCCCGCATTTGCCCACCACCAAGCGGATCCCGGCCTTCAAGCTGATGCGCAGCGCCGCGGCGTACTGGCGTGGCGACGAGAAGAACAAGCAGCTCCAGCGCATCTACGGCACCGCCTGGGAGTCCAAGGAGGCGCTCGACGCCCACCTGGCCCGGATCGAGGAGGCCGAGCGCCGCGACCACCGCAAGCTCGGCCGCGAGCTCGACCTGTTCTCCTTCCCCGACGAGATCGGCTCCGGCCTCCCGGTCTTCCACCCCAAGGGCGGGATCATCAAGCGGGAGATGGAGGACTACGTACGCGCCAAGCACATCGAGCACGGCTTCGAGTACGTCGGCACCCCGCACATCGCGCGCGAGCAGCTCTTCCACACCTCGGGTCACCTGCCCTACTACGGCGACGGCATGTTCCCGGCGCTGGACGTGGACGGCCAGGACTACCGCCTGAAGGCGATGAACTGCCCGATGCACAACCTGATCTTCCGTTCGCGCGGGCGCTCCTACCGCGAGCTGCCGCTGCGCCTGTTCGAGTTCGGGTCGGTCTACCGCAACGAGAAGTCGGGCGTCATCCACGGGCTCACCCGTGTGCGCGGCTTCGCCCAGGACGACTCCCACTCCTACTGCACCAAGGAGCAGGCACCGGCCGAGGTCAAGCACCTGCTCGACTTCATGCTGACCGTTCTCAAGGACTTCGGTCTCGACGACTTCTACCTGGAGATGTCGACCCGCGACGACTCCAACAAGGACAAGTTCGTCGGCAGCGACGAAGACTGGGCCGAGGCCACCAAGATCCTCGAGGACGTCGCGTCCGAGACCGGTCTCGACCTCGTCCCCGACCCGGGCGGCGCGGCGTTCTACGGACCCAAGATCTCCGTCCAGGCCAAGGACGCGATCGGCCGGACCTGGCAGATGGGCACGGTCCAGTACGACTTCAACCAGCCGGCCGCCGACCGGTTCAACCTGGAGTACCAGGCCGCCGACGGCACCCGCCAGCAGCCGGTGATGATCCACTCGGCGAAGTTCGGCTCGATCGAGCGGTTCCTGGGTGTGCTGGTCGAGCACTACGCCGGTGCGATGCCGCCGTGGCTCGCCCCGGTCCAGGTCGTCGGCATCCCGGTCGCCGACGCGTTCGACGACTACCTCTACGAGGTCGCCGCCAAGCTGAAGGCCAAGGGCATCCGGGTCGAGGTCGACGAGTCCGACGACCGCTTCCAGAAGAAGATCCGCAACGCCCAGCTCCAGAAGATCCCGTTCATGCTGATCGCCGGTGGCGAGGACGTCGAGAAGGGCGCGGTCAGCTTCCGCTACCGCGACGGCCACCAGGAGAACGGCATCCCGGTCGAGGAGGCCATCGAGCGGATCGTCGCTGCCGTGGAGTCCCACGAGCAGGTCTGATCAGCGCGACGCTTCGATGACGATCGGCCCCTGGTGCTCCGCACCAGGGGCCGATCGTCATCGGGGGAGGCCTACGCCGCCGCTGTCTCCGCAGAGACCTGCGCCTTGGCCCTCGCCTTGGCGCGTACGCCCAGATAGAGGACCAGGGCCCCGCACACCGCGGAGGGGACCGCCATGGCGAGGAAGAACTGCTCGGCGCTCCAGCCGCCGGCGAGCATGGCGCCGACGATCATCGGGCCGACGATGCCGCCGACCCGACCGATCCCGAGCGCCCAGCCGACGCCGGTGGAACGGACCTCGGCGGGGTAGAACACTGCCGCGAGCGCGATCACGCTCTTCTGCCCGCCGCTGACCGAGCAGCCGGTGAGGAAGATAGCGATCAGCAGCACCCACACGGGGGCGCCGAGAGCGAGGCTCATGATCGTCAGGAACCCGCAGCCGACGAAGTAGAGCGTGCTGAGCGCACCGAACGCCCCCAGCCGGTCCATGGCCGGGCCGACCACGAAGGCGATCGCGATGCCGCCGATGGTGGTCATCGAGGCCGCGGTGGCCAGGGTCGAGCTGGAGTAGCCCTGCTCGGTCAAGATGGTGGGCATCCAGCTCTGCAGGCCGTAGAACATGGCCAGGTTCAGGGCGAAGACCAGCCAGAGCAGGACGGTTCCGAGCAGCTGTCCGCCGCCGACGACCTCACGGAGCCTGACCTGCTTGCCCTGCGCCTCCGACTCGCTCTCCACCCGCGGCGCGCTGACCACGGGAAGGTCGCGGTCGATCTTGCGGCACAGCGCGTACGCCGCCGCGTGGCGCTCACGCCGGGCCAGGAAGGTCAGCGACTCGGGCAGCCGCCAGGCCAGGATGACCGTGAGCAGGAGCGGGGCGAGCGCGCCGACGAGAAAGACCGAGCGCCAGCCGTGGGCCGGGATCAGCCAGTCCGCGACGTAGTTGGCCGCGACGAAGCCGAGGGAGAACCCGCAGTAGATGGCGAGCACGAAGCTGGCGCGCACCTTCTTCGGGCTGAACTCGGCGGTGAGCGCGATCGTGCTGGGTGTCGCCGCGCCGAGGCCGATGCCGGTGATCAGGCGCATCACCAGCAGTTGGGCCTCGTTCTGCACCCACACCGAGCCGAGGGTGGTGAGCGCGAAGAGGAGGACCCCGCCGAGCACCAGCCGCTTGTGGCCGAACCTGTCCGAGAGCGGTGCGACCAGCAGGTAGCCGATCATCAGCCCGACGAGGGCGGCCGAGAAGATCGGGCCGAGATCGGCCTTCTCCAGACCCCAGTCGGCGCTGATGGCCGGGGCCATGTAGTTGATCGCCTGGGTGTCGAACCCGTCGAGGAACATCACCAGACCGCAGAGCAGGACGGTGCCTCCCTGAAAGCGGCCGGTACGTCGGGAGTCGACGAAGTCGGGGAGACGTACGGCGCCCCCGCCCGTGGTTGTTGTTGCTGACATGTGGACCCTTCGGAAGCTCGGAGGAGTTCAGGACGCGTTCGCGGCGCCCGAGGACACGAATGCGTCTGCGTGGAAGCGCTCGGGATCGAAGCTGCGCTCCGTGATCAGTGCGTTGACGGCGGCGATGGTCATGGCCTCGCTGCCGCAGGCGTACACGTCGTGCTGGTCCAGGTCCGGGTAGTCGGCCAGCAGGGCGTCCTGCACCCACCCCGTCGCGCCCGTCCAGCTGGAGTCGGGGCGCGAGACGACGGGGGTGAAGGTGAGCCACTCGTAGCGCTGCGTCAACGTGCGGACCGTGTCGGCGTCGTAGAGGTCAGCAGCGGTGCGACCACCCCAGTAGAGGTGAATGGGGCGGTTCAGGCGTCGGGCGATGTGGTCGAGGATGATCGACCGCATCGGTGCGAAGCCGGTGCCGGTGGCGAGCAGGATGATGGGGGAGTCCCCGTCGGCGACATGGAACTCGCCGAACGGGGCCTCGATCTCCACCTCGTCGTGGAACTCGAGGTAGGAGAGGATCTTGTCGGAGAAGGCACCACCCGGCTCGTGCCGGATGTGCAGCTGCAGCGCATCGTTGTGCTGCGGGCTGTTGGCCATCGAGTAGGGCCGGGTGTCTCCGTCGGGCAGGATGATGTTGACGAACTGGCCGGCCTTGAACGGCGTACGCCGTCCGATCGGGTAGCGCAGGTCCAGGATCGTGATCCCGTCGGTTGCCGGCTTGATCTTGAAGACGGCGGTGGTGAGCTTCTTGCGAACCGGTGGCGTGCTCTCCTGGATCCGCCTGGGCGTGATCTCGACGTCGCCGGTCGGCTTGGCACGGCAGAACTGCACCTTGTCGGCCGGGCCGCAGACCACTCCCTGGTTCGGGGTGTCCAGCGCGCCGGCGTTGAGGGTGCCCTCGCAGGTCGCGCAGACGCCTTTGCGGCAGGAGTAGGGGATCGCCCAGCCGGCGGTCTCTGCCGCGTCGAGGATGGACTGGCCCTCCTCGGCAGTGAACGAGATGTCGGTGTCGGCGACGCTGATCGTGTGCGTCATCACGCCTCCTTCGGGGTGAACAGGCTGAGCGCGGACAGCAGGGCCGAGGGGTCGGCGACGCCCTGTCCGGCGATGTCGAATGCCGGGCCGTGCCCGACGCTGGAGAACGGCACACCGGCGCCGATGGTGACCGCCGCGGCGGTGCGGCCGGCGAGCAGCTTGACCGGGATGTGTCCCTGGTCGTGGTACATCGCCAGGTAGCCGTCGCACTGAGGGTCGCCGAGAAGTACGTCGGCCCCGGTCGGGTCGGTGATGTCGATGCCCTCGCCGCGCAGCTTCTCGGCCGCCGGTCCGGAGACCGTCAGGTCGTTCTCACCGAAGAGCCCGCCCTCGCCGGCATGACAGTTGATGCCGAACATGCCCAGCCGAGGGGCGGGGGTGCCCATCGACTCCAGTGCCCGGTGGAGCGCCCGGCCGGCGGAGGCCACCAGGTCGACGCTGAGCCGCTCGAGCGACTCGGCCATGGACAGGTGCAAGGTGACATGGGCCATCCGCAGACCGCCTCCGACGAGCATCAGGAAGACCTGGTCCTCGGGGGTGCCGGTCAGCTCGGCGACGAGCGGCGGGTAGCCGGCGAAGCCGATCCCCGCCGCGTGCACCGCGGACTCCGAGTGCGGGCCGGCGACGATCCCGCGGTAGCCGCCCGCCGTGGCCAGCCCCACGGCGGTGTGCGCGTACGCGATCGTGGCGGCACCCGCCTCGGGACGTACCTCGCCCACCCTGAGCTGGTCGGAGGTCAGCGCGCCGACGTCGATTAGGTCGCACACTCCGGCCTCGGGGAGGCGCCCGGGGTCGGCCGTACGCAGCTCGATCCCGTACGCGGCGGCCGGCCCTTCGAGCGCGCACCGGTCGCCGACGACGACCGGTGCGGCGGAGCCGAGCTCGGCGACCGCCTTCATCGCGATCTCCGGGCCGATCCCGAACGGGTCGCCGGTGGTGAGCAGGAGCCTGGGGGACACGCTCACAGCGGCAGCACCAGGAGAGTGTCGGTGCGGGTGCTGTCGCAGACCACGACGCGCTTCTTCAGCAGGGCCTTGCCGTCGACGAAGACGTGCTCGTCGAGGTAGCGGCCGCTGGCGAAGACGTCGGTCGGGCCGCTGCCGGTGATCCGGACGACCAGGAAGGAGGTCTCGCTGGTGGCCCCGTCCTCGCTCTCTTCGAGGATCGCCGGCTGCCCGAGCAGGTGGCGGTAGGAGTGCGGCTCGTAGATGTTGGCTTCCTTGAGCGCGGAGATGCGGTCCTTGAGCATCGCCTTGTTGTTCGCCCAGATGACACCGGCCGGCAGGCCGCGACGGTGGTTGTCGGCGGTGGTCACCTTGTAGAAGGTGTCGTCGGTGAAGTGCTCGGGCCAGTCCTCGATGGGGCCGTCGTCGATCGAGCGGACATAGCTGCCCTGGGCGCGACTGATCAGGGTGAAGGCGTCCATCACTTGCTCTCCTCGATGCTGAATCCCATGGCCTCGCGGTAGACCTTCCAGAAGCCCCGGATGGAGGCCTCGGTGACCCGGCTCTCGCTGGAGACCGCTTCCTGGCCGCCCATCTGGACGGTGGCGAACTCGCCGCTGGCGCCGGCGATGCCGCGCTGGACGAAACCGCCGATGGCGCCGTCCTCCATCGAGACGTACCCGGCCGGGCCGACCAGGTTGGACTGCTTCATCCGGACCAGCTGCTGCTCCTCGGTGTCCTCCTCGAAGCCGAGGTAGGTCCAGTGGAGGTCGGTCGTGTCGACGCCGGTCGGCAGCACCTGGCGTACAGCGATCGAGTTCTGGATCTGCTGCAGCACGAAGCCGGGGTAGACCGAGAGGATCTGCAGGGTGATGTCGTCGCCGACCTCGCTGAAGCTGTCGACCAGCGAGGGGTCCTCGAGCTGGTACTCGGAGTCGGAGCGGATCTTCTGGTCCTTGTAGTGCTCGCCGGACTCGGCCTCACGGTTGATCGCGGACCAGCTGACGTGGTGGGCGCCGCTCTCCGAGACGACGATGCCGCCCTTCTGGTTCAGCTTGTTGAGCCCGAAGGTGGTGAAGAACAGGTGCAGGATGCTCGCGTGGTAGGAGTCCTTGACGTTCTCGATGTAGAGCTTCCAGTTGTTCGGCAGGTTCTGGGTGAAGCGACCCAGCACCACCGGCTTGCGGCCGCCGAGGACACGCTCGATGCGGTCCAGGATCTCCTGGCCGAGGTAGTCCTCGATGTCGGGGACGTCGTTGTCGAGGCTGCCGAAGATCAGGCCGTGGACGTTGGCGAGCCGGAGCCTGCGGGGGCTGTGCGCCTTCTTGCAGAAGTCCGAGCCCATCCCGCCCTTGCCGTTGATGCCCTCCTCGAAGGCGACGCCGGTCAGGTCGCCCTGGAGGTTGTAGGTCCAGGCGTGGTAAACGCAGGTGAAGTCCTTGGCGTGGCCGTAGTGGTCCATCGCGATGAGGGAGCCACGGTGTGCGCAGCGGTTCTCGAAGGCGTAGATCTCGCCGTCGAAGTCGCGGGTCACCAGCACCGGCTGTTCGCCGATGAAGGTTGCGCAGTAGTCGCCGGGCTCACCTAGCTCGGCCTCGAGGCAGAGGTAGCTCCAGAACGGGCCGTGGAAGATGTTCTGCTGCTCGGCGCGGTAGACATCCGCGTCCTGGAACACCCAGTAGGGAACCTTGCTGAGCGCCTGGGGCCACTCGCGTGCGGCCATGGTGGTGGTCGCCTCTGACATCCGTCCTCCTGTTAAGACATTTCGCTTGCGTTCGGATAGCGAACACATGTATGTTTTCCGAACATGACATACCAAAGTGGTTTTTGTCACAGGTGTCAAGAAGGGACGACGTCATGAGCGAGGGAATGGCCGGGCTGGCCAAGGGCCTGGCGGTGCTGGAGGCGTTCGGCCGGGAGTCGCCGAGGCTGACGATCAGCGATGCCGCGCGGGCGACAGGGCTCAGCCGTGCGGCGGCTCGGCGTTGCTTGATGACCTTGGTCGAGGCGGGCTATCTGACCTTTGACGAGAAGTTCTTCAGCCCGACCCCGCGGGTGCTCCGGCTCGGAGCGATCTACGCGGATGCGGTGCCCCTCCCGCAGTTGGCACGACCCCATCTCACGGCCCTGCGAGAGGCGTTGGACGAGTCGGTCTCGCTCGCTGTGATGGAGGGCGACGAGTCCCTCTTCGTGGCTCGTAGCGAGGTGGCGCGTGTCTTCGACGCCGGGGTACGGGTCGGGGCGCGGCTGCCGCTGTATGCCTCGGCGACCGGACATGCCCTGCTGGCCGGTCTCGACGATCAGGGCCTCGACGCCTATCTCGAGCGGGTCGAGCTGGTGGCGCGTACGTCTCGGACGGTCCTCGATCACGCGCGGTTGCGCGAGCGGATCGAGGACGTCCGGCGCGAGGGGGTCGCGGTCAGCGACGAGGAGCTCGAGATCGGGCTGTTCGCGCTGGCGGTGCCGGTCAAGGATGCGCGCGGGGTCACGGTGGCGTCGATCTCGGTCAGTGCGGCGGTGGCGCGCCTGGACGTGGTGGAGTTCCGGAGCCGGTGCGGCGAGGCCCTGCTCCGGCATGCCGAGCAGCTGGGTCGGCAGCTCTGACGCCGGCGCACATTTAGATGTGACACTCCGTCGCGCGTACTCTTGTTATCGGGACGCGTGTCCGGGTAACGTGGGTCACGTCGTCAGTAGCTCAACGTAGAACTCAACGGTGAAGGAGCGATCGTCATGACCGCCGTTCAGGATGAGAAGTCCACTGGGTACGTCCGCCAGGGCAAGCAGGACTACCTCGACACGCTTCGCACGCTGTCCGAGGCCTCGGTAGAGGTGCGCTTCGACCCGTTCAAGGACATCGACTGGGACTCCGACGACCTCGCGGTGCTGCCTGACGACGAGCGCTGGATCCTCAACGACGCCGACGAGATCGGTGCCCACCCTTGGTACAAGGCGCTGTCCAAGGAGCGCCAGATCGAGATCGGGATGTACCGCTGGGCGCAGGTCGCCAAGGTCGGTCTGCAGTTCGAGCAGCTGCTCATCGGCGGCGTCATGAACCACCTGGTCTGGTCGAAGAACAACAACCCGGAGTTCCGCTACGCGACTCACGAGGTGACCGAGGAGACCCACCACACCCAGATGTTCCAGGAGCTCGTCAACCGGGTGAACCCCGACGTGGCGGGCGCGCCTACCTACTTCAAGGTCCTGGTGCCCTTCATGGCCTCAGCGGGTGCGTTCTTCCCGGAGGCGTTCTTCACCGGCATCCTCGCCGGTGAGGAGCCGATCGACCACCTGCAGAAGGGCGCGATGCGCGCCGGCGGCAGCCACCCGGTGGCCAACCGCGTGATGCAGATCCACATCGCCGAGGAGGCGCGCCACATCGGCTTCGCCCACCAGTACCTCGAGCAGCACGTGCCCGAGCTCGGTCGGGTGAAGAAGACCCTGCTGGCCTATCTGTTCCCGGTCATCATGCGCCTGCTCTGCGACGTGATCATGGTCCCGAGCAAGCAGGCCCGCTACGACATGGGCATCCCGGACGAGGTCGCCAAGGAGATCTGGTGGAACTCGGAGGAGTCCGAGAAGCTGCTGCGTGACCTCTTCGGTGACGTACGCCTCCTGGCCGACAACCTCGGCATCCGCAAGGGACCGGCCAAGCTGCTGTGGAAGCTGACCGGCATCGACGGGCGCGCCTCGCGCTTCCGCGCCGAGCCGCGCGCGGCGTCCTACTGATCCCCTCAGCCCGTTGCCCTAGAACGGTAGTCACCAGTGCCTCACGTCGTCACCCAGTCGTGCTGTGCCGACGCCTCGTGCGTCGTCGCCTGCCCGGTCAACTGCATCCACCCCGCCCCGGGCGAGCCCGGCTTCGGTGAGGCCGAGATGCTCTACGTCGATGCCAAGAGCTGCGTCGACTGCGGAGCCTGCGTCACGGCCTGCCCGGCCGACGCGATCGTCCCGCACACGACCCTGAGCGCCGCTCAGACGCCGTTCCTGGCGATCAACGCGGAGTACTTCGAGGTCTTTCCGCACTCCGATCGCACCCCGCTCGCCCTGGTCCACCCCCAGCGCCGCCTGACCCGCACCGGACCGTTCCGGGTCGCGGTCGTCGGCGCCGGGCCGGCCGGGATGTACGCCGCCGACGAGTTGCTCAAGCACCCCGAGATCAGCGTCGACGTCTTCGACCGGCTGCCGACGCCGTACGGCCTGGTCCGGGCCGGTGTCGCGCCCGACCACCAGAACACCAAGCAGGTCGAGCGGCTCTTCGCGCAGATCGAGTCGCAGCCCGGGTTCCGCTACTTCCTGGGCGTCGAGGTCGGCAAGGACGTCTCCCACGCCGAGCTGACCGCGCGCTACCACGCGGTGGTCTACACCGTCGGTGCGGCCAGCGACCGGCCGCTCGGGATCGAGGGCGACGACCTGCCCGGCTCGCTCAGCGCGACCGACTTCGTCGGCTGGTACAACGGCCACCCGGACAAGCAGGACCTGCCCATCCACCTCGACGCCGAGTCGATCCCCTCGGGTCGGGTCGTCCTGGTCGGCAACGGCAACGTGGCGCTCGACTGCGCCCGGATCCTCGCCGAGGACCCCGAGCGGCTGGCCGGCACCGACATCGCCGAGGGGCCGCTGGCGGTCCTGCGTGACAGCGCGGTGCGGGAGGTCGTCGTCCTCGGGCGCAGGGGGCCCGGGGAGGCGGCCTTCACCGTGCCCGAGCTGGTCGGGCTGATGGGTCACACCGGCGTCAACGTCGTGGTGGACACCGGGGACGTCCCGCTCGAGGAGGCGCTGACCGGGGGCGAGACGACCGTCCGCCTGCTGCGCGAGCTCGCCGGCCGTGAGGTGCGTCCGGAGCTGCGTACCATCGTGCTCCGCTTCCTCAGCTCGCCGGTGCGCGTGCTGGGCGAGGACCGGGTGACCGGGGTCGAGGTGGGTCGCAACCGTCTCGAGCGTGACGAGAACGGTGTCGTCCGGGCGATCGCCACCGGCGAGACCGAGGTCCTCGAGACCGGGATGATGCTTCGTGCGGTCGGCTACAGGGGCCTGCCCGTGGCCGACCTTCCCTACGACGCCGCCACCGGCACCGTCCCCAACGAGCGCGGCCGGGTGCTCCCGGGCGTCTACGTCGCAGGCTGGGTCAAGCGCGGTCCCAACGGTTTCATCGGCACCAACAAGTCCGACGCCGAGGAGACGGTCGAGCAGGTGCTCGACGACCTCGACGCGGACCGGGTCCCGGCCCCGGTCGGCGACGCCCGCGAGATCTCCGCGATCGTACGCAGCCGCCAGCCCGGCATGGTCGACCTGGCCGGCTGGCAGGCGATCGACCGTGAGGAGAAGCGGCGCGGCGCCGAGTCCGGCCGCCCGCGGGTGAAGATCACCGATGTCGAGGAGATGCGGGGCATCGCCGCGAAGTCGCGGAAACCCCGATACGCTCTGGGGCGTCGCAAGGAGCGCTGAGACGCTCTCGACACCGGGTTGAGTTCGGGGAGCACGGGAGCAGGGGGAGACGCGGGTGGCCGGAGAGAAGCGCGATGGTCGGCAGGATCGGTGGAGCAAGCACAACGAGCAGCGCCGCCAGCAGATCATCGATGCCGCCATCGCGGTGATCGAGGCCGGTGAGCCCGGCGCCGACGTCCAGGTGCAGCAGATCGCGGCGCGCGCCGGGCTGTCGCGCACGGTCATCTACCGCCACTTCGAGGACCGCGCCGATCTCGACCGTGCCGTGCAGCAGGCGATCCTCGACGGGCTCTGGTCCGGCCTCATGCCCGGGATCACCCTCGACGGCACCGTGCCGCAGATCATCGAGCGGATCATCGGCACCTACGTCCGCTGGGCCCGGGCCCATCCGGCGCTCCACCTCGCCGCCGACCATGACATCGACGGCGGCGACGACGGCCCGTTCCAGCAGGGGATGGAGCAGCTCGCCGGCCGGATCGCGGCGATCGTCGGCACCGCCGTGATCGCCCTCGGGGGTCAACCCACCGAGGAGGAGGCCGAGGCGCTGGACCCGCTGATCTACGGTCTCGTCGGCGCGGTCTTCGGTGCCGTACGCCGGTGGCTGACCCGCACCGGTGAGCGCCTGCCCGCCGAGACGCTGGAGCGGCTCACCGCCCAGTCGATCTGGTTCGTCATCGACGGCCACGCGCGCGGGTTCGGGATCGAGCTCGACCCCGACCTTCCTCTGGAAGAAC
This sequence comes from Nocardioides sp. NPDC047086, assembly GCF_040643685.1. Classification (NCBI taxonomy): domain Bacteria; kingdom Bacillati; phylum Actinomycetota; class Actinomycetes; order Propionibacteriales; family Nocardioidaceae; genus Nocardioides; species Nocardioides sp. NPDC047086. The sequence goes on from NZ_JBEYUV010000004.1 coordinate 202,629, forward strand.
TCCTGTCCAAGGACATCCTCGCGGTATAACCTCCCGGTATCACCCGGCCGTACGGCCGTTCAGTCCAGGAGAAGACCATGCCCCACCTGCGCAGACTCTCGATCGCCGTCACCGCCGGCCTGGCGGCCACCGCCGGGCTCGCCGTCCCGCTGATCCCGGCCACCGCCGCCCCGGGCAGCGGCTCGTCGGCGGGCACCGCCCGCGTCTTCATGGTCAACCCGGTCCAGTCCAGCAACGACCAGGACCTGACCGACCAGAAGGACGCCGCGAGCGCCGTGCCGGACAGCGCCTACGCCGAGGTGCCGCTGACCCACCTGGACGGCTCGGGCTACCTCCGCGGCGACTACGCGGTCGTCGAGTCCAGCACCGGCACACCCGCGCGCTCGACCACCAACAGCTTCTCCTACGACCGCCACCAGGACCAGTTCGAGCAGGTCATGGGCTACTTCTGGGTCACCCGCGCGCAGACCTACCTGCACACCCTCGGCTTCGGGGAGAAGCTCCCGGGCGTCCTGAACGAGCCGTTCTCGGTCAAGATCAACCAGTACGGCGGCGACAACTCCTACCAGACCGACAAGCCCTACCGGATCCGGCTGGGCAAGGGTGGTGTCGACGACGCCGAGGACGCCGAGGTGATCGTCCACGAGTACGGCCACGCCGTCCACGCCAGCCAGGTGCCCGGCTACGGCAGCAGCCTGGACGCCGGCGCGATCGGGGAGTCGTTCGGCGACTACCTCGCGGTCACGGTCGGCCTCGACGCCGCCTCGGAGTACGGCTGGCCGGTCGCCGCCGACCCGTCCTGCCCGATGGACTGGGACTCGACCTCCTACACCGACGCCCCGCACTGCATCCGCAGCTTCCACCTCGACCTGACCCTCGAGGACCGCCGCAACCAGGTGCACTACGACGGCCAGATCTGGAGCCAGGCGCTGTGGGAGATCCGCGAGGGCTACCAGGCCCTCGGTCTCTCCACCCGCGACTGGGACACCACCCTGATCTACTCGCAGTTCTCCTACGCGCCGGACACCAGCTTCCAGGCCGCGGCCGCCGAGACGTACGCCGCCGCAGCAGCTCGCGACGGCCAGGCCGCCGCAGACCTGGTCCGCGACCGGTTCGCCGCCCGGGGGATCACCTTCTGAGCATCGCACCGGTCGCACCCACCGGGAGCGGCCGGGCCGAGGTGAGCTCCGCGAGCCGCCACCGCACCACCATGACGGCGGCCTCGCGGGCCACCTCGGCGCTCATCTTGGACGCCCCGGCGGTGCGCTCGGTGAACGTGATCGGATGCTCGGCGACCCGCAGCCCGAGTCGTTCGCAGCGCCAGGTGTTCTCCACCTGGAAGCCGTAGCCGGTCGACGTCGTCCGCAGGACGCCGGCCCGGACCAGCGCGTCGATACGCCACGCGCGGAACCCGGCGGTCGTGTCGCGCGTCGACAGCCCCAGCACGCGGCGGGCGTAGGCGTTGGCGCACCAGGACAGCGCCCGGCGGCGCAGCGGCCAGTTCTCGGTGGCGCCGCCCGGGACGTACCGGGACCCGAGGACGACGTCGTGGGTGCGCAGCAGCGCGAGCATGGCCGGGATCTCCGTCGCGGGGTGGGAGCCGTCGGCGTCCATCTGGACGATCGCGTCGTAGCCACCGGCCACGGCCGCGGCGAAACCGGCCCGGTACGCCGCCCCCAGACCGTCCTTGGACGTACGGCCGAGCAGGGCGAGCCAGTCGCCGAACCCCTCGTGCGCCTCGACCAGGGCCGCGGTGCCGTCCGGGCTGTCGTCGTCGACGACCAGGACGTCGATACTCGCCCGGCCGGTGGTGGCCCGGACGGTCTCGAGGCTCGAGAGCAGCGTGGGGAGGGTGGCCGCCTCGTTGAAGGTCGGCACGATGATGACGCAGCGCATGAGTGGACCGTACGGATCCGGACGTGAAGGACGGATTAACCGGTGCGATCGGTCGGCAGGAGCACGGTGACCGTCATCTCCGGTCCGTGGGTGCACGCGAGCGGAGCGGGGGAGCCGTACGTGGCGTGGCGCCCGTCGTGGCACAGCCTCAGCTCACCGCCGGCGCGAGCGACGAGCGTGCCGACCAGGGACAGGCCCAGTCCCGAGCCGGGCCGTGCGCGCGCCTCCTCGGCGCGGGCGAAACGCTGCGTCGCCGTGGTCAGCAGCGCGGGTGGCATCCCGTGGCCGGCGTCCGCAACCGTCAGCCGCGCCCATCCCGTGGCCGGCTCGTCCACGCTCACCTGCACGGGTGGGGCGCCGTGCGTCGAGGCGTTGTCGAGCAGGTTGCTGAGCACCCGCTCCAGCTCGAAGTCCGCCATCGGCACGGGCACGGGCACGGGTCCTTCGGGGAGCGTCACGGCGAGGCTGCCGGCGTGGTCGGGATCGGCGAGACGGCGCTGGTTGATCGTACGCACCGTGACGGTCACCAGGTCGGCGTGCCCAGCCGCGTGGCTGCCCTCGGCACGACCGATCTGGAGCAGCTGCTCCGAGAGCGTGGCGAGCCGGTCCAGGTCCACCATGAGCTCGGTCAGGATGCGCTCGTGCTCGACCGCGCTGCGGGGACGGCGCAGCGCCAGCTGGATCCGGCTGGTCAGCAGCGTGATCGGCGTACGCAGCTCGTGGCTGGCCTCGGTGACGAACTGTCGCTCCCGGTCCAGCGCGGCCTCGAGGCTGGTGAGCATGTCGTTGAAGGTGTCGCCCAGGCGGGTGATCTCGTCGTCGCGCTGGGGCGGCACGTCGAGCCGAAGACTCGTGTTGCCGGCGGTGATCGCGGCGGCCTGACGCCGGTAGCGCTCGACCGGGCGCAGGGCGGCGCGGGCCAGCCGGTCGCCGACCAGCGCGGTGATGCACAGGGCGCCGAGCCCGGCGAGCGTGAGCTGCACGAGGAGCTCGCGCAGCGCCTCGTCGCGGTGGTCGCGCCGCACCCCGACCAGCAGGTAGCGCCGCGGCGAGGTCGAGAGCCGGACCACCTGCAGCCGGTAGGGCTCGGCCGAGACGGGCAGGAAGTCACCGACGTTGAAGGTGCGCGGCGTCGTGGTCACCCGGTCCAGCCGGGATGCGGCCACCAGGGGAGTGGTCCCCGCGGCGCCCCCGCGGTCGATGACGGTGCCGTCCGCGCCCAGCACCTGCCAGGGAACACCGGTGGCGTCGGCCGCGGACCGGCTGCGGACCCGGCCGTCGGCGCCGACCAGCGGCTCGAGCGCGTGGCGGGCCTGGGTGAGCTCGGTGTCGAGGCCACGGTCCAGCGCGTAGTCGACGCGCCAGTAGACGAAGATCCCGGCGGCGACCAGGACGACGAGGCTCGCGGCGGAGAAGCCGGCGACGAGGCGTACCCGCAGCGGCAGCCGGGAGAGGCGTACGGTCAGCGTGCTCATCGGTTCGGCGGCGCGGTCTCGAGGCGGTAGCCGGCTCCGCGCAGGGTGGTGATCGTGTTGGTGCCGAACGGCTTGTCGATCTTGCCGCGGATGGCGGCGACGTGGACGTCGATGACGTTGCTGCGCAGGTCGGTCTCGCCGTCCCAGACCTCATCGAGGATCCGCAGCCGGGTGACCACCTGCCCGGCGTGCGAGGCGAGCAGATAGAGGATGTCGAACTCCCGGGTGGACAGGGTGATCTCGACGCCGCCACGGGTGACCCGGCGCGCGCCGGGATCGACCACCAGGTCACCGATCTGGGCGGGTGCCTCGCCGCTGAAACCGCCTCGCCGGTAGAGCGCGCGCAGCCGGGCCAGGAGCTCGTCGAGGTCGAAGGGCTTGGGCAGGTAGTCGTCGGCCCCGGCGTCGAGGCCGTTGATCCGGTCGCGTACGTCGCCGCGGGCGGTGAGCATGAGGATCGGCGTCGCCAGCCCGAGGTCGCGCAGCCGCCGGGCGACGGTGACGCCGTCGAGGCCGGGCAGCATCCAGTCCAGGAGGGCGACGTCGTAGCCGGCGTCGCTCAGCAGGCGCTCGTAGGCGACCCGCCCGTTGTGGGCGACGTCGACCTGCCAGCCGGCCTCGGCCAGCGACTGCTCGAGCAGGCCGGCCAGGCGGACGTCGTCCTCGGCGACCAGGATCCTCATCGCCTCGTCACCTCGCCGCTCCGGCGCTCCCAGATGTGCCAGTTGTCGTAGCCCACCCGTTCAACGTAGTGCCGCATGAGGTACTGCTGCGCGTTGTCGGCGTCCAGGCCCCACGTGTCGAGGCTGCCGCCGTCGACGACGACCCACCGGGGAGCCGACGGTCCGGCCAGCGCGCTGCGCAGCCGGGCCAGGTGCGGGTCGCGGACCCGGACCGGAAGGCTCCACAGGTTCTCATAGGGGCTGTGCAGGCCGCTTGCCGCGACGATCTCGGCATGCCCGAACCCGACCACCACGCCGTCGGAGGGGCTGTGCGTGTGCTCGCGCAGATAGGTCGAGACCTGTGCCTCGGGCGAGGGCGGGTCCGCGGCGACCGCCCAGTAGGTCCACACGGTGACGGTGGCCGCGACGGTGAAGGCCACGGCCCGGGACAGTGCCCGCTCGGACCATGGCCGGGCGAGGGCCACCAGCAGCACCAGACCGGGGACGATGCCGGTCAGGTAGTGCAGCCAGTAGCTGCCGCCGACGACGATCCCGAACGCCTCCCAGGCAACCAGGGCGAGCGCGGGCCAGGCGAGACGGCTGTGGTTCTGCACGAGCGCCGCTGCCGCTACCACGAGCACCACGGCCGCGCCGGACGCGACCGCTGCGGCGGCGAGCTCGGCCCCGCGTACCGGGGTCGCGGTGGAGGCCGAGGCGTCGATCACCTGGGCGGCCCGGCCGCGGAAGAGCACGACGGCCTCCCACACTCCGGTGACCGAGGTGCCCTGCCTCCAGGCTCCGGCGAGCACCGCGCCGAGCACCGTGAGCGCGCCGCCGGCGACCGCGGCGACGCGGCTCCCGAGCCAAGGGACCCGCCCGTACGAGACCACCACGAGGACGGCGGCGAACACGAAGACGTCGACGACGTTCTGCTTGACCAGCGCCGCGGCCATCCCGGCCGCTCCGGCGGTGGCCGCGAGGCCGCCCGTGCGCCATCCCCACCCTCCGCGCAGGCTCGCGATCAGGCACACCAGCCCGGCCAGGACGAACGGGACCGCGAGCAGCTCGCCGTCGACCTCCGGCATCCCGAGCAGGGGACTGCACAACAGCGCCACGGCCAGTACGACAGCCGTACGCCGGCCTCGGCCGGAGGGCGCGACCTGGCCGGCCAGGACACCGGCCAGACCCACCGAGAGCCCGCCGGCCAGGGCGCCGAGGACCTTGACCCCCGGCGCGACGAACCCGGTCGTCGTCGCAGCGTTCGGGCCGAGGTGCCCCGCCACGGTGAACAGCCAGAGCAGCAGCGGCGGCCGGTCGACCCAGAGATCGCCGTACAACGAGTGCCCCGGCCGCCACTGCTGCGCGACCATCAGGAACCCGCTCTCGTCCGCCGTCAACGGCCGGTCGAGGAACGGCAGCCACGCCGCCGTCGCGACCAGCATCGCGAGGACGACGCCGGCCGTCGCCCACCGCCGGGCGCGTACGGGTGGGACGGTCGCCGGGGTCGCGGGTGCCGTCGGCCAGCTGACGGGAAGAGTCACACTCGCACGCTAGGAAGACCTGCATGAAGGCTCGATGAAGGCGGATCGGGCTTCATCGAGCCTTCATCCGCACGGAGCCATCCTCACCGCCATGACGACTCAGACCATGCCCATCGCGGCGGTGCCGCTGCTCGCCCTCGCCCCGGGGACGCCCCGGGTCGCGGTGATCACCGGCAGCTACGGCGCCGGTCACAACTCCGCTGCTCGCGAGATCGCGCGTGTCCTGACGGCCGCGGGCTGCGACGTCGAGATCCACGACGTCGTGACCCTGCTACCGTTCCGGCTCGGCCCGCTCCTGCGGCGCGTCTACTACGCCCAGCTCCGGCGCCGGCCCGGCTCCTGGGGGGCCACCCTGCGGCTGCTCGAACCGGACCACGCTGCGTACCGGATCGTGACCCGGCTCCTCGCCGCGACCGCCGCCCGGATCGTCGAGGCCACGCGTGGCTGCGACCTGGTCCTCACCACGCATCCGTTCGGTGCCCAGGCGCTCGGGCACGCCCGCGTGACCGGCGCGCTCGCCGCTCCCGTGGTCACCTACCTCACCGACACCTCCGTCCACCCGCTGTGGATCCACGCCGGCGTCGATCTCAACCTCGCGATCCACGAGGTCGCGGCGGCCGAGGCACGACGGTGGGGCGGGCGTACGGAGGTCGTGCGGCCGCTCATCCCGGAGCTGCCGGCGGTGCTGGGCGCTCCCCGCCAGGAGCCGAGGCCCGGTGACATCGCCGGACCCTGGGCCCTGGTCACCGGTGGCTCGCTGGGCATGGGACGGCTGGAGGCCACCGCGCGCGACCTCCTCGCCGACGGTCGGATGACGCCGGTCGTGCTGTGCGGCACCGACACCAGGCTGCGTCGCCGTCTGTCCCGGATGCCGGGCGTCGTCGCGCTCGGCTGGCGTGATGACATCCCGGCGCTGATGAGCGCCTGCGACTGCGTCGTGCAGAATGCCGGCGGGTTCACCTCGCTGGAGGCGCTGGCCTCCGGTACGCCGGTGGTCACCTACCGGCCCCTGCCGGGCCACGGAGTCGCCAACTCGGCCAACCTGGAGGCCGCCGGCCTGATCCCGTGGGCCCGCACCTCCGCGGATCTCGCGCGGTTCCTCACCGGCGCCGGGCTCGCTCCGCGGCGCAGCTTCCTGCCCGTGGACGCACCCGAGCTCCTCGATCTGCTCACCGGACACGTCCCCACGGAGGTGGCGGCATGAGCCGGATCGCGGCCGCCCGGGGAGCCGGCGGTGGATCCCACATCGCGCTCACCTTCGACGACGGGCCCGACCCGGCCAGCACACCAGCGTTCCTCGACCTCCTCGCCGCCTACGGCCGGAGGGCGACCTTCTTCGTCCTGGGCTCCCAGGCCGCCGACCACCCCGAGCTGATCCGGCGGATCACCAGGGAAGGGCACGAGCTGGCGATCCACGGCTGGACGCACCGCTGCACCCTGGCGCTGCCGCCCACCAGGCTGACCCGCGGGATCCGCCGGGCGCGCGACGTCGTCGAGGACATCAGCGGCGAGCAGGTCACCTGGTACCGGCCGCCGTACGGGGTGCCCAGCGGCGAGGCCGTCCTGGCCTGCCGGGCCCTCGGCCTGACCCCCGTGCTGTGGACGGCCTGGGGACGCGAGTGGGAGCGAGCGGCCTCACCCGACACCGTGGTCGCGACCGTCCTGCGTACGCTGCGGCCCGGCGGAACGATCCTGCTGCACGACACCGACCTCCACGCGCCGCACGGTGACTGGCGGCGTACGCTGGCCGCGACCGAGCAGCTGCTGGCCGGTCCGCTGGCCTCCGCGAACGTCGGCACCCTGGGTGAGCACTGGCGCGAGGTTCCCTGCGAGAATGGATCCACGTGACGCAGACATCGCCCGGCCACGACACCGCACCCGCCGTCGGGCCCAGGACCTGGACCCCGTGGCGTACGGTCTTCGCCTTCGGCCTCGTCAGTCTCTGCGCCGACATGGTCTACGAGGGCATGCGGGCGATGGCCGGGCCGTTCCTCGGCAGCCTGGGCGCGTCCGCGCTGACCGTCGGCCTGATCACCGGTGCCGGCGAGGGCATCGCGCTCGTGCTGCGGCTGGTGACCGGCGTATGGGCCGACCGGAGCCACAACCACTGGCGGCTGACCGTGCTCGGCTACGCCATGACGGCGGTCTGCGTCCCGCTGCTCGCGGTCGCGCCGTTCCTCGGCGGCGCCGGGCTCGCGGTCGCCACGACCCTGATCCTGCTGGAGCGCACCGGGAAGGCGGTCCGGAGCCCGGCCAAGTCGGCCCTGCTGGCGCGGATGGCCACCTCCACCGGCCGGGGCAAGGGGTTCGCCGTCCACAAGGCCTTGGACCAGGTCGGGGCCTTCTCCGGCCCGCTCCTGCTCGCCGGGGTCGCCGCCGCGACCGGGCTGATCTGGCCGGGCTTCGCCCTGCTGGCCATCCCTGGTGCGATCTCGCTCCTGCTGCTGGCCCAGCTGCGCCGCCGGGCGCCGATCGTGACCGAGCCCGAGCCCGAGCCCGAGACCGAGACCGAGCTCAAGACCGCGACAGGTGCCGACCCGGCAGGGCGTTCGCCGAGCGCGCTCGCGGCGATCGGCCGGGCCGTGACGGGCAGTGACCTGCCGCGTACGTTCCACCTCTTCTCCCTGGCCGCCGCGCTGATGACCGCCGGCCTGATGACGTTCGGCGTCATCTCCTTCCGGATGGTCGAGGACGGTCTTCTCCTCGCGGCCGCCGTCCCCCTCGTCTACGCCCTGGCGATGGCGGTCGAGGCCGTCGCCGCGCTCGGCACCGGCCATCTCTTCGACCGCCGGGGCAGCCGGGTGCTCCTGGTCGTCCCGGTGCTCGTCGCTCTGGTGCCGTTGTGCGTCTTCGCCTCCCAGCTCTGGCTGGTGCTGGCCGGGGTCGTGGTGTGGGGCGTGGCCTACGGCATCCAGGACTCGACGGTCAAGGCGTACGTCGCCGACCTCGTCCCCGCGCCTCGCCGGGCCACGGCCTACGGGGTCTTCGCCGCCGTCCAGGGCCTCGGCGCGCTCGTCGGCGGTGGCCTCGCCGGTGCCCTGGTCACCGGTCACGTCCCGGTCCTGGCCGGGGTGATCGGCGGGCTGCAGGTCGCCGCCTTCGCGCTGCTCCTTCACGTCACCCGTCGCCGGGGCGCGGTACCGGGCGGGGAAGCGGCCGAATGACTCGGTGAGGGGGTTAAGTAGTGTTTGCCGCGTGACAGAGATGGACGGGGTGCTCACCCAGGACGGCATCGGCGAGGGCGACGGTCTGGAGCGGCTGTGGACGCCTTACCGGATGGCGTACATCCGCGGGGAGAACAAGCCCACCGACCCCTCGGAGACGAAGTGCCCGTTCTGCCGGGTGCCGACGCTCGATGACGCCGAGGGCCTGGTCGTCCACCGAGGCGAGACGTGCTTCGTGGTGCTCAACCTCTACCCGTACGCCCCGGGCCACATGATGGTCTGCCCCTACCGTCACGTCGCCGGCTACGTCGAGACCACCGACGAGGAGGCCGCCGAGATGGCGGTGCTGACCAAGCAGGCCGTACGCACCCTCGCCGGCGTCTCGCGCGCCGAGGGCTTCAACATCGGGATGAACCAGGGCACCGCGGGCGGCGCCGGCATCGCCGCCCACCTGCACCAGCACATCGTGCCCCGCTGGGTCGGCGACCAGAACTTCATGCCGATCATCGGCCGCACCAAGACCCTGCCCCAGCTCCTGACCGACACCCGCGACCTGCTCGCGCAAGCGTGGGCGTCGGCCTAGCATCTAGCTGCCTCAGACGATCGCCCAGGCGACCGCGGCGGCCGCGAAGCCGACGATCGAGAGCACCGTCTCGAGCACCGTCCAGGTCGCCAGCGTCTGCTTCACGCTCATGTTGAAGTAGCGCGACACGATCCAGAAGCCGCCGTCGTTGACATGGCTGAGGATGATCGAGCCGGCGGCGATCGCGACGGCGATCACGGCGAGCTCGGGCTGGGAGTAGCCGGTGCCGAGGGTCGGGGCCATGATGCCGCCGGTGGTCACGATCGCCACGGTCGCCGAGCCCTGGGCGATCCGGAGCGCGCAGGAGATGACGTAGGCCAGCAGCAGGATCGGCAGGCCCGCGTCGGAGAGCACCTCGGCGAGCGCGGCGCCCACGCCGGTCGCGGAGATCACCGCGCCGAAGAACGCACCGGCGCCGACGACGAGCAGGATCATCCCGACTGGTCGCAGCGAGGCGCCGGTGAACTCCGAGATCTCCTCGATGCTCATCCCGCGCCGGATGCCGAGCAGCCAGAAGGCGAGGAGCACGGCGATGGTGAGCGCGACCGCCGGGTTGCCCAGGAAGGTGAGCACGCTGAGCAGCCGGCCCGGATCGAGCAGCATCGTGCCGAAGGTCGCGCCGAGGATCAGGATCAGCGGCACCGCGATGACCCCGAGGACGAGGGCGAGCGAGACGGGGGCGGTGGGCGTCGTGTCCTGCTCCGCCTCGGTCTCCGCAGCCAGGAACTCCTCGGGCACCGAGACCTGGACGCGCGGGGCGATCCACACGGGGAAGAGGATGCCGGCCGCGGCGAACGCGGGCAGGCCGCACAGCAGGCCCAGAATGATCAGCCAGCCGAGGTCGACGCCGAGAAGACCGCCCAGCGCGGTCGGGCCGGGGTGGGGAGGCAGGAAGGCGTGCGTCATCGACAGCCCGGCGAGGACGGGAAGGGCGTAGAGGACCAGCGAGCGACCGCCGCGGTGCGCGGCGACGTAGACCAGCGGCGCGAGCACGAAGATGCCGATGTCGAAGAAGACCGGGATGCCGAAGATCAGGCCGACCAGGCCCATCGCGACCGGGGTGCCGCGCTCCCCGAAGATGCCGATCAGCCTCGCGGCGAGGACATCGGCGCCGCCGGACCGCTCCAGGAGCGACCCGAGGACGGTGCCGAGACCGATGATGAGCGCGATGTGGCCCAGTACGCCGCCGAAGCCGGTCTCGATGAGCGACTCCTTCGAGGACAGGGCGGTGCCCACCATCTGCTCGACCGACAGACCGGCCGCGACGGCCAGGCCGATGCCGCTGATGAAGAGCGCGATGAAGGGTTCGAGCTTCACCTTGATGATCAGGAAGAGGAGCACGGCGATCGCTATGCCGCAGAGCAGCAGCAGGCCGGTGGTGCTTGTCTGGAGCCAATGCATGGTTGGTTCTCCCGTGTCGGGTGGGGGACGGTCTCAGCGCAGAGCTGCGCGGAACCGGGCGGCGTTGGTGGTGATCTGCTCCCACCGGGCCTCGTCGACGTCGGCGGGCTGGACCACCGACGTCCCGGCGGTCACGGCGATGGCGCCGGCCCGCAGGAACTCCGCGGCGTTGTCTTCATCGACTCCGCCGGAAGGGATCAGGGCGACCTCGGGGTACGGCCCCCGCAGGTCGGAGAAGTAGCGCGGGCCCATGGCCCGCGCCGGGAAGATCTTGACCGCGTCGGCGCCCAGCGCGTTCGCGGTGAGGACCTCGGTCGGGGTGAGCGCGCCGAGCACGACGGCCGCACCCGCGGCGTGACCCTCGGCCACGATCTCCGCCGCCTCCGGCGGCAGGCCCGGCGTCACCAGGAACCGGGCACCCGCCGCGAGCGCGGCGCGGGCCTGGTCGGCGCTCAGCACCGTCCCGGCGCCGACGACGATGTCGTCCTCCGCCCGAGCACTGACCTGGCCGCTGACCTGGGCGAGGAGGTCGGTGAGGCCCGGCGTCGTGAAGGTCAGCTCGACGGCCCGGATGCCGCCGGCGGCCAGCGCGTGGCAGAGCGCGACGGGGTCGTCGAGCCGGGAGGCGCGTACGACGACCAGCGCCTTGTCGGCGCGGAGCGTGTCGATCAGGGGGCTGTTCATCGGGCTCGGGTTCCTTCGTCGGTGCGGCGCAGCGCCCGCCCGGGCAGAGCGTCGGTGCGGTGACCGTCCTCGATGACGGCGGTGCCGTTGACCAGCACCCAGTCGATGCCGCGCGCCTGCTGCCGCGGCTGCTCGAAGGTGGCGGTGTCCGCGACGGTGTCGGGGTCGAGGAGCACGAGGTCGGCGGCGTACCCCTCCCGGACGAGGCCGCGATCGGCGAGCCGCAGCCGGGACGCCGGGCGGCCGGTGAGGTGGTGGACGCAGTCGACCAGGTCGAGCACGCCGAGCTCGCGTACGTAGCGGGCGAGGTAGCGCGGGAAGGTGCCCCACGCGCGCGGGTGCGGGCGCTCGCCGACGAGGATCGCGTCGCTGCCGCCGCAGTGGGTGCGGTGCCGCATGATCGTCTGCACGTTCTCCTCGTGGCCGACGTGCTGGAGGATCGTCGTGGCCATCCGGTCGTGGACGAGCAGGTCGAAGAAGACCTCCGTGGGCACCTGGCCGGACTCCTCGGCGATCTCGGCCACGGTGCGGCCGACGTGGCCGGACAGCTCGGGGTTGCGTACGCCGCTGATCTGGATCGTGTCCCACTCGGTCACGCAGCCGTGGCAGCCGTCGGTGCCGACGTGGTCGAGCTCGTGCGCGATCCGGGCCCGGTCGGCCGGGTCGGCGATCCGCGCGAGCAGAGCGTCCGGGCCGCCGGAGGTCGACCAGCTGGGCAGCACGGCGCTGAGCGTGGTGGCGCCGGGGAGGTAGGGGTAGGTGTCGAGCGTGATGTCGACGCCGTCGGCGAGGCCGGTCTCGATCAGGTCGACGAGCTCGCCGGCGCGCCCGCGGTTGGGCTCGAAGTTCATGGTCGCGTGGGTGAGGTGGAGGGCGCACCCGGAGGCCCGGGCGACCTCGATCATCTCGGCGTACGCCCCCAGCGCACCGGCGCCGTAGGAGCGGTGGTGCGGGCTGTAGTAGCCGCCGGCCTCGGCGACGACCCGGCACAGCGTGGCCAGCTCCTCGTCGTCGGCGAACATGCTCGGCGGATAGGTCAGGCCGCTGCTCATCCCCACCGCGCCCTCCTCGAGACCGACCCGTAGCAGCCGGGCCATCTCGGCGATCTCGGTCGGGGTCGCGGGCCGGTTGTCCGGGCCGACGACCATCAGCCGCAGGGTCCCCTGCGGGACGAGGTACGCCGCGTTGCACGCGATCCCGCGGTCGAGCCGGTCCAGATAGCCGGCGACGGTGTCCCAGTCGAAGTCGAAGTCGTCCGGCTCGCCGTTCCACCCCGCGATCTGGCGGCGCAGCTGGGCCCGCGTCGGCGGGTCGGCGGGCGCGAACGAGAGACCGTCCTGCCCGACGACCTCGAGCGTGACGCCCTGGCTGACCTTGGCGGTGTGGCCGCCGGGGTTGACCAGGATCTGCAGGTCCGAGTGGGCGTGCATGTCGATGAAACCGGGGGTCAGCGCCCGTCCGGCGGCGTCGACGGTGCGCCGCGCGGCGGGTGTCGCGCCGTCGGTGTGGATGCCCGAGATCCGGCCCGCCTCGATGCTGACGTGGGCGTGGAAGGCCGGGGCGCCGGTGCCGTCGATGACGGTCGCGTCGCGGATGAGTAGATCGGTCATGGCGATTCCTCTCAGAACCAGGTCCGCACGAGGTCGACGACGACGGGGTCGTCGGCGTCGGCGTCGTCGAGGACCGGGATGAGGCCCCATTTGTCGAAGGCGGTGCACGGGTGCGAGAGCCCGAGGCGGAGCTCGTCGCCGATCAGCACAGGCGCCTCGGTAGCGGGGTCCCAGCGGAGGAAGCCGTGCTGGTCGTTGAGCGCGGTCACGGCGACACCGGTGAGCGGAGTCGCGGGCGAACCGGTCGTCCGTGCCCGCAGCAGCTGGGCCTCGGGAAGACCCTCGTCGAAGGGCAGGTCGCGCTTGCCCGCGTCGAACAGCGCCAGCCCCGGCTCGGGCTGGGAGGAGATCCGCACCCAGCCGTGGAGGGCGCTGCGCAGTCCCGGGCTGGTGGTGCGGGGCGCGCTCCCCATGGGCGAGATGCCGCGGTAGAAGCCGTCGTCGTGGGTGATGTACGCGCCGCTGCGCAGCACCACGCGGGCCTCGTCGGTGGCCACGAGCGGCGCGAGCGCGTCGGCCACCTGCTCGAAGTAGGCGCTACCGCCGGCGCTCACCACCGGGATCCGGCCGGCGGGTAGCAGACCGGAGATCCGCCGGTGCAGGGAGACCAGGCTGTCGACGTACGCATGGACGACGCCGAGCGCGGCCTCGTCGGTCGTGTGCGCCAGGGCGCCCTCGTAGCCGGTGACGCCGGCGAGCTCCAGATGGGGCGAGGCGGCGATCGCCTCGGCGACCGCGACGGCCGTCTCCTCGTCCCGCGCGCCGGTGCGACCGCCGGCGGCGCCCCGCTCGACGAGGACACCGAGCGGACGCCGCGGCCCGGCCTCGGCGGCGTGGGCCGCGAGAGCGTCGTGCATCAGGGCCACCGTGCGTGGCGAGTCGGCCCACACCAGCACCTCCAGACCCGGGTCCTCGGTGAGCTGGTCGGAGATCCAACGCAGCGTCAGCGGGGAGACGATCGCGTTGGCCACGATCACCCGGGAGACACCGAAGGCGCGGGCGACGGCGAGCTGGGGAAGGTTGGCCACCGTGATCGCCCAGGCGCCGGCGGCGAGCTGCTCGGCCCACAGCTGCGGAGCCATCGTGGTCTTGCCGTGCGGGGCCAGCGCGATGCCACGCTCCGCGCACCAGGCGGCGAGCACGTCACGGTTGTGGGTCATCGCGACCCGGGAGAGGGAGAGCACGGGCGTGGGCAGCTGCGAGAGCCGGGGTGCCGCCTCGAGCACCTCGGCGACCGTACGTCCCCACAGCGCGGGCGGGATCGCCTTGTGGCGCCAGTCGACCCGCTCCTCGCGCAGTGCCGTGACGGCGGCCGCGTCGATGTGGGCTGCGGGGTGATCCATGTCCCGTCCTTCCTTCGTTGCGTACTGTGCAACGGCGATTGCGTATTTCGATTCGCTAGTTGTAGCATCGGCCACACCGGGCGTCAACGGCCCGGCGGGGGACCAACAGGGGAGGAGCTCCATTCGTGGGGGTTAGCGGAGACGTGCGAGCGGTCTGTCTCGGGGAGGCGATGATCGTGCTGCGTCCTGAGGGCGAGGAGTCGCTGGCCGCGGCGACGACCCTGCGTCGTTCGGTCGGCGGTGCCGAAGCCAACGTGGCAGGAGCCCTGGCGGCCCTCGGCCTGCGGACCGCCTGGGTGTCCCGGCTCGGCCAGGACCCGTTCGGCGACGTCGTGACCGCGGACCTGATCGGCCGCGGCGTGGACGTCGAGGCCGAGCGCGACCCCGAGCGGCCGACGGGGCTCTACATCAAGGAGCCCGCCCCCGACGGCAGCCGGATGCACTACTACCGCGCCGGTTCCGCGGCGGCCGCGATGGACGCCGATCTTCTCGACGGGCCCGGGGTGGCCGAGGCGCTGGCCTCGGCCGAGGTCGTGCACACCTCCGGCATCACCGCGGGCATCCTCGAGGAGGGATCGGCGCTCGTCGCCCGCCTGCTGGCGCTGCGCGACGAGCTCGGCTTCCGGCTCAGCGTCGACCTCAACTGGCGACCTGCCCTGTGGGCCGGGCGCAGCACCGCGCCGCTGCTCGATCTGCTCCGCGCGGCCGACATCGTCCTGCTCGGGGCCGACGAAGCACGCGCCGCGCTCGGCGCGGACACCGCGGAGGGTCTCCGTGAGCTGCTGGGTGAGCGTCCGCGGCTGGTGATCAAGACCGACTCCCACGCCGCCGGTGAGTACGACGCGGACGGGAGCGCCACGCAGGTCCCCGCGCTCCGGGTCGACGTCGTGGAGCCGGTGGGGGCGGGCGACGGGTTCGCGGCGGGCTATCTCGCCGCCCTTGTCGACGGGGTCGGCCCGGTCGGCCGGCTGCGCCAGGGCCATCTGGTCGCCGCGGGCGTGCTGGCAGCGACGGGCGACCACGCGGCCCCGCCGGCCGCCGACGTACGCGTCCGGCTGCTCGAGTGCGCCGAGGACGCCTGGGCGGCGACCCGAGTGAGCGCCGCCGGCATCGACTCCCCGGCGCTCTGGACCCGTACGGAGGTGGCTCGATGAGCCAGAGTCTCTCCCGCGCGCTGCAGATCCTCATCGAGCTCGGCGAGGGCGAGCGATCCCTCGACCAGGTGGCCGCGAGTCTGGAGGTCCACAAGACCACCGCGATGCGGCTGCTGCACACCTTGGAGGCCGACCGGTTCGTACGCCGCGACGACCGCCAGCGCTACCACCTCGGCTCCCGGCTGTTCGCCCTCGGAGGCGCCGCGCTCGCCCAGCACGCGATCCGCGACGTCGCCCAACCGCATCTGACTCGGCTCGCGGCCGAGACGGGCGGTCAGGCCGTCCACCTCGCCGGCTACGAGAACGGCGCGGCCATCTACCTCGCCAAGGTGGAGAGCACCCACGCGGTGCGGATGTACTCCCGCGTGGGCCTGCCCGCCGCGCTGCACGCGACCGCCGTCGGCAAGGTGCTCGTCGCCGACCTGCCACCGGGGGAGCGCGAGGCCGTGATCTCGGGCATCGACTTCCGGCCCTTCACGAGCCGCACCATCGCCGACGCGGCGGGCTACCGCGAGGTGCTCGCCCGCACCCGCGAGCAGGGCTGGGCCGAGGACGCCGCCGAGCACGAGGACTTCATCAACTGTGTCGGGGCGCCCGTACGCGACGAGACCGGGCGCGTCGTCGCCGCGGTCTCCGTCTCCGTACCCGACGTCATCCTGCCCCGCGAGGGGGTGCGTGCCCTGGTGCCGCAGCTCCTCGCCGCCACCGAAGCGATCTCCGCCGACTGGGCCGGCCGGAGCTCATGAGAAGAACACCCCGAGAGGAAACCCACCCCATGACCGACATCCGCATCTCCACCGACCAGGCGCCGGCGCCCGCGCACACCTTCTCCCAGGGCGTGGTCCGTGGCGGCCTGATCCAGGTCTCCGGTCAGGGCCCGGTCGACCCCGCCACGAACGAGTACCTGTTCCCCGGCGACGTGAAGGCGCAGACCGTACGCACCCTGCAGAACGTGGAGGCGATCCTCGCCGCTGCCGGTGCGGGCTTCGAGGACGTACTGATGCTCCGGGTCTACCTGACGACGCGGGACGACTTCGCTGCGATGAACGAGGCCTACGGCGAGTTCATCGGCTCGCGGGTCGCCGAGGGCGGCATCCTCCCGTGCCGCACCACGGTGATGACCGGCTTGCCGCGTGAGGAGATGCTCGTCGAGATCGACGCGCTCGCCGTGGCCCGTTAGTCGATGACCCGGGCGAGCTCCCGGCTGAGGTAGGGCGCCAGGGTGCGGGCGTAGCGCGAGGTGATGTGGTTGCCGTCGCGGTAGACGATGACGTTGCCGATCACCGCCGGGCAGACCTCGTCCCCGCAGAACAGGCGGGTCAGGTCGATCAGGTGCGCGTTGGGATCGCGAGGGACCGCGTCGCGGTGCGGATCCTTGACGAGTACGTCGGTGCGCGGCCGCCCGCACGCCTCACCGGCGGTCTCGGGGGAGTGTCGTTGGATGCAGCCCAGCGTGGTGCGGAGATAGGCGGCGTTGTCGGGCTCGAACATCGGGTTGTCGACGAGCGCGATCACCGGGACGCTCTTCGAGGGCCGGTGGCTCCAGGCCTCGACCAGACCCTCGACCGTGGACTCGTACGGCGTCTCGCCGCCCAGCGGCTGGGTCGTCTTGCGGGCCGAGTGGGTCACGATGATCGCGTCGAGGTCCTTCTGCTCCGGAGCGCGCAGATAGGCCTCGAGCTGCCGGTTCCACTCCGCGCACGCGGGGCGGTTGTCGGCGATGTCCTGGCCGAGGGGCCGGGTGTTCCAGTGGCAGGCGGCGCGGGCGGCGACGTCGATGCGCCAGTTGCGCTGGTCTCCGATCAGGTCGAGGGCGCCGACCGGGGCGACGGCATGGGAGTCGCCGACCATCAGCAGCCGCTTCTCATAGCCCTCGGTCACACCGTTCGGGCAGGCGCTGAAGCGCACCGGACGCTCCTCGAAGGACCAGCACTGTCCGCGGTTGTCGTCGTCCTCGCCGATCGCGGCCACCGCCGGGATCAGCTCCCCGTGCAGGTCGGGGTTGAGACACGAGCCTCCCGCGGTGCTCGCCGCCAGCGAGGCCGCACCGAGGCACTCGGTCGTGAAGGGGTCGGCGGTGGCGAGCCGGGCCGCCGTCGCAATCGCCCGGTTCTCGGAATGGTCGATCGCGACCAGGCCGCTCCAGCCCGCGCCCACGGCGACCACGAGAGCGGCCAGGGTGGCGACCAGGGCTCGTGGGCCGCCGGGCCTGATGACGTACGTCTGGACCTGGCGGGTGACGAGCCGGTTGGTCGCCCAGGCGAGCAGGGTCGAGACGACCAGGACGCCCGCGGGCGAGGCGACGGTGAGCCGGTCCCCGCCGGTGTAGTAGAGCCAGGCGATCAGCAGCGGCCAGTGCCACAGGTAGAGCTCGTAGGAGATGTCGGCGACGAACCGCAGCGGCCGGGTCTCCAGCAGGCGGCGCGGCCCGCGTGGCGACGGGGTGGAGCCGACCATCACCAGCAGCGCCCCGGCGACCGGCCACAGGGCCAGGGGGCCGGGGAAGTGGTCCGCGCCGTCCATCACGAAACCGCAGGTCACGACGAGAGCGAGACCGGTCCATGCGGCGTACGGCCGGATCCTCTCGGGCAGGCTCAGGCGGCGCAGGGCGAGCGCGGCCAGGGCGCCGGCGGCGATCTCCCAGAAGCGGGTGATGGAGTTGAAGTACGCGGCCGCCTGGTCGGAGCCGGAGACCTTGATCGCATAGACGAAGGAGACTGCGAACGCCGCCGCGGTCAGCACGAACAGCACCCGCGCGAGCGTGAGTCGCCCCCGTAGCGGGCCGCGGGCCGCGATGCGGAGCACGAGGGCGAGCCCGACGACGACCAGCGGCCACACCAGGAAGAACTGTCCCTGCACCGCGAGCGACCAGAAGTGCTGCACCGGAGTCGAGGAGGGCCCCGCGGCGCCGTAGGAGAGCTGGCTGGCGATGAGCTCCCAGTTGAGCGTGTAGGTCGCGGCCGCGACGATCTCGCGGGTGGTCTGGGTCCACAGGGTCTGCGGGATGAGGACCACCATCAGCGCGGCCGTCGCGGCCAGCACGATCAGCGCCGGCGCGGCGAGCCGCGCGAACGTACGTCCGTAGTGCTCGCCGAGCCTGACCTGGTGGCGTTCGGCTCTGCCGACCAGTGACCGGGTGGCGAGGAAGCCGGAGATCACCAGGAAGACGTCGATCCCGCCGGAGACCCGGCCGTTGCCGAAGAGATGGAAGGCGACGACGAGCGCGAGGGCGATACCGCGCAGGCCGTGGATCTCGCTGATGTGTCCGGAGGTGTGCCCAGATTTGGGGCTGTTGGGCTCGCTGTCGGCCCGGCTGGTCGTGGGCGTGCGGAAATCCGAGGTGGCGGTCACGTGATCGCTGTTCTAGTGGACGTTGACGGGCGGGAGCCGTCGCACCGTAACGAGCAGTGGTGACGTGCAGGCGTACGGGCGTTATCAATCCGCCGTCGAGATCTCCTCAGAACCGCTTCATATCGCCGCTGAAGGAGATAGGTTGCACCCCGACGTGACATAGATCACACTCAGGACTGAGGAGTTCGACGATGAACACGCACAAGATCGGCCGCCTGATGGCGGTCGCAGCGGTGGCGACCCTGTCGACCGCATCGCTCGTGGCATGTGGAGGCTCGGATGACGGTGGCGACTCGGGAGACTCGGGCGGCACCGACGTCGGAGTGATCCTGCCCGACGCGACCACGTCTCCCCGATGGGAGTCCCAGGACCGGCCCAACCTCGAGAAGGCGTTCGCCGATGCCGGCCTCGAGGCCACGATCCAGAACGCCCAGGGCGACACCGCCAAGTTCGGTCAGCTCTGCGACAGCATGATCAACGAGAACGTCAAGGTCATCATCATCACCAACCTCGACTCCGAGTCGGGCGCGGCCTGCCTGAAGAAGGCCGCGGACGCGGGCGTGACGAGCATCGACTACGACCGGCTGACGCTCAACGGCGGCGCCTCCTACTACGTCTCCTTCGACAACGTGAAGGTCGGCGAGCTGATGGGCACCGGGCTGGACGAGTGCATCACCGCGATGGGCAAGAAGGGCGGCAACATCGTCTACGTCAACGGCGCGGCCACCGACAACAACGCGGCCCTGTTCAAGTCGGGCTACGAGAAGGCGCTCGAGCCGAAGATCGCCGACGGCACCTACAAGCTCGTCGGCGACCAGTCGGGGGAGTGGGACGCCACCAAGGCCGGAGAGGTCTTCGACCAGATGTACACCGCCAACAACGGCAAGATCGACGGCGTGGTCTCGGCCAACGACACCATGGCCGGCGGCATCATCGCCCGGCTGAAGGCCAACAACGCGCAGGGCAAGATCCCGGTGACCGGCCAGGACGCCTCGGTCGAGGGTCTGCAGAACATCCTGCAGGGCTTCCAGTGCGGCACCGTCTACAAGAACACCGAGCTCGAGGCCAAGGCCGCCTCCGACCTGGCGATCGCGCTGATCGAGGGCGACGAGGACGCCGCCTCGGCGCTGGCCACCGGAACCGTGGAGGACACCGAGGCCGGCAAGGACGTGCCCTCGGTGCTCGCCGAGCCCGTCTGGGTCACCAAGGAGAGCGTCAAGACGGTCATCGAGGACGGTCAGGCCGACGCCGCGGAGGTGTGCGCCGGCGCGATCGCCGACCTGTGCACCGAGAACGGCGTGCCTCAGTGAGTTCGCTGCTGGAGCTGCACGGCGTCGAGAAGTCCTTCGGCGCCGTGCAGGTCCTGCGCGGAGTGGACCTCTCGGTGCAGGCGGGCCGGGTCACCGCGCTCGTCGGCGACAACGGTGCCGGCAAGAGCACCCTGGTCAAGGGAATGGCCGGGATCCATCTCTTCGACGCCGGTGACTACCTCTTCGAGGGGGAGCCGGTGAAGGTGACCAACCCCAAGGACGCCGCCGCGCTCGGGATCGAGGTCGTCTACCAGGACCTCGCGCTGTGCGACAACCTCGACGTCGTCCACAACATGTTCCTCGGCCGCGAGATGAAACGCCTCCGGCTGGTCTACGAGGACAGCATGGAGCAGCGTGCTCGCGAGACCCTCGACGGTCTCTCGGTGCGTACGCTGAAATCGGTGCGTACGCCGGTGGCCTCCCTCTCCGGTGGCCAGCGCCAGACCGTGGCGATCGCCCGCGCCGTGCTGTGGAACTCGAAGCTGGTCATCCTCGACGAGCCGACCGCGGCTCTGGGCGTGGCGCAGACCGAGCAGGTGCTCCGGCTCGTGCGGCGCCTGGCCGACCGGGGTCTCGGCGTCCTGCTGATCAGCCACAACCTCAACGACGTCTTCGAGGTCGCCGACGACATCGCCGTCCTGTACCTGGGCGCCATGGTCGGGCAGATCGATGTCGCCTCCACGACGCGCGAGCGGGTGGTGCAGGCGATCACCACGGGCGTCATTCCCGAGGGAGGTGCGGCATGAGCGAGCGCCAGCGAGCGACAGTAGGCCTCAGGCCGCCGCGTCCGTATTCTGGCGCTTGCGCTACGGAGGTGGCGGCATGAGTATCGACACCGATGACCCGACGATCGCCGCGGCACCGGATCCGGAGCCCGACAACTCGCTTGCCGGGATCTTCCGGGCCTACATGGCCAAGCTCAGGGGAGGCGAGGTCGGTTCGCTGCCGGCGGTGCTGGGTCTGATCGCGCTGGTCGTGGTCTTCTCCGCTCTGCGTCCGGAGCAGTTCACCAACTCGTTCAACTTCGCCAACCTGATCGGCCAGTCAGCAGGCGTGACCGTGCTCGCGATGGGTCTGGTCTTCGTGTTGCTGCTGGGCGAGATCGACCTGTCGGCCGGGTTCGCGGGCGGGACCTGCGCCGGGGTGCTCGGGGTGTGCCTGACCCGGCAGGAGTGGCCACTGGTCCCGGCGCTGCTGGCGGCTCTCCTCACCGGAGCACTGATCGGCCTGCTCATCGGGCTGCTGGTGGCCAGGCTCGGGATCCCGTCGTTCGTGGTCACGCTGGCCGCGTTCCTCGGGCTGCAGGGTGTGCTCCTGACGATGATCGGCGAGGGTGGGACGATCCCCATCCGCAACGACTTCATCAACGGCCTCAACAACTCCAACCTGCCGGTCTGGCTCGGCTGGGTGCTCGGCGTCGTCTGCATCGTGGGCTATGCGGGCTCGACGTACATCACCGACGCGCGTCGCCGCGCCAAGAACCTCACCGTGCAGCCGATCCTGCTGTGGGGGCTCAAGTCCGGGCTGCTGGCGGTCGTGGTGCTCGCCGTGGTCGGATATCTCTCCGTCGAGCGCAGCCGCAACCCGGCACTGACCTCGCTCAAGGGGGTCCCGGTCTCGCTGGTCGTGATCGTCGGGCTGCTGATCGTGCTCACTTTCTTGCTGACCCGCTCCGCGTGGGGCCGGCACGTCTACGCGGTCGGTGGCAACGCCGAGGCCGCACGCAGGGCCGGGATCAACGTGTTCCGGGTGCGCCTGTCGTGCTTCATCCTCTGCTCCACGATGGCGGCCATGGCCGGCATCATGATCGCCAGCCGCACCAATTCGGTGAACCCGAACACCGGCGGCGAGACGACCCTGCTGTACGCCGTGGGGGCCGCCGTCATCGGCGGCACCTCGCTCTTCGGCGGCAAGGGCCGGGTCATCGACGCGGTCATCGGTGGCACCGTGGTGGCGGTCATCGACAACGGGATGGGTCTGCTCGACCAGCCCCAGGGCACCGTCTGGATGGTCACCGGCCTGGTCCTCCTGGTCGCGGCCAGCGTCGACGCGCTCTCCCGGCGCCGGGCCTCGGCCACGGGGCACGTGTAGAGCGCCTCGCCGAGACTGCAGAAGTGGGGGGCGGAAACACACCGAAGACCCCCCCCACAGCGGACTCGCCCCCCCCCCAAAAAAGTAAAGGCGCCGCCGCCCAGCTGGGGGGCCCGACCCCATA
>NZ_JBEYUV010000005.1:0-8776 GCF_040643685.1 Nocardioides sp. NPDC047086
GATAGCCAGCCAAGTTTTTCTCGACGGGCGCCGGTGTCCAGGACCGCGAAGCGGCCGGCGAAGCCGGCGGCCGCAGGCCGTCCTTGACTCCGGGGCACGTCGAGAACACCCTCAAAGAACGGGTCGGCGGCCCAGACCAGCCCTCGAGGAAACCTTCCGGCAGGGAGTTCTCGGCAGACTCGATCAGCCGAGGAACTGTGTTGGTCTCGACACGCCTCCGCCTAGCGGCTCCGGCGGCTCGACCAGCGGGGCGGGGTGGTCTCGACCAGCGGGGCGGGGTGCTCTCGACCAGCGGGGCGGGGTGCTCTCGACCAGCGGGGCGGGGTGGTCTCGACCAGCGGGGCGGGGTGGTCTCGACCAGCGGGGCGGGGTGGTCTCGACCAGCGGGGCGGGGTGGTCTCGACAAGCTCGACCACCGAGCATCACCGGCCGCGTCCCACCTCCGAAGCCGGCCTGCGAAGCCGACGATCGAGGGTGCTCATCAGCTGGGCGACACGGTTCTTTCCGACCGGCACGACGGGATAGCGCGCGAGCACATCGACGAGAACCCGGTCGGCGCGCTCGACGGCACGGTCGACAGAAGCCGCGGCGGCCTTGGGATCACCCGACGCTTCGATCTCCGCGATCCGGGCGACGCTGGCCGCGGCACGCAGGAGGTGCCCGACCTGGGCAGCATCGGCGAGCGGGTGGAGGTAGGCGGCGGAGGCTGCGTCACCGGCGCTGCGAGCCGCCAGCCAGGCTGCCTCGGTCGGCGCCTCCGCCGCCGCGCGATGAGCATCCAGGGAGGTGACGCGCTGCAGCCGCGTACGTCTGGCACCACCGACGAACTCCCAGGCCGAATCCAGCGCAAGACGCGGTCGGGGGTCGCCGGGCACGGCCGTCTCGAAGACCGGCAGGACCTCGGCAGCGGCCTGCGCGACGTAGCGGGCGACGACACGGAGCTCGTCGGTCGTCAGCTCGAAGTCGCCCGCCACGAACGAAAACTGCGTCAGGCGTGGCCGTCGAACATCGAGGTCACCGAGCCGTCCTCGAAGACCTCGCGGATCGCGCGGGCGAGCATGGGGGCGATGGAGAGCGTGGTGAGCTTGTCGAACTGCTTCTCCTCCGGCACCGGGAGGGTGTTGGTGATGACGACCTCGGTGGCGGTGGAGTTCTTCAGCCGGTCGACGGCCGGGTCGGAGAGGATCGCGTGGGTGGCGCAGATGATCACGCCGGCAGCACCCTCGGCCATGATCGCGTCGGCGGCCTTCACGATGGTGCCACCGGTGTCGATCATGTCGTCGGTGAGGATGCAGATCCGGCCCTTGACCTCGCCGACGACGCGGTTGGCGACGGTCTCGTTGGGCCGGTTGATGTCGCGGGTCTTGTGGATGAAGGCCAGCGGCGCCCCACCGAGCCGGGCCGCCCAGCGCTCGGCGACCTTGATCCGGCCGGCGTCGGGCGAGACGACGGCGAGGGGCTGCGAGCCGTACTTGTCCTTGATGTAGTCGGTCAGCAGCGGCAGCGCCATCAGGTGGTCGACGGGACCGTCGAAGTAGCCCTGGAGCTGGTCGGCGTGGAGGTCGACGGAGATGATCCGGTCAGCGCCCGCGGTCTTGAACATGTCGGCGACCAGACGGGCCGAGATCGGCTCGCGACCGCGGTGCTTCTTGTCCTGGCGGGAGTAGCCCCAGAACGGCATCACGACGGTGATCCGCTTGGCCGAGGCGCGCTTCAGCGCGTCGACCATGATCAGGTGCTCCATGAGCCACTGGTTGATCGGCGCGGTGTGCGACTGGATGACGAACGCGTCCGAGCCGCGCACCGACTCCTCGTAGCGTACGTAGATCTCGGAGTTGGCGAAGTCGTAGGCCGAGGTCGGCGTCAGCTTCGTTCCCAGAAGGTCGGCGACCTCCTCGGCGAGGACCGGGTGAGCCCGGCCGCTGAAGAGCATCAACTGCTTCTCGGTGGTGCGCTTGGTCATGTGCTGGCTCCTACCCCCGGGGTCACTGCACTTGGATTCTCCACCAACTTCGCTGCCGGACCCAACCCCGGGGGTCACTCGCCTGTCGTCGAGGGTTCACCGAGGATGGGTACGCCCGACTCGAGTGCTTCCTCGGCCGCGGCCGCCTGCGGTGTGCCTGCCCTCTTCGCCAGTGCCCACCCCTCGATGATCCGCTGCTGACCTGCGGAGACGGCCAGCGCACCGGGCGGAACGTCCTCCCGGATGAGGGCCTCGCCACCGGTTGACGCACCGTCTCCGACGACCACCGGGGCGACGAAGGT
This sequence comes from Nocardioides sp. NPDC047086, assembly GCF_040643685.1. NCBI lineage: Bacteria > Bacillati > Actinomycetota > Actinomycetes > Propionibacteriales > Nocardioidaceae > Nocardioides > Nocardioides sp. NPDC047086. The sequence continues at coordinate 2,266 of NZ_JBEYUV010000005.1, forward strand.
CACACCCGACCCCGACTTCACGTGACGCCCGATCCGGGTCTTGTGCTTGTTGACGCCGTCGTAGTTGGCGAAGATCGTGCCGGCCCCGATGTTGGTGCCCTCACCGATCGTGGCGTCGCCGACGTAGGACAGGTGCGGCACCTTCGCCCCGGCGTCGATGCGAGAGTTCTTGACCTCGACGAAGCCGCCGATCTTGCCCTCCTCGCCGAGCACCGTGCCCGGGCGGAGGTAGGAGAACGGCCCGACGTTGGCGCCTGGTCCGACGACGGCGAGCTCTGCCTGCGTACGCACCACCCGGGCGCCGTGGCCGACCTCGGTGTCCTTCAGCGTGCAGTCGGGGCCGACCACCGCGTCCTCGTCGATCCGGGTGGCACCGATCAGCTGGGTGCCGGGCAGGATGGTCACGTCGGGCGCGAGCTCGACGTCGGCGTCGATCCAGGTCGTGGCCGGGTCCATCACGGTGACCCCGTCCTTCATCCACCGGGTCACGATCCGCTCGTTGAGGATCTTCCCCAGGGCAGCGAGCTGGGCCCGGTCGTTGGCGCCCTCGGCCTCGCTGACGTCGTCGAGGACGAACGCGTCCACCCCGAGCCCGTCGGCGACCGCCAGCGCGATCGCGTCGGTGAGGTAGAACTCCTTCTTGGCGTTGTCGTTGCCGATCCGCGGCAGCACCCCGGCCAGGAAGCCGCCGTCGAAGGCGATGATCCCCGAGTTGATCTCGGTGATCGCCCGCTGCTCGTCGGTCGCGTCCTTCTCCTCGACGATCCCTCTGACCCCGGCACCATCGCGCAGGATCCGGCCGTAGCCGAACGGCTCGGGCACGATCCCGCTCAGGATCGTGGCGGCCCGCCCGGCGGCCTCGTGGTCGGCCACCAGCGCGCGCAGCGACTCACCGCGCAGCAGCGGCGTGTCGCCGTACGTCACCAGGACCGTCCCACCGGAGACCGCGCCGGCCTCGACCGCCACCCGCACGGCGTGGGCCGTTCCGAGCTGCTCGGTCTGCACCGCGATCACGGCCTCGGGCAGGATCTCGGCGATGTGGGGCTCGACCAGCTCCCGCTGGTGCCCCACGACCGCGACGACTCGGGACGCCCCGGCCTCCGAGACCGCGGCCAGGACATGGCCCACGAGACTCCGGCCCGCGATCTGGTGGAGCATCTTGGGAGTCTTGGACTTCATCCGGGTGCCGCCACCGGCGGCCAGCACGATCACGGTGAGCTCGCTCATGTTGGCTCAGTCTAGGACCCCCGGATCGAGCGAAGACCCGGGGTCAGCGGACCCGTTCCTCGGCCGCGTTGAGGACCCCGACGATCTGGTCGTAGTCGCCGCGCACCTCGGCGTAGCGCAGCAGCTTGACCTGCTCCACGAGCACCTCATGCGCCTCGGGAGACGCTTCCAGGAGTGCCATCACGTCTTCGACGTACGCCCCGAGCGGCATCGCGTGCTCGGCGCTCTCGTGGCCCGGCATCAGGGCCGTCCGGACCGCCGGCGGGACGAGCTCGGTGACCTGGATCCCGATCGGCGCCAGCTGCATCCGGATCGACTCGGAGAGCTGGTGGATCGCCGCCTTGGTGGCGTTGTAGGTGGGCGTGAATCGCAGCGGTGTGTGGGCCAGCCCCGAGGAGACGGTGAGGATCGTGGCGCCGGGACGCTCCCGCAGGTGCGGCACCAGCGCGTCGATGAGCCGGATCGGGCCGAGCAGGTTGGTCACCACGGTCTCCTCGGCATCGGCGAGGAAGCCCGGCGTGGTCCAGTCCTCGGGGCGCATGATCCCGGCCATCGCGACGAGCACGTTCAGCCCCGGGAAGCGGGCGACCACGTCGGCGGTCGCCTCGGCGATCGAGGCGGCGTCGGCGGTGTCGATACGGACGGTGTCGAGGCCGTGCTCCTGAGCCAGCTCGGCGAGCAGCGACGTACGCCTGCCACCGACGATGACCGTGTTGCCGCGCTCCTTCAGACGCAGGGCGAGAGCGAGACCGATCCCGGAGGTCGCTCCGGGGATGAAGATGGTGTTTCCGGTGAGGTTCATGCCTCCACCCTGCGGCGGCCACGCCGTCGGCGGGAGAGACCCGGTGATCGTGGGATCGGCGGTCCCTGGTTGCGTACGCGCCCACCCCGCATGATGGATGCCATGGACCGCGCCTCCCTCGCCGACTTCCTCCGACGCCGACGTGAGGCGCTCCGCCCGCAGGACGTCGGCCTGGTCGTCGGACCCCGCCGACGCACGCCCGGCCTGCGCCGCGAGGAGGTCGCCGCGCTGACCGGGATGTCGACCGACTACTACGTACGCCTCGAGCAGCAGCGCGGCCCGCAGCCCTCCGACCAGATGCTCTCCGCGCTCGCCCGGGCGCTGCGCCTGACCATCGACGTGCGCGACCACCTCTACCGGCTGGCCGGTCACAACGCCCCGCGGCGTACGTTCGAGGACGGCCACGTCCCTCCGGCGCTGCTGCGCGTGCTGGACCGGCTCGAGGACACCCCGGCGATGATCATGTCCGCGCTCGGCGAGACGCTGGTCGCCAACCGGCTCGCGACCACGATCTTCGGGGACCGGGTGGCATTCACCGGCTGGGATCGGTTCGAGGCCTACCGCTGGTTCACCGACCCCTCGACGCGGGACGTCTACCCACCGGACTTCCACGACCACCACGGCCGCGGCCTGGTGGCGAGCCTGCGGATGGCCTACGGAGCCCTCGGCGAACGCGGCCGTGCCGGCGAGCTCGTACGCCTTCTGGAGACCCGTTCGCAGGAGTTCCGCGAACTGTGGGAACGCCACGAGGTCACCCACCGCTTCGAGGACCACAAGACGCTGCTGCATCCACAGGTCGGCCGCATCGACGTCGACTGCCAGGTGCTGTCCGCCCAGGACCAGGGCCAGGTCCTGCTGGTGCTGACGCCGGTACCCGGCAGTGAGGCGGAGGAGAAGATCCGGCTGCTCGCGGTGCTCGGTCACGAGGAGTTCAGCGCACCCTCGGAAACCGCACCCTAGGTAGCCACGCCCTTGCCCAGGTCGAGGACGAGTACGGCCATGTCGTCGGAGAGCGGCAGGGCGGAGAAGTCGGTGACCGCCCGCAGCAGCCGGTCGGCGACTACCTGCGCGCCCACGTCGATGCCCGTGGCGAGGACGGCCCCGACCCCGGCCTCCTCGAACATCGTGTCCCCGGCACGCCGCTCGAGGACGCCGTCGGTGACGACGACGAGCCGGTCACCGCGCTCCACCGTCACCTCCTCCTCGATGTAGTCGACCGCGTCCAGCACCCCGAGGAGCGCCTGCGGCCGGCCGACCCGACGGGCGGGAACGCCGGGACGAGCACGGGAGATGAGGAACGGCGGCGGGTGGCCCGCACAGACGAGCCGCACACGGAAGCGGGACGCGGCGGTGACCTCGAGCGTTCCGCACACGAGCGTGATGAACCGGCCCCGCAGGCCCTCGTCGCTGATCGCGGCGTTGAGCCGCTCCAGGGTCGGCGCGATCGGGATGCCGGCCCGCATCAGCGCCCGCGCGGTGTGCCGCGACATCCCGGCGACCGCGGCCGCCTCCGGCCCGATGCCGCACACGTCGCCCACCATGAAGCCCCACCGCCCGGCGCCGAGCGCGAAGATGTCGTAGAAATCGCCGCCGGCGTCGTTGAACTCCCCCGTCGGCTCGTAGCCCACCCCGATGTCGACGCCCGGGATCTCCGGCAGCACCGCCGGGAGCAGACTGCGCTGCAAGGACCGGCCGATCTCCTGGAGCTCGGTGTGGGCACGGGCGTTGTCGATCGCCAGCGCCGCCCGGCGGGCCACGGCCTCCGCGACGAGCAGGCGCTCGCGGCGCAGCGGCTCACCGGCCGGCCGCCCGAGGGTGAGCCAGCCGATGGTCCGATTTCGTGCTTCCAGCGGAAGGATCGCGACCTCGCCGTCGATGTCGGGCTCGGCCGGAGCCTCGGGGTCGTCCGGCGCCGCCTCCTCCAACGCCTCCCGCACCGCGTCGAGCTCGTGCTCGTCGGCGTGCCAGGCGAAGTGGAGCTGAGGATGGTCGCGGGCATCGTTGAGGTAGATCCCGCACCACGTCGCCAGCCGGGGCACCAGGACCTGCCCGGTCATCGCGGTCGTCGTCTCCAGGTCCAGCGAGCCGGACAGCATCACGCCGAGCTCCCCCAGGAAGGCCAGCCACGCGCGCCGCTCACCGTCGGCAGCCCGCGTGGATGCCCGGTCGACGCTCGGCGCGGCCCAGTCCGCGACCCGCTGCAGCTCGGCGCCGTCCTTGGTCGCGAAGGCGTCCGGCTGGTTCTTCGCGACGGCCAAGGTGCCGATCACCCGGCCCTCGAAGGCCACCGGAACCGTCACCAGCGAACGCAGCTCGAGCCCGCTGAGCAGCCCGACCGGGGTCGCCCGCAGGTCGGCGATCGCGACCGGCCGGAAGGATGCCTTGAGGCTTGGCCCACCGGCCTCGCCACGGCGCACGCTCCGCCCGATGATCGACGTCGCCGCCCCGCTGGTCGCGGCCACCACGAACCGGTCCTCCATCTCGTCCTCGAGCAGGAGGTACGCACCATCGGCATCGAACCGCTCCCGGGTCTGCTCCACGACGAGGTCGAGGATGTCCCCGAGCGCGAGCTGGTTGAGGGCGAGCCCGCTCAGCCCCAGCGGATCCTGGCCGGTCGTGGCCACGCTCGCCCGGCGGCGTACGCCCTGGCCCTCCGGGACTCCCCCGTTGGGCGCCTCCACGTCGAGGGTCGCCTCCACCAGCGCGAAGGCGGCCCACACCCGCTTGTGGTCCCGGCGGTACTCCACCCCCCAGGCCGTCGCCAGCGCCGAGGTGATGAGCAGCCCGCGTCCGTGCTCACCGGTCCCGGGCCGGGCGTTGGCCCCGACCGGCAGCACCCGGGTCGGGTGCTGGTCGAAGACGTCGATGCGGAGCCGGTCCTCCTCGCGTACGACCGCCACCGTCATGGGCGTGCCGGCGTGGGTGACGGCGTTGGTCACCAGCTCGCTGGTCAGCAGGACGGCGTCGTCGAGGAGGTCGTCGAGGCCCCACCCGGCCAGCACCTCGCGCGCGAAACGGCGCGCTTCGGAGACCGACGTGGGTGCCGGTTCGAAGGTGCGCGAGAGTGTCCTCGCTCCGTTGCTCATGACCACCGCCGATTGTGCACCCGTTTGCCGGCGGATTGGAGACCTTCACCGGAAGGTACCGATCGGTAAGTCAAGGAATTACCAGAATCGGTGGTGAACCAGGATTTGTGGGCCACGGTCAGGCGATGAGTGCGACACTTCAGCAGAAGCGTGTATCAGCGCGAGAGGAGGCAGGGATGCCCTCATCGGCGGACGCATCGAGGTCAACCAAGCTCCCCGAGCAGGTGACGGTCGATCAGGTCGAGCTGCGTCGACTCAAGGACGCGATGACCGCGATGCGCGACGGTATCTTCACCGGCCGGCTGGAGCCTGTCGACGGGCCGCTCGGTGATCTCGCCTCGATCCACAACGAGATCGCCGATCGGCTGACCCACCTGACCGGCGAGATCGCGCGCGTGCGCCGCGAGGCGGGCCGCGACGGCCACCACGACGAACGGCTCCGCCCGAGCATCGGGGGCGGGGCCTGGGCCGGCGCCGTCGAGGACGCCAACAAGCTGGTCTCCGATCTGGTACGCCCGACCGCCGACGTCGCCCGGGTCGTCGCCGCCGTCTCCGCGGGCGACCTCACCCAGACGATGGACGTACGCCACGGCACCCGCGCCCTCAAGGGCGACCCGCTGCTGGTCGCCAAGAGCGTGAACGGCCTGGTCGCCCAGCTCGCCACGCTCACCGAGGAGATCGCCCGGGTCACCCGCGAGGTCGGCACCGAGGGCAAGCTCGGTGGCCGCGCCCGGGTGCGGAACGCCTCCGGCACCTGGCGCGACCTCGTCGACGCGGTCAACACGATGTCCTCGCGGCTGACCGCCCAGGTCCGCGACATCGCCGAGGTCACCACCGCCGTCGCCAACGGCGACCTGTCCCGCACCGTCACCATCGAGGTCTCCGGGGAGATGGCGCAGCTCAAGGACACCGTCGACCGGATGGTCGGCCAGCTGTCCTCGTTCGCCGCCGAGGTCACCCGCGTCGCCCGCGAGGTCGGCACCGAGGGTCGCCTCGGCGGCCAGGCCGACGTGCGCGGTGTCTCCGGCACCTGGCGCGACCTGACCGACTCGGTCAACACCATGGCCTCCAACCTGACCTCCCAGGTGCGCGGGATCTCCTCGGTCGCCAAGGCCGTCGCCCGCGGCGACCTGTCGCAGCAGATCACGGTCACCGCGCGCGGTGAGGTCGCCGAGCTCGCCGAGACGCTCAACTCGATGACCGCCACCTTGCAGACCTTCGCCGACGAGGTCACCCGCGTCGCTCGCGAGGTCGGCACCGAGGGCCGTCTCGGCGGCCAGGCCGAGGTTCCTGGCGTCGCCGGCCGGTGGAAGGACCTCACCGACTCGGTGAACTCGATGGCCTCCAACCTGACCAACCAGGTCCGCGACATCGCCCAGGTCACCACGGCCGTGGC
>NZ_JBEYUV010000005.1:8873-67375 GCF_040643685.1 Nocardioides sp. NPDC047086
GGCCGGCGGCGACCTGTCCCAGAAGATCACCGTCGACGTACGCGGCGAGCTCGCCGAGCTCAAGACCACCGTCAACACCATGGTCGACCAGCTCTCGGCCTTCGCCGACGAGGTCACGCGCGTGGCCCGCGAGGTCGGCACCGAGGGCAAGCTGGGGGGCCAGGCCGAGGTGCCCGGCGTCGGCGGCCGGTGGAAGAACCTCACCGACTCGGTCAACTCGATGGCGACCAACCTGACCAACCAGGTCCGCAACATCGCCCAGGTCACCACCGCCGTGGCCGGCGGCGACCTGTCCCAGAAGATCACCGTCGACGTACGCGGCGAGCTCGCCGAGCTCAAGACCACCGTCAACACCATGGTCGACCAGCTCTCCGCCTTCGCCGACGAGGTCACCCGCGTCGCCCGCGAGGTCGGTGGCGAGGGTCAGCTCGGTGGCCAGGCGGCGGTCCCGGGTGTCTCCGGCACCTGGCGCGACCTGACCGACTCGGTGAACTTCATGGCCGGCACCCTGACCGCCCAGGTCCGCAACATCGCCCAGGTCACCACCGCGGTCGCCCGCGGCGACCTGAGCAGGCAGATCACGGTCGACGCCCGCGGCGAGATCCTCGAGCTCAAGTCGACCATCAACACCATGGTCGACCAGCTCTCCTCCTTCGCCGCCGAGGTCACCCGTGTCGCGCGCGAGGTCGGCACCGAGGGCAAGCTCGGCGGCCAAGCCGACGTGCACGACGTCTCGGGCACGTGGAAGGACCTCACTGACTCGGTCAACTCGATGGCCTCCAACCTGACCTCCCAGGTCCGCAACATCGCCCAGGTCACCACCGCGGTCGCCCGCGGCGACCTGACCCAGAAGATCACCGTCGACGCCCGCGGCGAGATCCTCGAACTCAAGTCGACCATCAACACCATGGTCGACCAGCTCGGATCCTTCGCCGACGAGGTCACCCGCGTCGCCCGCGAGGTCGGCACCGAGGGCGCGCTCGGCGGCCAGGCCCAGGTGCCGGGTGTCGCCGGCACCTGGCGGGACCTGACCGTCTCGGTGAACTCGATGGCCTCCAACCTGACCAACCAGGTCCGCAGCATCGCCCAGGTCTCCAAGGCGGTCTCGCAGGGCGACCTGTCGCAGAAGATCTCCATCGAGGCCCGCGGCGAGGTCGCCGCTCTCGCCGGCACCCTCAACGCGATGGTCGACACGCTGCGTACCTTCGCCGACGAGGTCACCCGTGTCGCCCGCGAGGTCGGCACCGAGGGATCGCTGGGCGGCCAGGCTCACGTACGCGGCGTGGCCGGCACCTGGAAGGACCTCACCGACTCGGTCAACTCGATGGCCTCCAACCTGACCTCCCAGGTCCGCAACATCGCCCAGGTCACCACCGCGGTGGCCCGCGGCGACCTGACCCAGAAGATCACCGTCGACGCCCGCGGCGAGATCCTCGAGCTCAAGTCCACGGTCAACACCATGGTCGACCAGCTCTCCTCCTTCGCCGACGAGGTCACCCGCGTCGCCCGCGAGGTCGGCACCGAGGGCAAGCTCGGCGGCCAGGCCGAGGTCGCCGACGTCTCCGGCACCTGGCGCGGCCTGACGGAGAACGTCAACCAGCTCGCGGGCACGCTGACCACCCAGCTCCGCGCGATCGCCGAGGTCTCCGCTGCGGTGACCCAGGGTGACCTGAGCCGGCAGATCACCGTCGGGGCCGCCGGCGAGGTGGCCGATCTGAAGGACAACCTCAACGAGATGATCGACTCGCTGCGGGAGACGACCAGGGCCAACGAGGACCAGGACTGGCTCAAGACCAACCTGGCCCGGTTCACCGGTCACATGCAGGGCGGCCGAGACCTGCTCGAGGTCGCCCGGCTGATCGTCTCCGAGCTCACTCCGCTGGTCGGCGCCCAGCAAGGCTCGATCTTCCTCACCGACCAGAGCTCCGAGCACCGCGACTCCAAGGTCCTGCGCCGGATCGCCTCCTACGGCTACCAGCCCGGTCCCGACGTACCCGACGTCTTCGCACTCGGCGAGGGCCTGGTCGGGCAGGCGGCCTACGACCGTCAGCCGATCGTCGTACGCGACGTACCGGCCGAGTTCCTGCGGATCTCCTCGGGACACGGGTCGGCGGCACCGACCTCGATCGTCGTGCTCCCGGTGGCGTTCGAGGAGAAGGTGATCGGTGTCGTCGAGCTCGCCTCGTTCCGACCGTTCAATGCTGTCCACATGCAGTTCCTCGAGCAGCTCGCGGAGTCGATCGGGGTCTCGCTCAACGCGATCATGGCCAGCTCGCGCACCGAGGAGCTGCTGGTCGAGTCGCAGCGTCTGGCCGCCGAGCTGCAGGACAAGCAGGACGAGGGCGAGCGGCAGCAGGTGGAGCTGCAGCAGACCAACGCGGCCCTGGAGGAGAAGGCGCGCCAGCTCGCCGACCAGAACCAGGCGATCGAGATCAAGAACCTCGAGATCGAGGAGGCCCGGCGCGGCCTGGAGGAGCGCGCCGAGCAGCTCGCCCTCTCGTCCCGCTACAAGTCCGAGTTCCTGGCCAACATGTCGCACGAGCTGCGTACGCCGCTCAACTCGCTGCTGATCCTGGCGCGGCTGCTCTCCGACAACGTCGACGGCAACCTCAACTCCCGCCAGGTGGAGTACTCCCGCACCATCCACGGTGCTGGCACCGATCTCCTCCAGCTGATCAACGACATCCTCGACCTGTCCAAGGTCGAGGCGGGGAAGATGGACGTCCACACCACCGACGTCGCGGTGACCTCGGTGGTCGAGTACGTCGAGGCGACCTTCCGGCCGCTGACCGCCGAGAAGGACCTCGACTTCATCGTCAGCGTCGATCCCGACGTGCCCCGGCTGCTGCGCTCGGACCAGCACCGCCTGCAGCAGGTGCTGCGCAACCTGCTCTCCAACGCGGTCAAGTTCACCGACAGCGGCGCGGTTCGGCTGCTGATCCGCAACGCCTCCGGCGAGCGCTTCTCGACGCCCAGCCTGCAGCAGGCCGACGCGGTGCTGGCGTTCTCGGTGGTCGACACCGGCATCGGCATCCCGCCGGAGAAGCTGAAGGTCATCTTCGAGGCGTTCCAGCAGGCCGACGGCACGATCAGCCGCAAGTTCGGCGGCACCGGGCTCGGCCTGTCGATCAGCCGCGAGGTCGCTCACCTCATCGGCGGCGAGATCCAGGTCAAGAGCGACCCGGGACACGGCAGCTCCTTCACCCTGTACGTCCCCAGGATCAGCTCCGGGACGATCGATGCCCAGCCTTCGACACCTGCCGTCGGTGAGCAGAACACATCGCTTCAGGCTCAGGACTCACCGCTTTGGGCTCCGCTCCCGCAGGACGAGACCGAAAGCAGAGCCGACCAGGTCCTGCTGGTCCTCAGTAGCGGCAGCGACGAGTCCGGCCCCGCCACCAGTGCCGTCGTGGAGGCCCTGTTCGGCTCGGTCGACGAGGTCGAGACGGTCTTCGTCGCATCGCCCGAGGAGGCTCAGGCGGTCCTGGCCGACCGCGAGGTCGACTGCGTGGTGCTGGACCTTCCGCTGGCTGACGGCGGGTTCGACGTACTCCGCTGGATGCGCACCCACAAGCGCACCAAGAACATCCCCGTCGTGCTGAGTAGGGTCGGCGAGGTGACCAAGGCCCAGCAGAGCCGGCTGAACAGGTACGCCCAGGCGATGACCCTCAAGACGCCGGCAACCACCGAGGAGGCGATCGACGACGTGAGCGTGCTGCTGGGCCGCACCGGGACACAGCCCCCGAGGACGTACGTCCCCGAGCCGGCCGACCCGAACGGCCAGTTCGTCGGTCGCCGGATCCTGATCGTCGACGACGACGTACGCAACGTCTTCGCGCTCACCAGCGCGCTCGAGCAGCACGGTATCGACGTCATCTATGCCGAGTCCGGGGAGGCCGGGATCGAGGCCCTCCAGCGGGAGCCGGGCGTCGACCTCGTGCTGATGGACATCATGATGCCGGGCATGGACGGCCTGACCGCGATGCGCCTGATCCGCGACATTCCGCAGTTCAAGAGCCTGCCGATGATCGCGCTGACCGCGAAGGCGATGACCGGTGACCGCGAGGACAGCCTCGCCGCCGGCGCCTCGGAGTACATCACCAAACCGGTCGACGTCGCCGATCTGCTCTCCCTGTTCCGGTTGTGGCTGGCATGAGCGAGCGACAGCGAGCGACAACAGACCTCAGGCAAGGGACGGCGAAGATCCTGCTGGTCGACGACCGGGCCGCCAACCTGGTCGCGCTCGAGGCGATCCTCGGCTCGCTCAACCAGACCCTCGTCCGCGCGGGGTCCGGAGAGGACGCCCTGCGCGCCCTGCTGCACGACGACTTCGCGCTGATCCTGCTCGACGCGCAGATGCCTGGGATGGACGGCTTCGAGACGGCCACCCGGATCAAGGCGCGGGAGCGCACCAAGGACATCCCGATCATCTTCCTGACCGCCAACGACTTCGACACCCATCTCGCCTATCGCGGCTACGCGACCGGTGCCGCCGACTTCCTCGCCAAGCCGTTCGACCCGTGGCTGCTGCGCGCGAAGGTTCAGGTCTTCGTCGACCTGTGGCACGCGAGCCGCAAGCTCAGCACCCAGGCCGACCTGCTACGGCATTCTCTGGACGAGCGAGCCGCCCGGCCCGGCCGGGTCGACGTCGACGTCGTCACCGACCTCCGCTCCCGGCTGGCGGGGGTGGAGGAGGCGGTGGCCGAGCTCGACACCGGCAGCGACATCGGCCTCGGCGGCGATGCCCGCCGCCGACTCGGCACCCGGCTCGAGGATCTCCGGCAGGCGCTCGACGCGCTGGGCTGATCAGGCCAGAGGGGATCGTCCCAGAACGGTCAGATCCGTGCGCGGTAGGCCGCCAGGACCTGCTCCGCCTTCTCCTTGTCGGCGTCCTGCAGCGGGATGAGCAGCTCGGCGACCACGTCGGTCAGCTCGGCGACGCGCCGGTTGAGCTGACGCTGCTCCTGCACCTCGGCCTCGAGCGCCTCGATACGGCGGACCAGCGAGGCACGCGTACGGGCCGCGTCGCGGGCACCGCGGGCGATGTTCTTGATGCCGGAATCGTCGGACATGTCAGTTTCCTTCTGCAGACTGCTGTGCCAGATTGTGGGGGGATGGCCAAGACGCGCGCAGCCGGGCGACGCGCGGCAGCGGGTCGTCGAGCATGTCGCGGGCATCGACGATCTCGAGGTGCTCGACCACACCGCCGGCCGCCTCGATCTCGGCCTGGACCAGGGCGGGGTCGACGCGGCGTACGAGGCCCTCGGGCTTCGGGTCGGGAAGGTTCTCACCGGTGGCCGCGAACTCGAGGTAGAGCTTGCCGCCGCCGGGACGCAGCGCCATCTTCGACAGGGTCCAGAGCTGGTGCCGGGCCGCCTTGTCGAGGCAGCCGATCAGGTCACGGGCGTAGAGGTGGTGCGGGTCGCGGGCCAGGCGCGCGCCCAGCGTCAGGGTCGACCGGAGCTCGCCGAGGATGAGCTGGTCGGAGACCAGCGGGAGCTTGTGGCGCTCGGCCCGGCGGCGTACGGCCGCCACCGCGGCGCGGGAGAAGTCCACCGAGTGGACCTGGTGTCCCTTGCGGGCGAAGAAACGGCCGTCGCGACCGATGGCACCGGAGCCGAGGTCGACCACCTTGGCGCCCTCGGGAAGCTGCTTGGCGACCTGCGTCGCGAAGTAGGACTGCTTGCTCTCCAGCTCGCTGCCGTGGGTGTTGTGGAACTCGGTCCAGAACCCCATGTCGGTGCGGAACCCACGCAGCCAGCCGTCCAGGCGACGTACGCCCGCGGGCGGGTCGGCGTACTTGAACGACGGGTCCGGGGTGCGCCACTTCGGCCCGTAGATGAAGGCCAGCATCTCCTCGGGCTCGGCAGGGGCCGGGAAGTCGTAGCCGTGCAGGTTGATCGTCGAGACCGGCACGATCGCCTCGCGGCGCAGCCGGCCGGAGCGGTTGCCGAGCTGGTAGAAGACCGGCTCACCGTCCTTGTCGGGCACGTAGAACGCCACGAAGATGTCGATGTGCACCTTGCGGCCGTCCGAGACCTCGAGCAGCACCTTGATGTCACCGCCGGACATCCGCAGGATGCTCCAGCCGCGCTCGCGCATGGTGCGCTCGATCGCGTACGACTCGGTGATGATGTCGGCGGGGACGGTGTGCTTGGAGAGGTAGCAGACGTCGGTGTCGGAGTCGTGGCCGAGCATCCGGCCCTCGCGGATCGCACCGAGGAGCGCGCCGTAGTTGAGGTAGGCCTCGACGCCGATCACGTCGCGGAGGTCGGCGAGGACACGCTGGGTGCCCTCGAGGATCTCCGCGCGGATGCTCTCGTCGGTGGCCTCGAACGAGCGGGTCAGGTGGCCGACCTTGTCGACGCTGAGCGGGTGGCCGCTTCCGTCGACGATCGAGATGGCGCCTTCGCGGGTGCCGAGCGCGACCTTCTCCTCGAACAGCACCTCGCCGTCGTAGTCGGCGATGGTGATCGTCGCAGAGCCGTCCAGGAACCGGGTCAGCACGGTCGGCCAGGGCACCATCGTGCCCCTGTCCGTCCTGTGGCCGTCGCGGTCAGGGGTGAGGGACCAGACGTACTGGCCGTCGACGGAGAGGACCAGGACCGGCGTCGAGGAGTCCCGGACCAGGACCCCTTCGTCGGAGATCTCGAACTGTCCGCCAGCTGTGGGGGCACTGCCGGTCACGAGACCTGGGCATCCTCTCGCGCGATGGCCTTCCGCAGAGCGGTGCTGCTGGTCTGGAGCGTGTAGGGGAAGTAGACGACCTCGACACCGACCGACGCCATCTTCTTCTCGAGCGCGTCGCCCTTCTCGGTGCCCTTCCAGTCATCGCCCTTGAAGAGGTGGGTGAACCCGACCTCACGCCAGGAGTCGACCTTGTCGGTGGTGCGCTCGGCGTAGACCGCGTCCACGATGCCGATCGCCTCGACGATCTCCAGCCTCTCGACGAGCGGGACGGTCGGGATGATCCCCTTCGTCGTCTCGCAGACCTCGTCGGAGACCACACCCGCGATCAACGTGTCGCAGCGCTCTCGCGCCTGGCGCAGCATGTTGAGGTGACCGATGTGGAAGAGATCGAACACGCCAGGAACGTAACCGATGATCGGTCCCATACCCACGCTTCCTCCAAGTGTTTGTCGATTAGTTTGGGCGACTTTACACCCTGCTCCCCCACGGCCTCGATGTGAAGCCAGTATCCATACCACCTTGCGCATCCCTGCAATCACCAACGCGACACGCGGACGTTCACAGGAAGCCCGGCGACCTTACACGAAGATGAACGGCGCATGGCCATTGTTGCCCCATGTGTCAAGCGGAACCGCGAGCTGCTGAGCTAGCGTCGGAACATGGATGTCGCCGAGATCGACGGGTTGCGCATCGCCTTCCGGCGGGCCGGGCACGGACCTGCGGTGGTGTTCGTCCACGGCGGCGCCGAGGACGGTCGCACCTGGTCACCACAGCTCGACGCGCTCGCTGACGAGTTCACCGTCATCGCCTGGGACGAGCCGGGCGCGGGTGGCTCCTCCGACGTGCCCGCGGGGTTCGGGTTGAGCGACTACGCCGACGCTCTGGCCGGCCTGATCCGCGGACTGGACGTCTCTCCGTGCACGCTCGTCGGGATCTCCTGGGGAGTGACCGTCATCCTCGAGCTCTACCGACGCCATCCCGGCGTCGTCCGCAGCCTCGTCCTCGCCGACGGCTACGCCGGCTGGCTCGGCTCGCTCGGCCCCGAGGAGGCCGACGCCCGGCTCGCCGGCCTGCGCGACCAGCCGGAGGGCACCTTCGACCCCACCCTCCCGAACCTCTTCGCCGGCGCTCCGCCGACGGAGTTCGTGCCCCTGCTGGAGGCGATATCAGCAGACGTACGCCGCCACAGCATGCTCACCGCCCTGACCGCGATGGCCCACGCCGACCTGACCGACGTGCTCGACACGATCCAGGTGCCCACCCAGCTCATCTGGGGCGCCCTCGACGCGCGCTCACCCCTGTCGGTCGCCCACGAGTTCGATCGCCGTATCCCCGAATCCGACCTCGCCGTCATCCCCGGCTGCGGCCACGTCAGCAACCTCGAGGATCCGCAGGCGTTCAACGACATCCTCCGTAGCTTTCTGCGGCGGGACGGCGGCGTGTTGCCAGGTGGCTGGTGAGCACGGTGACGGCGAGGATCCCGGTGATCACGGCGAGAGAGGCCAGTGTGGGGATCTCAGGAATTGCTTCCCACCGCTGGTGCGCCCAGTGCAGCCCGAGCTTGACGCCGATGAAGGCGAGGATCACCGCAAGCCCGAAGTCCAGGTGAACCAGCTTGCTCAGCGCGCCCTGCAGCACGAAGTAGAGCGCGCGCAGCCCGAGCAACGCGAACGCGTTGGTGACGAACACCAGGAACGGGTCGCCGGTGATGCCGTACACGGCGGGCACCGAATCGACCGCGAACACGGCATCGGTGGTCAGCACCGCCAGCACGACGAGCGCGAACGGCGTGACCGCCCGACGACCGTCCACCAGGCCGAGGATCCGCGGTCCCTGATAGTCGGAGGTGACCGGGACGAATCGGCGTGCCAGCCGAACGACCCGCAACGCGTCGACGTCGACGTCGTGACTGCTGTGGGTGACCCGATTCGCAAGGACCCTCACCGAGGTGGCGATCAGGATCAGACCGAAGACGAGGAACGTCCAGTCGAACGCCGCCAGGGCGACGGCGCCGACCGCGATGAACACCGCCCGCAGGACCAGCGCGCCGACGATGCCGTACAGCAGGACGCGCTGCTGTAGCTCCAGCGGGACCGCGAAGGCCGCGAGCAGCAGCATGAACACGAAGAGGTTGTCGACGCTGAGCGACTTCTCGACCAGATATCCGGTGAGGTACTCCAGGCCGCGAGTGGCGCCGTAGCGCCACCAGACGAAGAGCCCGAACGCCAGCGGCAGCGCGATGTAGAAGACCGACCAGCGCAGCGCCTCGCGCATCGACACCTCGTGTGGGCGTCGGGTGATCACGAAGTCGAGTGCCAGCAGGACCAGGAGGGCACCGACCGTGACCAGCCACAGGCTGGGCGTCCCGATCGAGTCGATCGCCCCGGTCCTCACCTGGCGTCCTGGCGCCGCCCCGGTTGGCGGCGACCTGGCTTGTGCAGGACCGGATGGTGGTGCTGGTAGGTCCGGGCGATGTCGTACACCACGAACGCGACCAGCGCGCCGCCCCAGATCGCGAGGCCGACCCAGGCGAAGACCTCGCCCACCGTGATGGCCTGCGCCTCCGCAGAGGCCAGCAGTGGAGATCGCTCCGGCCTGGTCGCTTCCGCGCCGTTCGCATCGGCGTCGGGGGGCGGCTGAGAGTGCCACACACCCAGCACCGATCGATCCCACAGGAACGTAGACATTGCTGCACCTCCATCGGTAGTCCGACGAAGGTCTTCCTCAGCGGTTGCCCCACGGGCCGGGCGGGAAGCCGAGATGACGACACGTGGCTAGGAGGTACTCCCCTTCACCAACCATCCTAACGCCGCCCGACTCCATCCGACAGGGGTCGGACGCATGAACGGGCGCGTCGATGGTTACCGACGTCGCAACCCGATGAAGCAGTCTGGGTGCCTTTCCCTGCCACCGCATGGGAAGTGACACCACGACAGAGTCGTCGGGTGCCGCGACCTCGAGCAGCAGCCCGAGGTCGCGGCCCCTGAGCCAGGACCTTAGGACATCATCTGCTCCGCCCACCGCGCTGTGTTCGGCCCGAAATCGAAGAGTTGCTCGATACCGATCACCTCCACGCCGTTGGATCGCGCTTCCGCAGGGTCGATGGTCGTGACGTCCCCGCTGGAAGCGCCATGCACGGAGAAGCGGCCACCACGGGCGGTCACATCGAATGCGGCCCTCCCGATCTCTCCGCCCACGCCGTCGAATGCGACGTCGGGTCCGGCACCGCCTGTCGTTTCGAGCACCCGCTTCGTCCAGCCCCGTTCGGAGTAATCGACTGCGACGGCGCCCAGCTCCCGGATCAGGTCGAGCTTGCGCCCGCCGCGAGCAGCCCCGATAACTCGAGCACCAGCCGTCAGCGCCAGTTGCACCAGCAGGCTGCCGACGCCACCGGCTGCTGCTTCAACCAACACCCACTCGCCAGGGCGAAGGCGGGCGTTCTCGACCAATCCCTGGGCAGTGCTGCCATCACTGTGCAGCGCGACGGCCTCCGGTAGGCCCAAGGCGTCCGGCACAGAGAACAGTTCTGTCACCTCGGCCACCGCTTGCTCCGCGAACCCGCCTGTCTCTCCGGTATCAGCGACGACTCGACGACCAAGCCAAGCCTGATCCACCTGCGCCCCAATGGAACGCACTCGTCCGGCCACCAGACCGCCCGGCACGTACGGAAACAATGGCTTGGAATGCCACTTGTCGACACCGCGTCGGATCTGCGTCTCGACGAACGAAATGCCCGCGACCTCCACATCGACTACGACCTGACCCGCCCCAGCCGCCGGGCAGGTGCCTCCTTCGATACCAGCACCTCGGGCCCGCCGAAGCGCACCGCCTGAACCGTCCGCATACCGCCCCGTTCCCATCCGTTGGCTGCCGTGGACTTCCACCATGCAATCTCAACTGCGCTTGAAGTCAACGTGCCCGCTACTGCGCACCCGCCGCCGAGACCCAACTCGCAATCCCGACTTGCCTCGCCTGTCGCCGACCACTGGCCCCGGACAACGGCAGCCACACCCATTCGACCCGCGACCCGGAGGCCAGCCGATGACCGACCCGACCACGGTTCCAGGGCCCCTAAGCCGTACCAGCCGCGCCACCCCAAAACAGCACCTGAACAGCCTGAACACGTTTCCGGTACGGGCAGTACGACTCACCCCCTCCAGTTTGCAAGGCGAGTGCTGAGGAGTCCCACCAATGAGCGACAACCCACCCTCCGTCTGGCCGACCACATCGTCGGCGAGGACCGCGCTCGCCCGCCCCACCCGCCTGGGCCGCCGCGTGGCCTTCTCGCGCGAGCAGATCGCCGGCTACCTCACAGTTCTCGAAGCCGACGCGGTACACGCCGCGTAACGCTCCCGAAGGCTGCGCCTGTGTGCCGTGCGCGCTGGGCGGCACACACAAACGCCCGAACTGAGCGTGAATCCGCCTGAGGTCGACTCAGGCAGCACGCCGAACAAGCACCCGAACAGCACGCCGCATCGACAGGAGAACGACCATGGCTCGGTGGCCTGAACCACGCGACGATGAGCCGATCCGCCTCATGCGCTGGCCGAAACCACACCCCAAGGCGGGACAGCCGAGAGGCAAGAACCCTTACCGGGCTGTGATCAACATCCCCGCCACGGCTAACGAGGCTCGCCAGCAGGTCCAGAAGTCACACAAGACACTCACCGAGGCCCGCAACTGGGTGGCTGACACCAGAGCCGAAATGGCGCGGTCGACCTACGTCAAGCCAGCCAAGGACACCGTCGCCGACGTCGCAGAGCGGTGGCTCGCAGCGCGAGAGCGCGACGTAAAGGCAGGCACGCTCCGTACGGTTTCCGTCGAGGGCTATCGCAGCGCACTGACCGGCGTGAACCTGCACATAGGCACGTTGCTGGTGCAGAAGGTCACGACGACCGACGTCCGCCACCTGCTGGTCACTCTCGCCACCGACGGCGGGGGGCGAGGCAAGCCACTCTCGCATCGATCGGTGATCTACGCCCTGACCAGCCTCCGACTTGTGCTCGACTACGCCGTCGAGTCTGGGCTGATCCAGAAGAACCCCGCGGATGCGGTGAAGACGCCGAAGAAGCCCGTTGAGGACGAGCCCGAACAGATCACCACATGGGACCGTGACCAACTGGTGTCGTTCCGGCACCACCTAGCGGCGCTCGTGCCTGGGACCATGGCCGCACTCCGTGCGCTCTGGCTGCTCCAAGGACGCCCCGATGGAGATTCGCTGGTCATCTGCGACGCCGTGGGCGACCTGGTCCACCCGGATGCGTTCAGCGCTCGCTTCGACAAGCTGATCGCCGACGCGGGACTCCCCCACCTGACCGAGATCCACCACGTCCGGCACAGCCTGGCGCGCGCACTGCACAAGGCGAACTTCAAGCCCATCGAAGGGGCGTCCGTGCTGGGCCATTCGCTGGCAACGCACCTACAGCACTACCTGCCAACGGGAGATGAGTACGTGAGAGGAGCCGAAGAACGAATGCGCGCACTGTTCGCGGACGCCGTCTAGCCCGGAAGCATCGAGTAACGATCGACCGAGGTCAGCTGACCTCGGGCTGATTCTGAACATCCGAGTCCAGGATCAGTGCGTTGCGAGCTGGCCGGTCAGCCGCTCGTGCATTTTGCTGCTCGCCTCGTTGAGGCCGACGATCTCGACTGTCTTGTCTCTGCGATTGTACTTCGTTTCGATGGCGTCGAGCGCTGCGACCGTCGAGGCATCCCATACGTGGGCGCGGGTCAGGTCGATGACGACGCGGTGCGGATCCTCCGCATAGTCGAACTGGCTGTAGAGGTCGTTGCTGGAGGCGAAGAAGAGTTCGCCGGTAACGGTGTAGAGGGCGTACGGGGGGCCGCCCGGTCCGTCGATCAGGTCGCGCTGGACGCCGACGAGGTGGTAGACGCGTCGGGCGAAGAGCATGAACGCGAGGATCGTGCCGAGCACGACACCAATGGCGAGATTGTGGGTGATCACCACGCCCACGACGGTGAGCAGCATGACGAGATTCTCGCTGCGAGGGATTCGCCGCAGTGTGGCCGGGGCAATGCTGTGCCAGTCAAAGGTGCCGACGGAAACCATGATCATGACGGCGACGAGTGCGGCCATCGGGATCTTGCCGACAAGGTCGCCGACGCCGACCACCAGGACCAACAGGAAGACTCCCGCGAGGAAAGTGGAGACCCGGCTGCGGGCACCGGACACCTTCACGTTGATCATGGTCTGGCCGATCATCGCGCAGCCTCCCATGCCACCGAAGAAGCCAGTGATGACGTTGGCCGCTCCCTGGCCCCATGACTCGCGGTGCTTGTTGGAGTGGGTGTCGGTGATGTCGTCGACGAGTTTGGCCGTCATGAGGGACTCAAGCAGGCCGACCATCGCCATAGCGAAGGCATAGGGCGCGATGATCTGGAGGGTCTCCAGGTTGAGCGGCACGTCGGGGATCAGCAGCGACGGCAGGCGCTGGGGCAGGTCGCCCTGGTCGGCGACGTCGGGAACAGTCATGCCACCAGCAAGCACCAGTCCGGTGAGGAGCACGATCGCGATGAGGGGCGCAGGGATCGCGGTGGTGACCTTGGGCAGAAGGACCATGATTGCGATGCCGGCGGCGACCATCGGGTAGACGATCCACGGGATGCCGCCGAAGTGGAGCCCGTCGTGGGTGTCGATACCGAGGTGCGGCAGCTGAGCGAGGAAGATCAAGATCGCCAGGGCGTTGACGAACCCGACCATCACCGAGCGCGGCAGGAGGCGCATCAGTTGGGCGGTTCCGGCGAGGCCGAAGACTACTTGCAGCAGGCCGCCGAGGATGACGGTGGCGAGGAGGTAGTCGAGGCCGTGATCACGCGCGACTGGTGCAATCACCAGGGCGATGGCTCCGGTGGCCGCAGAGATCATGGCCGGGCGCCCGCCAAGGAACGCTATGGAGACCGCCATGATGAAGGACGCGAAGAGCCCGACACGCGGGTCGACGCCAGCCAGGATGGAGAACGAGATCGCCTCGGGGATCAGCGCAAGAGCGACGACGAGACCAGCCAGGACCTCGCGGCGAAGCAGGCTGGGCGAGCAAAGGACGGCACCTACACTCGCGTCGTCAACGTGTTGGGGCATGGACGTACTAGCCAACGGGGATATCTCCGTTTCGATCTGAGCCAGGGCACGGCGATGCCACTGTCAGCAGCGCTGGTCAACTGGCTCTGGTGGATGGGGTGCGCAACAAATAAGCGCGCGGCCGGCCTTGCCGGCGGAAGCATGACGACACCCTAACCTCACGTAACGTTAGAGTTCGAATCCGAGTTACCAGGAAACACAACAATGACCCCTGAACCGCCCCGTTCCAATGACAGCGCTGCAGAACGCCCGCTCATGCAGATCGGCGAGGTCGCAGCTCGCACCGAGTTGTCACTGCGCAGCCTCCGACACTGGGAGGACGTTGGTTTGTTGCGTCCGTCCGGAAGGTCCGAGGGCGGCTTTCGGCTATACACAGAAACCGACGTCGAGAAGATCCTCGTCATCCGCCGCATGAAGCCTCTCGGCTTCACGCTGGAACAGATGGGCGCAGCGATGCGACACATCGAGGCACTGCGGGACCCGGCTGCAAGGCCCCAGCACGACGAAGCTCGAGCACACCTCGACGGCATCCTGGCCGATGCAGCCGAGCGTCGCCAGAAACTTGAGAACCAACTCGCCATGGCAGATGAGTTCATCTCTCAACTGGCAGCGGAGCTCTCCTGACACAAGGCCGACTCGAGCTCGATCGTAACGGCCAGTTTCTGCTTCCCTGGGGGGAACCACCCTGCATCGGGAACAGCGCCTTGGACAGCGATGAGTGCCCCGTCGGCGACAACGGTGTCAACGAGCTCGGCGATTCCTTCGCGGGCCTTCTGGCTGATGACAGGGCCGATCTGGTTCGCCTCGTTGGAGGACGACCCAACCTTGAGGGCCGCGACTGCGGTGCTGAACTTGGTAACGAACTCGTCGACAACCTCGGCATGCGCATAGAAGCGATTGGCGGCGGTGCACGCCTGCCCTCCCCCGCGGAACTTGGCGATCATCGTCCCGGAGACTGCCGCGTCGATGTCCGCGTCGGCGGTGATGACGAAGGGAGCGTTCCCCCCTAGCTCCATGCTTGTGTTGACGACTCGATCGGCTGCCTGGCGCGTCAATGTGCGGCCGACGCCGGTCGACCCAGTGAAGCTGATCTTGCGGACGCGCTGGTCTTCGAGCCAGGCGGTGACGACGGCCGGCGCCCGGGTGGTCGGCACAAGGTTGACGACGCCTTCCGGGATGCCGGCCTCTGTCATGATCTGGGTGAGCGCCAGCGCGGTCAATGGGGTCTCCTCTGCCGGCTTCAGCACGACGGTGCAGCCTGCGGCGAGCGCCGGCGCGATCTTCCGGGTGGCCATCGCTGCGGGAAGTTCCACGGTGTTACCAGAGCGGCCACACCGATCGGGGTATGGGTCACCAGCGTCTTCGCGCCTCCGGCTGGCGCGTCGCCATAGCTCCCATCAGTGCGTACGGATTCCTCGGAGAACCACCTGAAGAACTCAGCGGCGTACGTCACCTCGGCACGTGCGTCCGCGACCGACTTGCCGTTCTCCGCCGCTATGAGCGAGGTGAGGATGTCGGCGTCGCGAACCATTAGGTCATAGCAGCGGCGCAAGATCTCTGCGCGAGCCCGGGCGGGGGTCACGGCCCATGCAGGGAAGGCAGCCGAGGCAGCATCGACAGCGCGGGTAGCGTCCTTGGGCGTGCCATCGGCGAGCTCCTCGATCACCTGTCCAGTCGCTGGGTTGTGAACCTCGAAGGTGGTGTCAGTCATCGGTGTCGCCAGATCGCAGGCGAGTGAGCACAGCAGCTACCGCGTGCTGGCCGACGTCTCGCCGTCGGCCAGCACGCGAAGGCACCACGGGCGTGGGCCAACCTCGGTGCGGGCAGGAGCGATCGCGGTCAGCCGAGAAGCTTGCCGCGGTAGCCCCAGCGGGACGGTTCGACGGGGCGGAGCACGATGGCGGTGTCGTTCGCCGCGTCCTCACCGAGGACGGAGCCGACCGCCTCGGTAAGTGCCTCGACCATCTTCTGGGCGAACTCCTCGTCCTCGAAACGGCTGGTGAAGAACGATGCTTCGATGTGAGCCATAGTGCTTTTCTCTTCCTTTAGTAGTGACATGTGGGGGACCTTCGTTCCCCCGGCTTGGGGGTAGCGCTGCCGTCGTGGCAGTCGTTCATTCCTCGTCAGAACCCGGCCTGGGCGTTGCGCCTTAGATGTCCAGCGCCGCCGACACATCCTTGAGGCAGGCGCTGAGGTCCCGTCCTGCCCGAACGACGTGCTTGATGTTGGCGGGCTGGGTCAGGCGACTGATGTCGGCGAGCACATTGCCCTTCACGACGACGACGTCGCCTGCGGCACCACTGCGTAGGGACCCGATGTCCGGTCGATCGAGAAGCGACGCTGCCGATGTGGTGGCGGTGGTGAGCGCTTCGTCGGTGGACATGCCGTGCTCGACGTACAACTCGAGCTCGCGCGCGTGAGCCCCGAAGGGACACAGTGTTCCGGAGGCGTCTGTGCCCATCACTACCTTGACCCCGGCTTCGCGTGCCATGGTGAAGGACTCGATGGTCCTGTCGTGGGCTTCGGCGAGGTCCGCGACCCCTTGGAGGCTCAGGCCGCGTGATGTCCCCTCGCGTTGACACCAGTCGTTGAATGCCATGGTCGGAACGAGGAAGGTTCCCCGTTCGGCCATCTCGGCCGCCATGTCCGCGTCGAGGTACGAGCCGTGTTCGATCGAGTCCACACCTGCCTGCAGGCTGCGCCGGATGCCGTCAGCGGACAGGGCGTGTGCGGCGACCTTCAGGTCCAGCTCGTGGGCTGTCTCGACGATGGTGGCCAGTTCGGCAACGCTGTAGTTGGGCCAGTGCGGCTGCTCGCCTTTCGACATTCCACCGCTGGCCATGACTTTGATGAAGTCGGCGCCCTCTTTGGCTTGTAGGCGCACGATCTTGCGGCACTCGTCGACGCCGTCGGCCGTGTCCCACCGTTCCCGCCGTGTGTAGGGCGGATAGAACAAGTCCCCATGACCGTTGGTCATGGTGATCCACCACGGAGCGACAAGCAGCCGAGGCCCGGTCGCCAGACCCGCATCGATGAAGTCTCGAAGTTCCACCTCGCCGACGCCACGGTGCCCCATCACGCGCAGCGTCGTGAATCCGGCGGCCAGCGCACGATGGGCGTTGCGCAGCCCGTGCAACAACTTGCCTGGATTGCTCACCTGGCCCCGGAAGACGTCGCTAGCCACCACGTGCTGGTGATCGGAGTTGGTCGTCAGGTGGACATGGGCGTCGATCAGCCCGGGAAGGACTGTGCATCCTGCGGCGTCGAGCAGCGGTGTCCCTGGTGGCACTTTGCTCCCCGAGCGGGGTCCGGCGTAGACCACCGACCCTTCTTGGATGTGAACAAGCCCGTCCTCGTGCTGCTCGCCCGGTCCCGTCCAGACCAGACCGCCTTCGATGGCGATGTCGCCGGGGGTCATTGTGTGCCCGCGAGGGTCAATCGATCTGACATGGCCATTCCTTAGAAGGTGTGGTTCTTTCCGCCGAAGACAGCACTCACGGAGTCATCAGTGAAGATCCTGGCGATCGAGTCCGCGAGCAACGGGGCACATGAAAGCACCTTGATGTTGTCGGGAGCACCCGTCCGCAGCGGGATCGTGTCGGTGACGACGACCTGCTCGAACGGCGAGTCGGCAAGACGCTCGAACGCCGGCCCGCTGAAGACTCCGTGGGTCGCGGCAGCGACAACTCGTCGAGCCCCCGCGCGCATAAGCGCTTCCCCTGCGGCACACAAGGTGCCGGCAGTGTCGATGATGTCGTCGATCACGATCGCGGTCTTCCCACGGACATCGCCGATAACCGTGGTGATCTCTGCAACCTGCTGCTGAGGGCGCTCCTTGTCCAAGATCGCAAGGCCGGCTCCGATCTGGGTGGCGAACTGCTTGTTGAGCTTCACCCTGCCGGCGTCCGGCGCGACGATCACGAGGTCGTCATCGAAACCAGCGAAGTAGTCGCTCAGTATCCCGACGGCCGTCATGTGGTCAACCGGGATCCCGAAGAAGCCCTGCAGCTGGCCGGCGTGGAGGTCCATCGTCAGTACGCGGTCTACGCCGGTCACCTCCAGGGTGCGCGCCACCATCCGCGCCGAGATGGGCTCGCGGGGCGCAGACTTCTTGTCCTGGCGCGAGTAGCCGTACCACGGAGTCACTGCGATCACCCTGCGGGCACTGGCGCCGACAGCCGCGTCGACCATCACCAACAGCTCAAGGAGCGCGTCGTTTGCATTGATGCCTGTCTCGGGGTTGCCACACATCGGCTGAACGATGAAGACGTCGGCGCCTCGAATCGACTCGTCGAACCGGCTGTAGACCTCTCCGCTGGAGAACGTCTTGAGAGTCACCTTGCCGAGGTTGATGTCGAGCAGGTCCCCGATGGCGCCCGCCAAAGGCGCGTTAGAGCGTCCGGAGAAGAGCATGAGCCTCTTGCCTGAACATGCTTGTATCGGTGCGTCCTCTGGACCAGCGTCCCGGAGATGAGGGTTGCGTGCGCTGGCGGGGCCGGTAAGCCCTCTTTGTATGTCAGTGCTCAGATGCATGACTAGAAACCTTTCGACTTCAGTTCAAAAAAAATCACGACGCCTCCAGATGTCCGTTAAGTGCGTGCGCTGGGCTGAGCGGACGCCATTGCGGCGTCGATCGCTGACGCACTCGGCATGCCTGTTCGTGCCCCGGCCGACTCGACCGACAAGCTCGCAGCCGCCACGCCTCGGCCTGCCGCATGGATGACGTCCGCTCCCATCGCCAGGCTGGCGGCGAATACGCCGTTGAAGGTGTCTCCAGCGCCGGTGGTGTCGACAACTCGTCGTGCCGATGCTGCCGGTATCCGATGGGGCACCCCGTCGGCACCGCACGAGAGCACACCTTCGGCCCCCAGAGTGACGACGACAGGTGCCCGGGTGTGTGATGCCACTGCCGCCGCCATCGTCTCGATTGAGGGGTCTCCCGGCTCGCCGAGCAGGTGGTAGAGATCCTTGAGCTCGCCCCTGTTGGGCGTGAGGATCGGCCCGAGTTGGAGGAGCCCGCGAATCCCCGGCTCGACCGGGGCCGGGTTGAGCACACAGAGCCAACCATGCGCCGCCGCAGCCTCGACCGCGGCGACGACGCCCTCGATGGAGATCTCGGTGCTGACCAGGACACATCCTGGCCAATCGCGCGCCCGCTCCACTGCGGCGCTCACATCCTGAGGCGTGACCGCAGCGTTTGCCCCCGCCGCGACGGCAATCTGATTCTCCCCGGCGGGGTCGACGACGATGAGAGCAGCGCCGGTGCTGGCTTCCTGCTTGATCGCAACGTCGTCGACATCGACCCCTTCGGCGTGCAGTTCGCCCAGGGCAGCGGTGCCGAGCTCGTCTTGCCCGACTGCTCCAACGTAGCGCACGTCGGCTCCGGCACGCGCGGCTGCCACCGCAGAGTTGCCCCCTTTGCCACCGCCGTAACGCTGCAGGTTCGATCCGACCACGGTCTCTCCAGGGCCTGGCAGTCTGGACGCTGCGACGACCATGTCGACGTTGACCGCTCCCACGACAAGGAGTCGTCCGCTCATGGCTGCACCGCCAGATTCGGCTTAGTCATGCGCGATCTCACGACGCCTGTTCTGCGCGCGTCGGGGTTTCCTGCGCCTGCGCAGCCCACGAGAGCATAGACGTCCACAGTGCGGCGTAGTGCGGCCAATCCAAGAACTCCGGGGGGGCCCAGTGCGGGGCGAGATCAGAGGCGAACGCGGCTGTGCGGCCGTTTCCGTACTCACCGACGACGAGCATCGGGTCCTCTCCGGCTCGAGCCACGACGGTCGCGGTGGGCTTGGCGATCAGCTTGTTGTAGCCGAGCAGCTGCGGCCATTCAGACGGCGTTCCACCGAGGACGGGATGATCGGGCTGGCAGACGTCGATGTCAACTCCCTGCGACATCTCGACCCGGTCGTCGAACGGGAGCATCGTGACGGGCAGCGGGTCGGCCAGGGGGCTCATGCCGAAGCGACCTTTGCCGTCGATCCCGGTGAAGGAAAGATAGCCCCCGACCATGACCAGACCGCCGCCTCGCTCGACGTAGTCGGCGACCAGCCCTAGGCGGTTCGGCGACTTCTCCGAGCGCAGGAAGGTTTCGTCGGGCAGCAGGAAAGAGTTGGAGCCGATGTCGGAGATGACGACCACATCGAACTCATTGAGCTCCTCGGCCGAACGGGGGAACCGCATCGTGATCTCGTGGCCGCGGACGTAGGTGACGTCGAAGCCGGCGTCGTCCAGGCAGCCGAGGAAGTAACCCGCTCCCTCTTCGTACTCGGTCGAATGGAACTGGTCGAAGCCCTTCATGTGGATCGTGTGCTTGATCCAAGACTCGCCCACGAACAGGACCTTCAGCGGTGATCCAGTGGTACCCATCGGTGTCTACTCCCTTGCGCTGGTTACTTGATAGTTGTTGAGGTGAGGAGTTCGCGACCCAGCGCGTATGCCTCGCGGATATCGGTGCCGAGATAGTGCTTGGCGGCTAGCGGCGCCAGGGTGGGAGCCGGGTTGACCGCGACCGAGTGCTCGAACGTGGTGAAAAGTTCAACGTCGCTGGATGAGTCGCCGTACACGACGCAGTCGTGATCGCTGAGGTTGCGATCGGCGAGCGCCATCTTGGTGATCGCAACCTTCGCCTCGGGCATCAGCGTGGCTGACTTCCCCAGGGGGCTGCCCAGCTCGACGGCCG
Organism: Nocardioides sp. NPDC047086; assembly: GCF_040643685.1. Classification (NCBI taxonomy): domain Bacteria; kingdom Bacillati; phylum Actinomycetota; class Actinomycetes; order Propionibacteriales; family Nocardioidaceae; genus Nocardioides; species Nocardioides sp. NPDC047086. Next base: position 29,351 of record NZ_JBEYUV010000005.1, read on the forward strand.
AGCCGTAGGTGGCGCTGGCCCCCCACAGTTCGAGACCCCGGACGAAGAACGCGGGTGACTGGGAGATGACGATGATGTCCTCGCCGCGGGTTCGGATGTCGGCGAAGGTCTCAGCGATTCCGTCCATCCACGGCGCGAGCTGGAACGCGTCGTCAATGTCAGCTTCGGTGGCGTACTTGCAGATGTCCAGGAGGCTCAACCAGAAGTCGTTGTCAGAGATCCTCGCTTCTTGCCACATCGTCTCGATCTCATGCCCAGCCTCGAGCTGACCCATCTGGCGGGCCAGCTCGACGGTGGCGGTGCTCCGCAGCAGCGTGCCGTCCATGTCGAAAACGTGGAGGCCGCTGACGGCGCGGTTCTCACGGGAACCGGTCACTTCCCCTCCTTCTTTCCGATGGAGCGCGGTCGCTCGTCGAGCACGACGGTCTTGTTCTCAAGGTAGGGCAGCAGACCGGCGACACCGCCCTCACGACCGACACCCGACTGCTTGAAGCCACCAAACCCGATGCCGAAGTCCGCCCGGTTACCGTTCTGCCCCACGGTGCCCGCATGAAGACGCCTGGCGACCTCCCGGGCACGGTCCGAATCGTGAGTGAAGACGGATGCGTTCAAACCGAAGACCGAGTCGTTCGCGAGGCGGATCGCGTCCTCCTCGTCTGCCGCAGCGATGACCGAGGTCACCGGCCCGAAGATCTCTTCCTGGGCGAGTCGGGAGGAGTTGTCGACGTTCCCGAACACCGTCGGCTCGACGAACCAGCCTCGGTCCAGATCCGCGGGACGGTTACCGCCGAAGGCCAGCTTCGCGCCTTCGTCCTGGCCGAGCTGAACATAGCTCAAGACTCGCTCCCGCTGACGCTGGGAGGCCAACGGCCCCATCTGGACGCTCGGGTCGAACGGGTTTCCGACCTTGACTTTGGAGAAGTGGTCGGCCAGCGCCTCGACCATCTCGTCGTGGCGGCGGCGCGGCACGACGATCCTGGTCAGCGAGGCGCAGATCTGCCCGGAGACGAAGCACGCACCCCCGGTCAGGCTCGCGGCCGCCTCCGAGACGTCCATGTCATCGAGGATGATGGCCGCCGACTTGCCGCCCAGCTCGAGCGTGTACCGTCCGATGCGCTCAGCCATGATCCCGGCGATCCGCTTACCGACCCCGGTCGACCCGGTGAAGGTGATCTTGTCGACGCGGTGATCGGTCACCAGGGCCTCGGACGCTTCCCGGTCGGCGGTCAAGACGTTCACCACACCCGCCGGGAGCCCGACCTTCTCGACGACCTCCGCGATGATGTACGCCGCTCCGGGCGCCTCGGGCGAGGCTTTGACGACCACTGTGCAGCCGGCGAGCAGTGCAGGGGCCAACTTCCAGGCGGCCAGGTGCATCGGGGTGTTCCACGGAACGATCGCGCCGACTACGCCCACAGGCTCACCGACGATCATCCCGAAGCCTTGGCCCGAGCTGGTCGGAGCCTCCTGCTCGAACGGGTAGCGGTCCGCGAGGTCGGCGTAGTAGTTGAACGCCGCCGGAACCTCTTCGAGGACAGCCGGCACGATGCTGGCGATGATGCCGGTCTCACGGGGCCAGATCTGGACGAGGTCGCTGGAACGATCCGCCAGTCCCTGAGCGATCGCGCGCAGGTACTCCGCGCGCTCGCCCGGCGACATCTGCGGCCACGGGCCCTCATCGAAGGCACGACGCGCCGCGGCGATCGCCCGGGAGACATCGGTCTCTACGGCCTCGGCGACGGAGTAGTAGAGCTCTTCGGTGGCGGCTTCGACCACATCGATGGTGCGGGTCGTTGAAGGTTCGACCCAATCGCCATCGATGTAGAACTTCCCCGTGTGGGCGATCGGTGCCCCAGGCGGTTTGGTTGTCATTGAATTCGTCTCCCTCAACTGCGCGGCTGCAGCAGCTCGCGTGGTGTTCATTGGTTTGTCGATGACCTTGTCCGCACAACCGGTGTCTCGCCGGCGGTCACACCGAAGCGTTCAGGACCTCGTCAAAGGGGGCCGCGTCTACGACCCGGCGGCGGATCGCCTGGTACAGCGGACCGTTCTCCTCACGACTGGCCAGCGCGGAGGTCCACTCCGGGTCCGCGATGAAGGCCCGCCACTTGGCCTCGAGCTCGGTCAGGTCGGCGAAGCGCATCGTGTAGACGAGCTCGTTGAAGGAGTTGTCACCGATCGTGGTGAAACCCACCTGCGTGATCTCCATGTCATGCTTGCGGAAGAGCGGGATCACGACCTTCTTGAACATGTCCATGACGTCACCGAGCCGCCCGGGCACCGGTACGTATTCGCGCACCTCGTAAATCACTTCTCATGTCTCCTCTGCTGTCGTCGGGTCCGTCTTGGGTGACAGCCAGTGAAGCCGCAGGCTGTCACCCAAGACGTGGGGAACTGACAAACGCCGCGAGTCAGTCAGCGAATGCGGGGAGAACCTCTTCGGACATCATCTTCATGTTCTTGATGATCGCCTCGGTGGGCATGCCCACCGCGATGAGGCAGCCCATGTGGTCCACGCCGAGGTTCTCGTAGTGCTTGAAACGCTCGATCATCTTGTCGGGCGTGGTCAGGATCGGGTCAGCGTACTTCTCCAGCAGGTTCTCCTTGGAGAAGCTGTGGTTCTCTGGAGTCATCTTCCCGCCGTGCACGTAGTCGCGGCTCTCGCCGACGTCGCGGGTCGCCAGTCGCCCTTCCTTGGTGTCGACGGTGCCCGGACCCTTCACGAGGGCCATGTAGTAGTTGTACTCGTTGACGACGTCGTCGAAGTACTCCAGCGCCTCTTCCTCGGTCTGACCAACCCAGGTGTGGCGCAGCACCATCACCTGTTGCCGCTCGTTGCCGGACTTCTCGACCTCGTCGTTGTACGCCGCGAGAAGCTCTTCCAAGTCGCCGTAGGGCTCGAAGTTGCCATAGTTCGGCGCGGTGATGAGGTTGAGGCCCTGCTGGGCAACCCGCCGCACCCCGTCTGTGCTCTGCGACGCCACCCAGATGTCGGGATGCGGCTTGGTGATCGGCTTCGGCAGCAGGGTGGTTGGCGGGAATGAGTAGAACTGTCCGTCGTAGGAGAAATCGTCCTGGGCGAACATCGCACGGACAATCTCCAGCCCCTCCTCGTACTTCGCCCGCTGCTCCGACGGTGCGACACCCAGGCGGTCGAGTTGGAGTCGGCTACCGCCGCGAGCGACACCGAGGCCAACACGTCCTGGAGCGAGGTGGTCCAGCATGCTCATCTCGGACGCGACGAGCAGGGGGTTGTAGGCCGGAAGCACGACCACGCCTGGAACGATCCGCAGCCTCTTGGTGCGCTGGGCTGCCACCGCCGCGAACATCATGGCGGAGGGATTGCACACGTAGTTCTGGAACTGGTTCTCGTTGATCGTAATCCCTTCGAACCCGAACTCTTCCGCGGCGTCGACAATTCTGAGCATCTGGTCGAGAGTCTCCGACCAAGGCCGGCTCATGTCCGCGTAGAAGAACGGGGCCGTTACCCAGATCTTCATTCCCATTGTGCAACTCCTCAATTGTGTTTGGTCTCGGCCTCGGGTCGGACCATGTGTTTCGAGGCCGCTCGGCGCCTGGCCGTCGATGAGTGCCCAGCCAGGGTGGCACCGCACGTGCGCGGGACGGCCTCGTTTCAGGTCCCGCGCACGTGCGGGGCTCAGACAGTCATGAAATCGTCGACCCGGGTCTGCAGCATCGGGGCGATGTAGTCGGCGTACCACTCCTGCGGCACCGGCGCCTCGCTGGCCGCAATCAGCTCGGAGAAGTCCCACTTCTTGAGCAGCTTGCCGTTGCGGAAGACCGGCTTGAGGAGGTTCTGCTCGGAGTTGACCGAGTCACGCGGAACCGTCTTGTACTCGCCGTCTTCCAGGATCAGAGCCAGTCGCCCGGCCTTGGAGGCCTTGAAGCCGGCACCGGTGGGCTGCTTGGCAATGTTGCGCCACTCGCCGTTGACCCGAACTGCGTTCGCCTTCTGAGCGAAGTTGTTGGTGTCACGATTGACGTGCTGCAGGAGGCCGCCTCCCATCCCGAAGACGGCGTTGTCGGCCGCCAGGCCCCGGCGCTCCATCTCGATGAACACCTCACGCAGGCTCTCTCCGGTCACGCCGTCGCCCTGCGCAACCCGGATGAACGGCGGGAGGATCTTGAAGCCCTTGCTGTTGACCTCGTAGCCGAAGGCGTCCATGAGCCACTCGGTCGTGTCGGAGGTGACCTGGACGATGTCGCCGGAGTCGGGACGTGCGCCCACCAGACCAGGGAAGTTCTGGATCATCTCCTTGAGCTCGCCGCCGATGATGTTCTTGACGCAGTTCTCATGGTCGTAGGTGTCGGTGAGCAGCAGGACGAAGCCGTGGGGCTTGTGGACCTCGAGCATGTTGCGAAGCGCATCGACCTCGTGCTCGCGTCCCCAGGCGGTGAAGCCGGCGTGCTCAGAGTTGGGGCCGGAGTTCGACGGAGCTACGGCGTTGTACCAGCGCTTAGCGGCGAGGATGCCGGGGGTGGTGTCGCTCTGGCTGAAGTTGACCAGGTGCGCCAGGCCGCCGAGAGCGGCGGACTGCTGAGAGCTGACGCCGCGTGCGCCGTAGTCGTGGAGCATGTGCCGGAGCACGCCCTCGTTGTCAGACGTCCGCTCTAGGGCGGTGCGGATGACCTGCTTGCACAGCCAGCTCAAGGTGCCCACCGTGGTCGGATACCATACTGCCCTCAGGAGAGCGGTCTCGAAGAAGCTGGTCACCCAGTAGTACTTCGGGTCGGTGTTGATGAGCTGCATGAGGACGTTCTTGCTGGGCAGCACGGTGCCCTCGGGGACAGCTTCGATCTCGACGGGCAGGTAGCCGCCGTGGTCGTTGATGATGCCCATCCAGTTCTCGCGGTTGAAGTGCATGCCCTGCTCGCGCATCAAGTACTCGGCCGCGTCGACATCCTCGATCGTCACCGGGCGCATGAGGTAGTCCCGGAGGAAGGCCTGCAGGCCCACGAACATCGTGACGGGGAACTCGCCGCCGCGCGACTCGATGTACGACGAGACGTACTCAGTGCCCGGCGGGTACAACGGGTAGTGACAGTGCTTGTAGTTGTCGGTGTTGATGATGATGTTGTCGAACTGCTCTCCAAGGGACATTGTTGCGCGCCCTTCCTCTAGGTCGCCCACCTGCGACCGTAGCGGTCGCGAAGCGGACTATTAACGATTCTATATGACGACGGAGCAGTCGGCTCGCCACTGCTGTTTCCCGTCTTCAGAGTGCTTTACTTGAAGAAGTAGAAACCTTTCTAGTTGCGCGACTGTATCAATGTGATGTCGGTCATGTAAACCCCGAGTTTTCGATCGGTCTGACCCGACTCGCGAACGATGCCGAGCAAGGATGGGGCGCCAGTGCGCTTGCTTCGGGCGCATGCGTGGCCGTCGTTGTCTCCCCCAGAGGAGATTCGGCACGAGCAAGGAAGAGAGGCGTCGGCGTGCGCGAACGCCAAGACCCCGCATAGATGAAAGGTTTCTAGTTGACAGTGCCTACGCGCCACCGGTCGAACAGGACGGAGCGCGGATCTGCTGGTCGAATCGAGTATGGTCGGAGTAACAAGCTCGGGAACGAGGCGACTGCTGCAATCGAGGGGGAGACTTGGCTTGGAACTCAGAGCCCAGGCCGGCGCGCAGACCCACTATGAAGGACGTCGCCGAGCGGGCGGGCGTCGCCGTCAGCACCGTCAGCTACGTGCTTAACGACAGTGGGCCAGTAGCTGCGGACCGGCGCGATCGAGTTCTCGACGCCGTACGCGCACTGGGCTATCTGCCGAACGAGTCCGCGCGCAACCTCAAGCGGCGGAGTGTGGCGACCGTGGGCTTGGTTATTCCAGACCTCGTGAACCAGTACTTCGCGATGATCGCTGAGGGTGTGGAGCAGGCCGCCTCCGAGAAGGACGTCCTCGTTGTGTTCTGCACACCAGAGGCGGTCGGCGTCGGCGAGTCTTGGAACAGCCGACTGTTGCGGAGTCAGCGACTCGATGGGCTCATCTACCTGTCGGGGGCCGAGACGCGGATGGAGGCCTTGGTGGAGTTGACCCGGGTCGGCCCTGTCGTCCTGGTCGATGAGAAGCTCCCTGGCTTCGACCTTCCAGCTGTGGTCTCTCAGAACCGTCGGGGGGCCCGAGAGATCGCGGCCCACGTCACCTCGCTCGGGCACGAGCGCCTCGCCATCCTCAGCGGCCCCCGCGAGCTCTGGACCGCCGAACAGCGCCTGTCGGGATACCGCGAGGCCATCGCGGCCGCCGGGCTCGACCCTGACGAGGTTCCCGTTCTCGCCGGCGATTACCGGATGACGTCGGGCGCGCAGCTGGCAGAGGAGATCCTGAGCCGTCCCGCGCACGAACGACCCACAGCCCTTATCTGCGCGAACGACCTGATGGCGATCGGCGCTCTCTCCTACTGCCGCCGCTCCGGCCTGCGGGTACCGGATGACGTCTCGGTGGTCGGCTTCGATGACCTGCCATTCGCTTCGCTTCTCACCCCAGCGTTGACCACTGTCCGACAGCCAGCCAGGGAAATGGGCGTTCAGGCAGCCAAACTGCTGCTGAGCATGGTCGACGGCGCCGATCAAGTCCCTCCCCCACCCTCGCCGGTCTCACTGAAGATCCGGGAATCGACGGGTTCGCTCTAACCGCTGCGGAACGCAGGGGACTGCTGCAGGGGTAGGTGACATCTGATCTGTGGTGCCGAGAGGTGCTGCTGGAAGGATGTGTGCTGTGCCGAAGCCGTACCCCAAGGAGTTCGGTGACGACGTTGTTCGTGTTGCGAGGAACCGTGAGCCTGGTCAGCAGTTGAAGCAGATCGCTGTGGACTTCGGGATCAGTGAGTCGCGTCTGACCAACTGGCTGCGGCAGGCCGATGTCGAGAACGGCGCCAAGCCGGGGACCACGGCGGCTGAGAACTCTGAGCTGCGAGAAGCGAAGAAGCGGATCCGGTTGCTCGAGCAGGAGAACGAGGTGCTGCGTCGGGCCGCGGCCTATCTCTCGCAGGCGAACCTGCCGGGAAAATGATGTACCCGCTCGTTCGTAGTTGAGTCCCCGATAGTGGTGTAGCGCGGTCGCCCAGGTCGTTGCTGGCGTGTACGCCGGACGACGGTGCGGCCACCGCGTGATCCTTCGAGTTCACCTTCCACAGCTCTCTCGAACGGAACCACACGATGACCGCACCACATACTGTTGACCCTGCGGGCCTGCTCGGTGAAACCCTGGCTGAGGCCAGCCCTGATCTGATGCGATCGCTGCTGCAGTCGATCATCAAGCCCTAATCTCCGCCGACGCCGATGCCGTGGTCGGTGCCGAGTACGGCCGGCCCTCACCGACCCGGACCAGCCAACGCAACAGCTACCGACACCGCGACCTCGACACTCGCATCGGGACCGTCGATGTCGCGATCCCCAAACTGCGGCAGGGCACCTACTTTCCCGAGTGGCTCCTCGAGCGCCGCAAACGTGCCGAGTCCGCGCTGATCACGGTCGCGGCTGACTGCTACCTCGCCGGTGTCTCCACCCGCCGGATGGACAAGCTGGTCAAGACTTTAGGGATCGACTCGCTGCCACTTCGCGGGACGGTGCTCATGGTCAGTGGACGAGCAACCTTCGAGCTCGTGCAACAGGACGCTGTCGCGAGCCAGACCCTCGCCGCCGCATCGTCGACACCACTGATCAGACTGGTCGGGTTCAGCGACCCGGCACAGCAACAGCGTCCGATCCGGATCGAGTCCCTGCCCGATCGCGACGAGTCCGAGCTTGTCCAGGCGCGTGAAGGTCGTCAGGTCATTGGTCGTGAAGGTAGCGTCAGGCAACGTCGATGTCTTCCCGATGGCTGTGTGAGAACTTCCATCATCGGAAGACCTCGACCTCTACCCCCGGACCGACGCGCCAGCCACCGATCCGGGACCTACACCCTCATCTGTGAAGAGCCCGGTATCCCAGCGCTGGCCGCAGTCTCCGCTCAGACGTCGCAGTAGAACTGGGGGCAGGGTCGCCAAGCAGCCCCCACGTCGGAGACGGCTTCTCACGCGCTCCAACCTCATGACTGCGGTCTGCACGATCACGTACCCAGCGTTTGACGACGCCCCCGATCACAACGGGCCGGCGGTACGTGGCTAGATCTCTGCGAGAGATGCGCCGTCGTAGAACTTGGCCGCCTTGTAGACCATCGGATCCAGGCTGGATACTTCGAGGTAGCTCACCTGAGCGACGATCAGCACGTGGGTCTTCGCGCGGAACCGCTCCTTGATCTCGGCCTCGATCGACGCCGCCGATCCGCGGATCAGAGGGGAGCCCTCGGGGCCACTGTGCCAATCAAGTCCAGCGAACTTATCGTCGGACTTGGTGGCAAACCTGTCCACAACTGGCCGCTGAGTATTGGCGATGATGTTAATGCCGAGGTGCTCAGATTCGAAGAGAGACGAGTACGTCGAGGACGTGTTCTGCACGCACACAGCCACCAGCGGGGGGTCCAGCGAGATGGGCATGTAAGCGCTGACTGCCAACCCCCGGGGCTGATCAGCGGAATCCATCGTCGTCACCACGGTGACGCCGGTGACGAACTTGCGGTTGAACTCCTTGAGATCCTCGATGCTAGGCATCTCAACGTTCTCACCGCCGCTTTGCTGGGACGGGTCGAATGCCGACCCCAGTCCAGGCGTCCCCAGCTCAGACAGCATGTCGACAGTCGGGTCCCAGGCCACGCGCTCGCGAATGATCCGACCGTCACGCAGCGTCCCCTGCACCGCACCTCGTGATTGCAGTACACGGTGCGTTGGGGGAACGTCGCCGAAAGCATTCATGAACGTGCCGGTGGCCGACCAGAAGAGGGCGAACCCGTCGCCGTCAACAACGATTGCGTCCACCGAGGTCCGAAGATCCGGGATCGCGGCTCGCATGTCTCGGATCTGGCTCTTGAGCCCAGCGAGCCCCGCGGTGAGGCCCAGACCGGCATTCTCCAGCTCGTAGTCAGGGTGAACGATCATGTCAAGAGCGTCGCAGTCGCCGTGGTTCCAGGCGGCATCCCAGGCCGACCGCACGAGGTCTTTGAAGTCCGGCATCTTTTTCAAGTCCTCACTCTGCCCGTTGGGCGGCGTCTGGTGTGACGGTTTCTGGCTCGAGCCCTCTGGATGTCCGATCTTCGCTGAAGGGACGCACCACCTGTGCCGATTGGGCCTGGCACAGGGAGCGGGCTCTGAGCGAGTATTATCGATTCTAGTTTGGATGTCAATGGACGCAACAAGAGCCATCCCTCACCGCTTGCAACTGCACTATCGAAGGAGTTCGACTATCAAAGAAACGTTTCTACATGTGGCAGCCAACTTTGGGGACGCACACGCTGCGGCTACCGTTCCGCGTGGTGGCTGGCCCCGTTGTCGCAGCCGCAGCGGCCGTCGAGGGTCTCGAGGAACATGGCGAGCACTTCGTTGTTCGAAGCCGAAGTAACCACGTCGACGAGTGGCACTGGCGCGGTCATGCCGTGGGCGGAGTCCTCGCCGGCCATTTCTCGTTGATCGACGATCGTCTGCCCACGGGCGGGGCCGGGGGTGAGGACGACTTGGACTGGTCGGCTCTCGATGCCAAACAGCTCTGGTGCCGCCATGACGCACAGGACGCCAGCGTCGCCTATGCAGTCGTAGATCACCGGTGACCCGTTCGCCGGATCTGCAGCCGCGAAGGCGAGCAGGCGACCGGCGATCTGGCGCACCTGATCAGCAGAGTCGCACAGTTCCGCGATCTGATGAGCCCCTGTTCTCATGCTCCACAGAATGTCCCAGCCGTACATCGTCAGCGGTATACCGCTGGTCAGCACGATGTGGGCCGCCTCTGGGTCATGCCAGAAGTTGAACTCGGCGGCGGGCGTGGCGTTGCCGACCGTGGCTGAACCGCCCATGAAGATGATCCGCTCGATTCGTCCCGCCACCTCTGGGTACGTCCGGAGCAGCAAAGCGACGTTGGTCATTGGCCCGAGCGCGATGACTGTGAGCCGGGCCTCGGAAGAAAGAAGGCACCGGCGCATCAGCTCGACCGCATGGACCGGCTCGATGCCGCGGCCGCTGACAGGCAAGTCCACGTCGCCGAGGCCGTTCGGGCCGTGGATCCACGAGGCATCTCGGAGCGGCTCGATCAGGGGGCGCTGAGCACCCACAGCCACTGGGATCGGTGGCGCTTCGACGAGATCGAGGATCCTCAGGGTGTTGGCAGCAGCATTTGCGGCGCTCGTGTTCCCTGCGACGCAGGTGATCGCGTGAACATCGATGTCCGGATGTCGCATTGCGAACATAATGGCAAGCGCATCGTCGCGCCCTGTGTCAACGTCAAGCAGAATTTGATGTCTCATGTCGCAGCAGCCTCACTGATCGTCATCCAGAGGCCTCGACAACGGCCCGCCGGCTGAGTGGGGACGGTTGACCCCTATGGGCCCGCCGAGTCACGATGCAGAATCGTTTCTTGCGCCAGCGACGCTAGCACAAGAACGAACTCGGCATGCCCAGGATGCAGTCCGATCTTCGGCTTGGGATGCAGTAGGTATCGGTGGCGGTGGTGGCCGGTTCTTGGCCGCGTAGTAGCTGCCCGGGGCGATCTGCACGCCGGCCTTCTTCAGCACCGTGCAGATCGGCTCGACCCCACCCTCGCGCCCATCGACCACGTCATGGCGATGGGCGTCGATGTAGGCCACTACCTGTTCGAGGGGCGGTCGAGCTCCGCCGCGAAGAAAGCCGACTCCGTCTTCAAGATGTGGTTGGCCCGACGCAGCTCACGATTCTCACGCTCGAGCTCAGCGATCCGCTCCGCCTCCGCGGACGTGGCCCCAGGACGCAGGCTCTCATCGATCTCTGTGCGCTTGACCCACGTCCGCAACGTCTCCGGGTTGATCCCCAGCTGGCCCGCGATCCGAGCGATCGCTCCCTGCGTCGTCTCAGGGTCTCGGCGGGCGTCGACCACCATCCAGAAACTCGGACGCCGTAGAACCCGGGACACACCAGAGCCTCCATCAGACCCGGGGCGATTCAGGCAGCGAGTACGTCACGACCACACATCAGCGACCCAAGCTAACCAAAGCTGCGCCCCCGCCCCCAGGGTGCCCAGCGGTCGAAGTCGCGGACCCGAAGACACAAACCGCCCGAGGTCATTTGACGTCGGGCCGTTTCTGCTCCCCAGGTTGGAGTCGAACCAACGTCCCTAATCCAGATTCAAAGTCTGGCGGCCCCTACCGGCAGAGCAACTGGGGATCGGACCGTTTCCGGTCCACTGTGTGCCATTCTCCCCCGCTGGGTACCGGCACGGAGCGTAATTCTGGCACACGACAGCGTGATTCAAAGTCAGGCGGGCCCTGCAGGCAGACCAACCGGGGAACGTACGCCGAAACGCACGGGACAACTGTAGACGGCAGAGGCCGCGCTCACCGCACTGACTCAGCAACATCCGTCGCCCCGAGTGGGTGGAGCGCGCTATCGTCGATAGACCGTCCTGTGTCGCATCCCTGTCCTCGATGCGATGTCGGCGGACGGTCATCCCCTTTCGAGGAGCTCACGTTGGCTGATGACGTCACGATCGATGGCTCGACCATTCGTACGGCGCGGGTGCGGCTTCGGCCATGGCGCGAGGACGATGCGCCCGCGGCACTCGAGATCTACGGCAGCGCCGAGGTCTCCCGCTGGCTGGCGCCGGCCATGGGGCAGGTCACCGACGTCGACACCATGCGGGCGACGATCAGCAGCTGGCTCGCCGCGCCCCCAGGACCCGCCGGCCGGGCGAGCGGCCGATGGGTGGTCGAAGAGATCGAGAGCGGACGTGTCGCGGGCTCGGCACAGATCCTCCCGCTCCCTCCGGAAGGCGAAGACCTGGAGGTGGGCTACCAGCTCGCCCCCTGGGCGTGGGGCCGCGGACTGGGCTCGGAAGCCGGGCACGCCCTTGCCCATTACGCGTTCGCCAACGGCGAGGAGGAGATCTTCGCCGTCGTACGGCCCCGGAACGAGCACGGCATCCACGCCGCACGCCGCATCGGTATGGACTGGGTCGGAGAGACGGAGAAGTACTACCACTTGAGGCTTCAGGTCTACCGCCTCCGCAACAGCGACCTGGACACGTCCCTTCTCAACCCGAGTCCCGTCGAACAGTGACCCGCGCGGGGTCAGAGGAGCTCGGCAACCTTCGTGGCCGTCTCCTTGGCCGACCCCGGGTTCTGCCCGGTGACGAGGTTGCCGTCGACGACGGCGTACGAGACGAACGGAAGCATGGCCTTCTCATAGAGCGCACCACGCTTCTTGGCCTCCTCCTCGGCGTTGTACGGGACGAGCTTGTCGACCCGGGCGAGGACCTCCTCCTGCCAGGCGAAGCCGGTCATCCTCCGGCCGGCGATGAGGTAGGAGCCGTCGGAGAGGCGGGTGTTGAGGAGACCGCAGTAGCCGTGGCAGACGGAGGAGACGATGCCGCCGCGCTCGAAGATCTCGCGGGTGATGCGCTGAAGACCCTCGCTGTCGGGAAAGTCGTACATGACCGCGTGGCCACCGGTGAAGTAGATGGCGTCGTAGTCGACGGAGTCGATCTGGTCAGGGCTGAGAGTGTTCTCCAGCAGCGCCATCCGCTCCGGGGAGGCACGCCAGGCCTTGGCGGTCCTGTCGTAGCTGGGGAACTTCAGCGAGCGCGGTTCGAGCGGGACCGCTCCCCCGGCCGGGCTGACGAGGGTCTGCTCGAAGCCGTGCTCCTCGAAGACCTGCCAGGCGTGGGTGAGCTCGGAGAGCCACAGGCCGGTGGGTGGGACGGGTCGTCGTAGTGACCGACGTTGGTGACGACATTCAGGATGCGCTTGGTCATGCCTGGATCTCCTTCGAGCGGACCCGGGTCACCGGACGCCGGCCCTACGTAGTGTCTTCAGTGCGAGCGTAAGGATCCGGGACCACTGATCGTGGTCGATCGCGCTGGGCGGGGTGAACCCCTGCAGCCGCTGGTGGGCGACCGTCTGGGCCTCGGTGTACTTGAGCAGCCCGTCGGCACCATGCCTGCGGCCGAGGCCGGAGTCGCCCATCCCGCCCATGGGTGCGTCGATGCTGCCCCACGCGGCGGCGAAGGCCTCGTTGACGTTGACCGTGCCGGCGTGGATGCGCGCCGCCACGGCACGGCCCTTCGCCCCGTCGCGGCTCCAGACGCTGGCGTTGAGGCCGTACGCCGTGGAGTTGGCCATCCGGACGGCGTCGTCGATCTCGGAGTAGCGGTAGACGGAGACCACCGGACCGAAGGTCTCGTGCTCGAACAGGGTCATCTCCGGGGTGACGTCGGCGAGGATCGTCGGCTCGTAGAATAGCGGACCGAGGTCGGGGCGGGGCGTGCCACCGGCCAGCAGCGCCGGGATGGCGTCACCGGCCGCCATGCTGAGCGGGTAGTTCCAGGGCGAGATCACGGCGACCACACCTTTGGGGTGGTGCAGCTCGGTGGTGTGGGCGGGCAGCGCTGAAGCTCCGCGACGGCGCTTCAGCGCACCGACCGGTGGGGCGGCGACCTGACCGAGCCCGACCTGCCGAACACCTGGCATCACAACGCCGAGGCACGCGTCGACCTGGCGCCGGTGCGGATCGAGGACAAGGCCGTCGCGTCGGCCGCGAGCATGGCCCGCGTACGCCAGCAGCTGCGCCGCCTCGGCGCCGGCCGCCGCACCCGCCCCGGACTGGACCCCCGGCTCGCGCTGGCGAAGGAGACCATCCTGCAGGGTCGCGCCCTGCGCCGGTACCGCACCTGGCTCCAGACCCGCAGCGCCTGACCCGTCGAGTTTGAGCCTGTCGTCCTCAGCACCCAGGTCGCCAAGATCGAGGAGTGTCCTTCAACGCCGGAATAAGAGCGTCTGGGTTGCGGTACGTTGCCGAGATGCTCATCATCGCGATCATCCTGTTCGGCATCGTGGCAGGCGGCGTGGCACAACTCGTTCTCGGTCGGTCGATGAAGGAGATCGATTGGACCACCGCGGCGGTGACGGGCCTCCTGGGCTCCTTCATCGGCGGTCTGGGGCTCAGTCTCGCGACCGGCAACGGCCTCGATCTCCACCCGACCGGGTTGATCGGGTCGATCCTGGGCGCCCTGCTCCTCACCTGGGCCTGGGGGTTCTGGCGCCGATCGCGCCAGGGCAAGTGATCATCGGATCGCCCGAGCGGCACGCCCACCCCACCCGCTACGGGTGATGTCGCCGCGCCATGACCGTTCGAGAGTGGAATCCCAACCACCCAAGGAGCGGATGTCATGGCAGACGAGAACACCCCCGACCTCGAGGTGCGCGCGGCCTCCGTGTCCGACGGCGCCTACACCCTCGTCATCGCGGATTTCAGCGAAACAGACACGGCGTGGGAGGCGTACGAGGCCCTCAAGTCGGCCGAGGACGGCCGCACCGTCGAGATCGAGGGCGTCATCGTGGTCAACCGTTCGGCCGAGGGCCGACTGGAGATCCAGAAGGCGACCGACCACAGCACGAAGTCAGGGCTCAAGTGGGGCGTCGTCGGCGGTATCGCGCTCGGGGTGGTCTTCCCGCCGTCGATCCTCGGCAGTGCCGCAGTGGCCGGCGGCACCGGAGCGCTCGTCGGAAAGCTGCGACAGCGCCACCACAACAAGGAGCTCGAGCAGCAGCTCGAGAATGCGATCACACCAGGACACTCGGGCCTGATCGCTCTCGTCTCGGACCCCGGCGAGGTCAAGATCCGCAAGGCCCTCGAACGGGCGGAGACCATCGTTCAGTCCACCGTCGAGAAGGTCGAGGCCGACGACATCAAGGCCGCCGCCAAGGAAGTCCAGGGCGGTCACGCCTGAGCCCGGCGGCGTCGCGTACGCGCACGAACTCAGGCGACGTCGCGGCGTAGGGATACCGCTGCGGCCAGCGCCGAGGTGGCCAGGGCGTAGCCGAGAAGTAGGAGAGCGCCTACCAGCGGCGCCTGAGCGACCGGGCTGCTCACCCCCGCCTCTGCCGCGATCATCTCCAACAGCGCCGTCGACCCGGTGAGCGCGGCGGTGGCTCCACCAGGAAGGAAGGGATAGACGACGTTGACTCCAGGGAGAATCATCATCAGGTTCTCCATGAAGTAGAAGTAGCCCAGCGTGATCCCGATCGCGAGCAGCTGGTGCCGCGCGACGGCTCCGATGCCGACGCCCAGCAGCATGTAGATGGCTGCCGCCCCGCCGTACCTCGCCGTGGTGCCGAGAATGGCCTCGGGATCGAGCCCCGCCTCGATCCCGTGCGCTGAGGTCCCTGCGTAGATCCCGACGACCGCGGAGAGCGCCAGGACCACCCCGTACGTAAGGCCAAGACCCCCGTAGGCGATCAGCTTGGCCACCAGCACCCGGCCGCGCTTCGGGACCGCGAGGAAGGTGGTGGCTACGGTCCGATGCCGGTATTCGCCGGTGATCGCCACAGTGCCGATCAGGGCAGGCACGAAGAGGGCGACGCCGAGGAGGCTCAGAACTCCGGACACACCCGCGACCGTGTCCAACCCAGGCATCGGCGGAGTGGCGTTCTCCGGTCCGGTCAGTGCGACAAGGCCGGTGAGCAGGCCACCGCACGCCACCGCGGCGACCAGCGTCCACAGGGGCAGCCGGGTCCTGGTCAGCCGCACGACCTCACCTCGGATCGCGTCCTTCAGCTGTCGCATGCCATCTCCTTCTCGATCATGCTCAGGTAGGCCCCCTCGAGTGAGGCGTGTTCACCGGTGAAGTCGCTCAGCGAACCGGACCAGAGCGTGCGGCCGGCCTCGACGAGCACCAGGTCGTCGATCACCTGCTGCAGCTCGGTGAGCACATGACTGGACACGAGCACCGTCCCACCGGCATCCGCGAAGGATCGCAGCAGGCGGCGCAGCCAGACGGTGCCCGAGGGGTCCAGGCCGTTGGTCGGTTCGTCGAGGATCAGCCCGGACGGTCGACCCAACAGGGCCGTCGCCAACGCCAGTCGCTGGCGCATCCCGGTCGAGAAGCCGCGGACTCGTCGGCGCGACACGGAGCTCAGGCCGGTCTCCTCGAGCACCTCCTCGACCCGCTCGCCGGCCACACCGATCAGAGCGGCCTGAGTCTGCAGGTGCCCGCGAGCGGTCATCCCCGGATGAGCGCCGGCCAGATCGCCGACGACACCCAGGACTCGGGAGGGCGAGCTCAACCCGACGTAGGGCACCCCGTCGATCGTCGCCGTGCCGCGATCCGCACGGGCAAGTCCGGTGAGGATGCGCAAGGTCGTGCTCTTGCCCGCGCCGTTCGGCCCGATGAAGCCGGTCACCCGTCCCGGCCGTGCGACCAGATCGACCCGGGTCAGCGCCGGCACCGGTCCGAAGGACTTGACCAGACCCTCGGCCCGCAGGGTCGGGCCTGACAGCACCCTCTCCGCCGCTACGCCCGCGGCCGCAGCGGCGCTCATGGCCGAGCCAGAGCGTCGAGCTCCGACGCCAGCTCCGCGGCCTCCGGAGCGCTGACCAGCAGCTCGTCGAAGCCCGCACCGACATCCCGGCCGCGAAACCGGATCCGCAGCAGGGGCAGCCCACGCGTCATCGAGACCAGTCTGCGGGTGCCATCGGGATGCCGAAAGGTGCCCAGCTTGCGAAGACCGGAGATGACCAGGCCAGAACGCCAACCCAAGATCTCGGAGCTCCAGCCCGGCAGCACCTCGACCGAGTCGACCGCGCTGACGGCGACGGAGTAGTCCGCGCGGCCGGCCATCATCCGCTCCCACCCAGGAAAGGTGAGCGTCAGCAGGCCGTCCTGGACGTTGAGGATGGTCATCTCATCTCCTAGAATATACTCAGATCAGGAACATTCTAAGAATGAGAATAATGGGAGTCACATGCCGTCGCAAGGCAATATCTCCGAGGTCGTTGCCCACCCCGTACGACTTCGGGTACTGCAGGCGGTGGGGGGCCGCGATCTGACCACCGCCCAACTCCGGGAACTGCTGACCGATGTCCCCCAGGCAACGCTGTACCGACACATCGCCACCCTCGTCGAGGCCGGCTTCCTCGCCGTGGCGTCGGAGCGGCGGGTGCGGGGCACGATCGAGCGCACCTACACGCTGGGCGAGCGGATGGCTCACGTCGAGCAGGCCGAGCTGGCAACACTCTCCGACGAGCAGCTCCGAGCCGGCTTCCTGGCGTTCGTCGGTGAGCTGCTTCGTACGTTCGAGGGCTCACTCGCGCTCGGCGAGGTGACCCGCAGCCACCTCGGGTTCGGCACCGGCGCGCTGTATGTCGACGAGGAAGACCTCGCACGAATCCAGCAAGGATTCAACGAGCTCATCGCCCCGTACGTCGGCGAGGCGGCCGGAAAGCAGCGCGTCATGCTGTCTACCGCGCTCCTGCCCACCGAGTAGTGCCTGTACGTCCCGGTGCCACCAAGCCTCAGCTGACGACCTTCAGGTCGCGCTCGGTGTTGTTCAGGCGCCGGCCGCCCTCCTCGGTGACCGTGACGATGTCCTCGATCCGGACACCGAACTCTCCGGGGAGGTAGATCCCGGGCTCGACGGAGAAGCACATCCCCGGCACCAGCGGCTGCTCCTCACCCTCGATCATGTACGGCGGTTCGTGCGTGGTCGTGCCGATGCCGTGCCCGGTGCGGTGGATGAACCGATCGCCGTAGCCCGCGTCCGTGATCACCTTTCGCGCGGCCCGGTCGATCTCCTGGCAGGCAACGCCTGGGCGTACCGCGTCGACGCCTGCCTGCTGCGCTGCGCGGACGACCTCGTGGACCTCGCGGACCAGGGCGGAAGGCTCGCCCACGCACACCGTGCGGCTGGTGTCCGAGCCGTAGCCGTGCATCAGCCCACCGAAGTCGAGGACGATCGCATCGCCGACCTCGATGGTGCGGTCGCCGGCCTCGTGGTGAGGGTTGGCGCCGTTGGGGCCCGATCCGACCACCGTGAAGTCGACCTGCTCGTGCCCGAACTCCCGCAGCAGGCGGGCCAGGTCGGCAGCCACGTCCGTCTCCTTCCGTCCGGCGAACCGGACTCCGAGGATCTGCTCGTACGCCGCGTCCGCAGCGGCCCCGGCAGCTGCCAGCCGGGCGAGCTCCTTGGCATCCTTGACCGCGCGCAGCATCGGAAGGGCCTGCGTCAGCGACCGGTAGGAGGATTCGGGCAACGCGCCCTGTAGCCCGAGCAGGTGCATCGCCCAGGCGGAGTCGGCGATCCCCATCGTGGCGCGGGCGGGGATCATGGTGCCGGCGCGCGCGAACGGATCCTCACCGTCGGCCCAGTCGACGATCGAGAGGCCCGGTGCGCCCACGGCACTCTCGGCGTCCGGCCGCTCCAGGGTCGGCACCAGCAGCGTGGGCTGTTGGCCGGGAGCGAGGATGAGCACCGTCAACCTCTCGGTGATGGCCGTGGGCTGGTAGCCGGTGAGCCACACCAGGTCGGGCCCGGGCGTGACGAGGAGCCCGTCCAGCCCCGCGTCGGCCGCGTCGGTCACGGCACGGTTCATCCGGGCCTCGTAGTCCTCGGTCGTGATCGGCGCGGGTGACTGCGTCGTGGTCATCGTGTCCTCCTGGTCGGATCGTGATCTCAGCCCGGGTCGGGACCGGACTGGTCCTCACCAGCCGCCCAACGCTTCGCGGCCTCTAGGTCGGCGAGCGGGAACGCGCGTGCTTGTCCTGGCCACAGGACGCTGAAGACTCTGATCGTAGGGCCTGCCCAGCGCGCGTCGGTCACGATCGCGATCCGCTCGAACGACGTCGGGTGACGGACACCGAGCTTCAGGTCCTCCCAGGCGGCGTCCCCCTCGTACTCGTCGAACTCGGGACCGAGGACATAGACGAGACGGACCTTTCCGTGCTCGGCGATCGCCGCGTCGACGGCAGGCACCACGACGTCGCGATAGTCCTCCGCCTCCACGTCATCGATGGCCTCGAGCCCGAGAACCCCTGCCGGCATCCCGCTGAGGAGCTTGATCATGGACACGGACTATTGCCGCCGAGGCTCAGGCACGGATCACCCGTCATGGATGAGGCACCCCCCTCCCGCGTACGCAGCACCGGCTCCGGAAGCAGCCTCGCTCTCATCCGTGGAGGATGATCCACGCCCGCGCATGTCGTTCCTACCCTGAGCCATCAGCAGCCGTCGCTTTCGCAAGGAGTGATGAGGATGTCCACATGGTGCAGGAGCCACCCCCCGCTGCGGTGGCCGACATGAGCGCGGGAGACACCGCAGCCGATCTGGCGACACGAGCCAAGATCCCGCCCACCGCCTGGATCTCGTGGGTGGCGCTGGCGATGATGACCACGAGCTCGGTCGCCAGCCTGCGGGCGGCACCGACGATGGCGGTCTACGGCCTGGCCTGCGTCTTCTTGTACCTGCTCCCGGCCGTCGTGTTCCTGCTGCCGACCTCGCTGGTCTCCGCGGAGCTCGCCTCGGGGTGGGAGGGCGGCATCTACAAGTGGGTCTCGGAAGGGATCTCCAAGCCGATGGGCTTCCTGGCGGTGTGGTGCCAGTTCGCCATGACGATCTTCTACTACCCGAGCCTGCTCGGGTTCGTGGCGAGCACGCTCGCGTACGTGTTCAATCCGGACCTGGCCAGCAGCGGGGTGTGGACCGCGTGCGTGATCATCGTCGTGTACTGGTCCGGCGTCTGGATCTCCTCACGTGGCACCAAGGGGGTCGCGGGTCTCGCCAGCGGCGGCCTGATCATCGGGACCCTGATCCCCGGCGTCGTGCTGGTCCTTCTCGGCATCGTCTTCCTCGGGCAGGGCAACGAGTCCGCGGCGCCGATGACCTCCGACAACATCCTCCCGGTGTGGGCCGGCCTCTCGAGCCTCGTGCTCATCGTCAACAACTTCCTCTCCTACTCCGGCATGGAGATGAACGCGGTCCACGTGTCCTCGCTGAAGGACCCGGGCAAGGAGTTCCCGAAGTCGATGTTCCTGGCCATGGGCCTGGTCCTTGCGATCTTCATCCTCCCGGCGCTGGCGATCAGCTGGGTCGTGCCCGCTGAGGAGCTGTCCCTCACTGCCGGTGTGATGCAGGCCTTCGACGCGGTCTTCGCGAACTTCGGCTGGCAGTGGCTGACCCCGATCGTGGGCATCATGCTGGTCACCGCATCCCTCGGCGGCATGCTGACCTGGTTGGCCGGGCCGTCGAAGGGCCTGCTGCTGATCTCTCGTCAGGAGGGCTACCTTCCGCCCTTCCTGCAGCAGCTCAACAAGAACGGTGTCCAGCAGAACATCCTGGTCGTCCAGGGATTGATCACCACCGTGATCGGACTGGCGTACGCGCTGATCCCAGACGTGTCCAGCGCCTACTGGATCTTCTCCGTCATCACCACCCAGGTCTACCTGATCATGTACCTGCTGATGTTCGTCGCCGCGATCCAGCTACGTCGTAAGCATCCCGATCACCCGCGCGGCTACCGCGCGCCCATGCTCGTCGGGATGTGTGGCGTCGGCTTCGCGGCCTCCCTTGCCGCCCTCCTGGTCGGCTTCATCCCGCCATCGCAGTTCTCGTCCGGCAACTCCGGTGTCTACTTCGCCATCGTCGGCGGCGGCGCCCTCGGACTCGGTCTCCTCGTGCCGTTCCTGTTCTACCGGTTCCGCAAGCCGTCCTGGAAGCAGCCCGATACGCAGGAGGTGACCCCCTCATGAGCACCCCGACGGAGACACAGAGCACGCGCGAACGCAGCTGGATCTACATCACCGCCCTCGTGGTCCTCGGCGTCCTCCTCGTCGCCGGGCTGATCGCCTTCAGCTCGGCCCGGGAGACCCAAGAGGCGGAGGACAAAGCAGACGAGCTGATCGCGGCCCTCGAGGACGCGGGCGCCCGCACCCCGGACAGGGACCAGATCGTGCGGGTCCTGGGAGCCGACGGTGGTGCGACCTGCGCGAACCCCAACGACGCACTGAGCCAGGCCGTCCTGCTGTCGCAGCTCGCGAACGGGGCGACCGGCCCCGGGGCACGCCCGGTGGTCGCCGACAGCCGCGTCGTCCAGGGCCAGCTGCTGATCATCGAGATCTACTGCCCCGATGAGCTGGACGAATTCCAGGAGTTCGTCGAGGACCTCAAGACCGATGACGTGGCGGGCGAGTGAGACATGGATCCGAGGAGCCGCATCACCGAGCTCATGCCCCGGGCGCGGGAGGAGCTGGCCGAGCTGGTCGCCATCAGGTCGGTCGCCGACCCGCGCCAGTTCCCGCCCGAGGAGTGCCACCGTGCCGCGCAGTGGGTGCTCGACCACTTCGCAGCTCTCGGGTTCGGCGATGCCCGGCTGGCGGAGACCGCGGACGGCAGCAACGCCGTCGTCGGCTCTCGTCCGTGCGCCCGACCCGACGCACCCACGGTGCTGCTGTACGCCCACTACGACGTGCAGCCACCGCTCGACGACGCCGCCTGGCAGACACCGCCGTTCGAGCTGGTCGAGAAGGACGGGCGCTGGTACGGCCGCGGGACGGCGGACTGCAAGGGCAACATCCTCATGCACCTCCTGGCGCTCCGCGCCTTGGGGCAGGACGTACCGGTGAACCTCAAGCTCGTCGTGGAAGGGTCCGAGGAGCAGGGCACCGGCGGCCTGGAGGCGTTCGTGGTCGACAACGCGGATCTGCTCCGCGCCGACACGATCCTGGTCTGCGACACCGGGAACGCGGCCGTCGGCCAGCCCGCGGCAACCGTCAGCCTGCGCGGCATGGTGAACGTGGTCGTCACGGTCGAGGCGCTGGCCTCGGAGGTGCACTCCGGCATGTTCGGCGGTGCGGCCCCCGACGCCCTCGCGGCTCTGATCGCGATGCTGGCGAGCCTGCGCGACGCGGCCGGCAACACCACCATCGAGGGGCTCGACAACACCCGACGCTGGGAGGGCCAGCCGTACCCGCCCGAGCAGTTCCGCCGCGACGCCGGTCTGCTCGACGGGGTGCAGCTGCTCGGCGACGGCTCGGTGTCGGACATGTTGTGGGCCCGGCCGGCGCTCACGGTGCTCGGCATCGACTGCCCGCCCGTGGTCGGCTCGGCGGCGGCGATCGTGCCCAAGGCGGCGGCGCGACTGAACCTCCGGATCCCACCCGGGCTCGCGCCCGACGTGGCTCAGCAGGCGCTCGAGACGCAGCTCCACCTGACCGCACCCTGGGGGGTCCACGTCACCATCGAGGTGGAAGCCACCGGCTCCCCGTTCCGGGCCACGACCGACGGCCCGGCCTACCAGGCCATGGGCAAGGCGATGCAGGAGGCGTACGAGAAGCCGATGGCGACGCTCGGACAGGGCGGCTCGATACCGTTGTGCAACGTCTTCACCGACACCTACCCCGACGCCGAGATCATCCTGATGGGCGTCGAGGAGCCGCAGGCGTTGATCCACGCGCCGAACGAGAGCGTGGACCCACGCGAGATCTCGACCATGGCACTGACCGAGGCGCTGTTCCTGCAGCGCTACGCCGCCGTGGCGACCTGACCCCACGCGCATCCGTCGGGACGACCGTCGCCGGGGCCGCACGTGTACTCACCCGAATTCCGCGCGGCGCGCCTAGGCTGAGCGACGTGGACCTTCCCGTGATGCCGCCGATCCTGCCGATGCTCGCGAAGCCCGCGAAGGGCGTGCCGACCGACGGCGGGTATGCGTTCGAGCCGAAGTGGGACGGCTTCCGGTGCATCGTGTTCAAGGACGGCGACGAGGTGGAGCTGGCCTCGCGGAACACCAAGCCGCTGACGCGATACTTCCCCGAGGTCGTCGAGGCGCTGCGGAAGGCGCTGCCGGAGAAGATCGTGCTCGACGGGGAGATCTTCGTGGCGATCGGGGACCGGCTGGAGTTCGAGATCCTGCAGCAGCGGATCCACCCGGCCGCGTCGCGGATCAGCCTGCTGGCGGAGGAGACGCCCGCCGCGTACGCGGCCTTCGATCTGCTCGCGCTGGGGGAGCGGTCGTTCCTCGACGAACCGCTGAGCGAGCGGCGGGCGGCGCTGGAGGACGTCTTCGCCGCGGTCACCTCGGACAACGTCCACCTGTGCACGACGACGACCGACCCCGAGGTCGCCCAGGACTGGTTCACCCGGTTCGAGGGCGCCGGGCTCGACGGGGTGATGGCGAAGCCGCTGGACGCCCCCTACGTCCCCGACAAGCGCACGATGCTGAAGATCAAGCACTCACGTACGGCTGACGTGGTCCTGGCCGGCTACCGCGAGCACAAGACCTCGACGCCGGAGAAGCCGCTGCTCGGGAGCCTGCTGCTGGGTCTGTACGCCCCCGGGGAGGACGGTCAGCCGGAGCTGCAGCACATCGGGGTCTCGGCGTCCTTCACCGCCGCGCGACGCGCCGAGCTGTGGCAGGAGCTGCAGGAGCTGGTCGTCCCGATCGAGGACCACCCGTGGGGCCGCTGGAGCGAGTGGCTCACCGCCAACCCCGACCGGGTCCCCGGCACCCAGAGCCGCTGGTCACAGGGGAAGGACCTGTCCTTCACCCCGCTGCGCCCGGAGCGGGTGCTCGAGGTGGGCTACGACCACATGGAGGGACGCCGGTTCCGGCACACCGCCCAGTTCAAGCGCTGGCGCCCCGACCGGGAACCGGAGTCGTGCGGCTACGAGCAGCTCGAGGAACCCGTGGCGTACGAGCTGTCCGAGGTGCTCGGGGTGCCCCGCTAAACAGGGCAGATAAACCCGGCTAGGGTCGGACACATGAGTTACGACGTCGTTCTCCTGGTCGAGCAGGCAATCACCCTCGACGACGCGACCCGGGTCCACTCCCTCCACGAGGGAGTCGAGGACCCGGTCTACCACGTGCTGCTGCCCTTGGAGGATGCCGCGGCCCGGATCGAGTCGGCGATGGGCACGCTCAGCGCCGCCGAATACCTCGGCTCGGCGATGATGATGAACGAGATCGACCTCGACGCGGTGCGCGAAGAGGCGAAGGACGAGGCCGAGAAGGCGCTCGAGCAGACCTTGAAGGTCCTCAAGACCTCCGGCGCCTCGGCCCACGGCGAGCTCGTCCAGGACCCGGTCAAGGCGCTGCGTGCCAAGGTCGCTGCGGTCGACGGCCGGGAAGCGATCATCATGACCCGACCGCACGTGGTCGCGGAGTTCTTCCACGTCGACTGGACCCACCAGGCCCGGCGCCATCTCCATGTCCCGGTGCTGCACCTGATCGAGCACGAGAACTTCGACGAGCAGGCCGGCGAAGGCGAAGGCATCACCGGAATGTGAGGGGTTTCGTCCGCGTGACAGTCGAAGTCCGCCGACGTGACAGCCGACACACCAAAGGTTACCGCTCTGTTACCGGCTTCACGTGGCAGTTGTGGGCCGCATTCGCCTAGGATCTTGGGGTTCGCTGTTCCGGGGGGATCCAGCGACAAAGAAGTGCCTGCTCGTGCGATCGGGGGATCCGCGCTGAGCAGGCACTTCTGCTATTTGTCGCCGATCCGGTTGCCTTCCTGGTCCCAGTGCGCGGCAACCTTCTTGCTCGGCTGTACCCGTGGCGGCTCCCCCGGCATCTTCGGGTAGTCGGGCGGGAAGTTGAGCTCGCCTCCGGGCAGGTTCTCCCAGAGCTCGAGCAGGGGCGTGAGGTCGTACGCCTCGTCGTCGATCTGCGCCCAGCGGTCGCCGTCGGCGAGGAGGTCGGGGACGGTGAAGAGGTTGAGCTCGCGCGGATCCTTCAGGTCGGCCAGCTCGTCCCAGGTGACCGGCGTGGAGACCGGGGCGCCGGGCTTGGGGCGCAGCGAGTAGGCGCTCGCGATGGTCCGATCCCGGTTGTTCTGGTTGAAGTCGACGAAGATGCGCTCCCCCCGCTCCTCCTTCCACCACGAGGTCGTCACTCCCCCGTCGCGACGCTCCAGCTCACGCCCGAACCCGATCGCGGCATGACGCAGCTCCTCGAAGGTCCACTCCGGCCGGATGCGTACGTAGATGTGTACGCCGCGGTTGCCGCTGGTCTTCGCGAAACCGCGCAGACCGAGCTCCTCGAGGGTCTCCCGGGCGACGCCAGCGACCCGCACCGCGTCGGCGAAGTCGGTGCCCGGCTGGGGGTCGAGGTCGATGCGCAGCTCGTCGGGGTGATCCACGTCAGCGCGCCGGACCGGCCAGGGGTGGAAGGTGAGTGCGCCCATCTGGGCGCACCAGACCGGGACCGCGGGCTCGGTCGGGCAGATCTCGCGCGCCTTCCGCCCACTGGGGAAAGTGATCTCGACCTCCTCCAGATAGTCGGGGGCGCCCTTGGGCGTGCGCTTCTGGTAGAAGCCGTCGCCTTCCTTGTCGGTGGGGCCGGTGGCCAGCTTCATCCCCTCGCGCCAGCCGTCGGGCCAGCGCTCCAGAGCGGTCGGACGCTCCCGCAGCGCCCGCATCAGCGGGTCGCCGACGGTCGCGAAGAACTCCGCGACCATCAGCTTGGTGACCTCGGGGGTGCGGTCGGTCGCCTCGTAGATCACTCGGTCGGGGCTGGAGATCCGCACCTCGCGCTCGCCTGCCCGCACGTGTGCCGCCGGTGTCTTCGCCATGGCGTCAACCTAGCCCGCTCCGGGCCGCTCCCCCAGCGAAATCGCCCGGAGGACATCCCCAGACGCACTGGTCAGCACGCCCCGAATCCGACATGATCCGCTTCAACGTACGGCAACCGCCACGATCTCGGAGGACCCCCGCATGTCGACTCGTACCACGACACTGACCGCAGCCACGGCGGCGCTAGCCGCCGCCATCACCCTCGGCCTCACCGGCGCGCCCGCGACCGCGACCGCGAACACCGACCCGGAGTGCGGGACCCTCGCCTCGCCCGAGACCCGGGTGGAGCACACCCGGCTCACGGACCCGGCGGTCACCGACATCCTGGCCCGCTCCGGGTTCGATGACGTCGCCGGCGCGGTGCGGACGGCCGTCTGCGACGCGGCCAGCAGCAGGGCCGCCACCGTCGCAGCCCGGATCGCCGGCCGGGCGCTGTGGCAGCGCGCGGTCGACCGGGTGCAGGGGCGCGGCGACGCCGGTGGCGACCTGCCGCGCAGCGACGACCGGCCGCTCTACTGGGCACGCCTCGCGGGCGAGCTGGAGATCGCGCGGGTCGCGCCTGCGTACCGGTCCTGGTCCGAGGACGCCCGGGCGAAGGTGCTGGCCGCCTTCGACCGGAGCTCGCGCGGGATCGAGTCGACCACGTTCGCGCGGGGCGAGCCCGGTCGGTCGCGGCAGGTGCTGGCCTCCGGCTTCGACCCGTTCACCCTCGACCGCAACATCCGCCAGTCGAACCCGTCCGGGGCGACGGCGCTGGCGATGGACGGCCGGGTCGTCCGGACGGCCAAGGGTCCCGTCGAGATCCAGACCGTGGTGTTCCCGGTGCTGTGGGAGCCATTTGCGCAGGGCACCGTCGAGCGCGCCTTCCTGCCGCACCTGGTCCCCGGCAAACGCGACGTGGACACCGCCGTCACCATCAGCCAGGGCCGCGCGGGCCGGTTCGACCTGGAGGTCTGGAACGGCGCCCATCGCGGCACCTTCCCCGACAACGACCGGGTCAGCGTCAACGAGACGGCTCCGATCCCCGAGGACGTACCTCATGCCGACCCGCAGCCGCAGTGGACCCGGACCACGCTGCCGGTCCAGGCGATGAAGGCGGCCGTGCCCGGCACCTTCCCGGTGAACATCAACCGGGTCGTCACCGAGATCCCGGCCGGATCGACCGCGCCGGTCACCCGGGAGGACCCGACGCCGGGCTCAACGGCGGTCGCCGGTGGCGGCGGTGACTACCTGTCCAACGAGTCGGCCTACCGCACCACCGCCCTGCGCGATGCGCTCGGGGTCGAGACCAAGCAGGGTCACATCCACGTGCCGATCCTCGACGGCGACGCCAACGGCGAGCCGCTGGCCGACATGCGGGCCGACATCGTGGCGCAGACCCTCGACCTGGTGGCGGCTGCGGCGACGAGCTGACCGCGCAGTGCCTACTCCAGAGATGGCCCGAAGGAACCAGCCGGGTCCTGCACTGTTTTCATGCCCCCGGGCGTACTAGGGGCATGAAAACAGCAAAGGTCAGGCCTATCTCGGGTGCGGCCCTTGTGATCGTCAGCATCTTCGCCCTCAGCGCCTGTGGCGGGTCAGGTGGATCCAACGACTCCTCCGCCGACTCGGGATCGGTCGAGTCGCTCGCCGACACGTCGGCCGGGAAGGCGGCTCCGGAGGTAGCCGCGGAGGATGCGGACGCGGCGACACCCAAGCAGGCCGTCACGAAGGCCTCGATCATCTCCACCGGCTCGGTCGCGCTCAGCGCGAAGGACGTCGGGAAGACGCGTACGCAGGTTCAGCACGTCTCCGACAAGTACGCCGGGCAGGTCACCGAGCAGCAGACCAGCGACAGCGACGAGGACGGCGCCGAGGAAGGTCTCAGCCATGCCCGCATGGTCCTGCGGATCCCGTCGAAGTCGTTCGCCGACGCGATGGCCGACCTCGAGGACACCGCCACCCTGGTCGACTCCAGCACCACGTCCACCGACGTCACGACCGAGGTCGTCGACACCGAGGTGCGGGTGAAGAACGCCCGGACGAGCATCGAGCGGATCCGTACGCTCCTCGCCCGCGCGGAGGCGATCGGTGATGTCATCGCGATCGAGTCCGAGCTCGCGCGGCGGGAGGCCGACCTCAACTCGCTGCTCGCCCAGCAGGCGGCCCTCGAGGACCAGACGTCGCTGTCGACCATCACCGTCGACATCGACCGAGCCGGTCCCGGTGGCTCCTCCGACGACGACCCCGGCTTCCTGGCCGGGCTGAGCGCCGGCTGGGACGCGCTGGGCGACTCGGCCCGTGTGCTCGCGGTCGCCCTCGGCGCGGTCATCCCGTGGGTGCCGGTCGTCCTGCTCGTCGGTCTTGCCGTCTGGGTGCTCGTGCGGCGGCGACGTACGACCTCGGGGGTCGCACCCGCGGAACCGGCCAAGCCCGCCTGATTCGTCAGCGGACTCGACCGGACACCGAAGGCCCGTTCAGATAGATGGACGGGGCTTCCTCGGGCCAACCAGTCAGGTGGCGTCGCCCATCAGCCGCCGCGCATCTCGCGGCGGGTTGAAGAGGGCGAGCGCCGCGACACCTCCCAGGGCCGCGAGGACACCGAGCGAGGCGAGACCGCGACCCCAACCGGTGGCGGGGTCCGGCGCAGCGTCGACGATGTAGCCCACGACCGCGGGCGTGATCAACGCGCCGAAGTAGTGGATGCCCATGAAGATCCCGAGGATGGCCGAGGTCTGGCGCGGTGGGCAGATCTCGGAGATACCGGCCGTCAGGAGCGGGTTGGAGATGTTGATCAGCGAGAACCCGACGATGTAGAACGCTACTGCCACCCACTGGCTGGGCTGCGTGAGAAGGAACCCGAAGAACGCTCCCCCGACGATGAGGACGACACCGGACAGGATCCCGCGAACCAGACGGGACGAGCTCCCGTGCTGGATGGCACGGTCGGTCACCAGGCCCGTGGGCAGCGCTGTCAGCAGCGTGAAGACGCCCACAACACCCAGCAGCGATCCGGCCACCGTCTGGGAGAAGCCGACACCCACCTCGAAGTACGTCGGGAGGAAGGTGATCATCGCCGAGATGATGCTGTATGTGGCGAACATGGCTGTCGAAGCACCGATGAACGTACGCGTCAGGAGGACCTTCCGCAGCGGGACGTCCGGCCCCTCTGCAGCCCCGGCGCCCTCACCGGCCGCGGAGGCACGGCCGTAGGGGCCGTCCTTCCACAGCGGAATCCAGATCAGGACCCAGGCGATCGTCATGATCGCCAACAGACCGAAGGCCCAACGCCAGCCCCACTGCGCGATGATCAGCGCCAGCACCGGCGCCAGCGCGATCTTGGCAACCGAGGGCATGCCGGTCGCGATCGTCGAGGGGAAGCCGCGCTTGGCGTGGGGGTGCCAGGAGTAGATCGCGCCGACGAGCAGCGCGCCCGCGGGCCCCTCGCCGAGGCCGAGGACGACGCGCGCGGCCAAGAGCAGGGCGAATCCGCCGACGGCCAGCATCGGAGCGAACATGGCCAGCGCCCAGGTGGTCACCAGCAGGGCGAGAGCCCACTTCGCGCTGAACCTCTTCTGCAGGGCGCCTGCAAAGAAGCCGCTGATCGCGAAGGCGAGGTAGAAGGCGCTGCCGAGGAGGCCGATCTGCGCCGTAGTCAGGCCGAACTCTCTCGCGAGCGGCTGCGCGGCCAGGCCGAGGACTGCCTTGTCGGTCCAGTTCAGCGCGTACAGGAACAGCAGGAGGCTCGTGTAGCCCCAGGCCGTCGTCGGGCGCGGGGCGGCGTCGCGCTGCGGCGTCTGACTCTGCGGAGACAGTGTCATTGGATGCATAACCTCACTCGTTCCAGGAAAGCGGGACCGTCGGTGACCGACGCGCGAATTATCAGATATCGAGAATGCACTCTTAATTGATGGAACGACCGTAGAGTGATTGACATCACACGTCAATAGGCGTCCCGAACTTCTCCGCCCACACGCCAGCGAGCCCCGGGCGG
This sequence comes from Nocardioides sp. NPDC047086, assembly GCF_040643685.1. Classification (NCBI taxonomy): domain Bacteria; kingdom Bacillati; phylum Actinomycetota; class Actinomycetes; order Propionibacteriales; family Nocardioidaceae; genus Nocardioides; species Nocardioides sp. NPDC047086. The sequence goes on from NZ_JBEYUV010000005.1 coordinate 58,740, forward strand.
CCAGCCGACCCAGGCACACCTAGCCGTTCAAGGGTTGACGCCCATCCCGCGAATCCCTACAGTCCTCTCAAAATCAGATAATCGATTCTCCGTGAGCGAGAATCTGGCCGGATCGCGCAAACATCAGGTCGCATCCAGCTCCTTCAGAGAGGTAGCCAGCACAGTGAACACGTACGACGTCGTGGTCGTCGGGGCCGGTCCCGTCGGCCTCACGCTCGCCATCGAGCTCGGGCAGCGAGACAAGCGAGTCCTGGTGCTGGAGAAGCGCCCGAAGCTCGGCAAGCTCCCGAAGATGGAGCGCTGTAACGCCCGTACGATGGAGAACTTCCGCAGGATGGGCCTCGCCGACCGCATCCGGGCCGCAGGCCTCGACAACGACATGCCGATGGACGTGTTCATCTGCGACGAGGACCTCACCCGGATCCCGCTGGTCCACCACGAGTACCCGTCGGTCAACGAGCTCAAGAAGCAGTACGCCCAGGTCAACGACGGCACGAAGCCGGCCGAGCCGTACCAGCTGATCTCCCAATACACACTCGAGCCGCTGCTCGTCGAGGTCTTGGGCGGGCTCGAGAACGTCGACGTGGTCTTCGACCGCGAGGTCGTCTCCTACGACGAGCACGAGGACCGGGTCGAGGTCACCAGCAAGTCCTCCGACGGCACCGAACACGCGGTCGCCGGCACATTCCTCGTCGGTTGCGACGGCGCGTCCAGCACGATCCGCCGCCAGCTCGGGTTCGAGCTCGAGGGTGAGTCCCTGCTGGAGATGCACCAGGCCCTCTTTTACTCCGAGGACCTGCTGAGCAAGATTCCGATCGGCATCGGCCGCCACTACCACGTGGCCGACGACAAGTCCTCCTTCATGATCGTGCAGGATGACAAGCGGCACTTCTCCCTGCACGCCACGGTCGCCACCGACGAGGAGATGGCTCCGCTGTTCGAGCAGATCGTCGGGGTCCCGTTCGAGTACGAGACGCTCTATGTCGGCTCCTGGCGCCAGCGCCTGATGCTCTCCTCCGGGTACGCCAGGGGCCGGGTCTTCACGGCCGGCGACGCCGCCCACCTGGTGATCCCCACCGGCGGCCTCGGCATGAACACCGGCCACGGCGACGCCGTCGACCTGGCCTGGAAGCTCGCCGCCGCCCTCGATGATTGGGCAGGCCCGCAGCTGCTGACGAGCTACGAGCAGGAGCGTCGCCCGATCGGCGCACGCAACATCGCGGCGTCTCGCAAGGCCACCATGGGCCGCCGCAAGTGGCGCGGCCTGTGGAGCCCGGAGATCACCGAGCGCAACGACGCCGGCGAGAAGAAGCGCCTGGAGGTGGCCGAGGTCGCCGACGCCGAGCAACGCTGGAGCAACGACCTCTACGGTATCGAGATGGGCTACGGCTACCTCGGCTCGCCCATCATCGACTACGGCGTCGACTACCCGGTCGAGGACCTCGGCCTGGATTTCTCCTACACACCGCGCTCGATCCCCGGCTTTCGCCTGCCGAACGTACGCGTCAACGACGGAGTCTGCATCCAGGACATGGTCCCGCGCGAGTTCACCGTGCTGAGCGTGGGCGTTCCCGCCGCGGGTGCCAAGGAGGTCGTGAACGCGTTCGCCGCTGCCGGTGTCCCCATAAGCACCGTCGAGGTTGACGACGACGCCGCCGTCGAGACGTACGGCGTGGGCCACATCCTCGTCCGTCCAGACATGCACATCTCCTGGCGCGGCCAGGACGTCCCCGCGGACGCCGACTCCCTCGTCGCCCTGGTGACCGGCCACAAGGCTCCGGTCGCGACGAGCGCCAACTGAAACGACGACCATCAACAACGCAAAGGAAGACTCGATGACCAACGACCTGCCGAACGCCCCGTACCGACGCATCGCCGTCGAGGAGGGCTGGGGCTGCCAGGAGATGTTCGACGTCTACCGGAAGTTCCTCTCGGACTACCCGCAGGACGACCCCAGCTTCATGAGCTTGATGGGCTACTACGCCCTGGGTGAGGGCGAGCGCCCGGAGTCGGTTCGCAAGCGTCTGATCGACACCCCCACCCGTCTGGCCGAGATGGACGCCTCCGGCATCGACCACCAGATCCTCTCGCTCACCTCCCCGGGTACGAACCCGCTGGCCGCCAAGGAGGCGATCTGGCTCTCGACCCGCGCGAACGACGCGATGGCCGCCGTCATCGCCGAGCACCCGACCCGATTCTCCGGCTTGGCCGCGGTGCCGTTCACGGCCGCCGACGCCGGTGCGGCCGAACTCGAGCGTGCGGTGAACGAGCTGGGCTTCAAGGGCGCCATCCTCAACTCGCACGTACGTGATGAATACACCGACACCGAGCACTACATGTCGTTCTACGAGGCCGCCGCGAGCCTCGGTGTGGCCGTCTACCTGCACCCGAACGGCCCCTCGCAGGGCCTCTTCAAGCCGTTCCACGACCGCGGTCTGGACGGGTCAATCTACGGGTTCGGCGTAGAGACCGGCCTCCACCTGCTGCGCCTGGTGGTCTCGGGCGTCTTCGACCGGTTCCCGGATCTGACGATGGTCGTGGGTCACCTCGGCGAGGCGCTGCCATTCTGGCTCAACCGGATCGACTACATGTACGAGCGGCAGATCAAGACCGGTCGCTACCCGCACGTGAAGCCGCTGCCGAAGCTGCCCTCTGAGTACCTCAAGACCAACGTCTGGTACACCACCTCCGGCATGCCGTGGCAGGAGGAGGTCATGTTCACCCGCACGATGGTGGGCGCCGACCGGGTCATGTACGCGATGGACTACCCCTACCAGTACGAGCCGGCCCAGGTGGCGCTGCAGGACTCGCTGCCGATCTCGGACGAGGAGAAGTTCGAGTTCTTCGAGGGCATCGCGACCCGCGTGTTCACGTTGAACCTTTCCTGATAGGCCGAGAGTTGATCGACACCTCTGGTGGGGCCTCCCGATACGGTGAGGCCCCACGAGGCATGCTGTAACACCACGCCAGCCGACATCGAGCGCGCGCTGGCCTCGAGACTTGGGAGGACGCAGGTGGCAACGCAGGGCGAGACAGGCGGTTCCAGCAGCTCGAGAAAGGTTCTCGAGATCCTGCTCGCCTACTCCGCCGAGCGCACCGAGCTCTCCGTCCCCGAGATGTCCGAAGCCATCGGCGCGAGCACCCCGTCGACCTACCGTTATCTCTCTTTGCTCAAGAGCCTCGACCTTCTCGTGGAGGGACGACCCGGGCGCTACCACCCGACCGCGCGGATGATCCCGATCGCTCGAGCCGCCCAGTTGACCAACGCTCTAGCGCAGGTCGCTGCTCCGCTGTTGAAGGAGGCGATGGAGGAGATCGGCGAAACGGTCATGCTCATGCAGCAGTCCGGCGAGGTCCTCGTGTGCACCGCCGTAGCCGAGTGTCGGCACTCGATGCGGTTCACCATCCCCCAGGGGCGCATCGTCCCGTTCAGCCAGGGCGCTTCCGGGAAGATGGCGGCGGCACTGGCCGCCGACGCCGGGCGCCCCCAGGGCAACCTGAGTGCCGATGCGTCGCGTGAGATCGAGCAGATCCTGGCTCAGGGCTATGCGACCAGCGTCGCGGAGATCGACGAGGGGGCCTGGGCCTGCAGCTTTCCGGTCCTGACCGTTCCCAACGACCTGGCCGTGCTCTCCTGCGCCGGCCCCGAGTCGCGCATGTCGGCCGAGGTCCAGGCCCGGGCGAAGGAGACCCTGCGGGAGAGCGCTGCGCGGATGAGCGAGCTCGCCTCAGGGATAGTGCTGTAGCCGCAGCCTGGCCAGCGGAGACAAACCGGTCGCGAGGGCCTGGCGAAGCGGCGTACGTTCTGACCATGAGCGCGCTCGAGCACCCCGGCCTCGTCTTCCGCAGCCTCGACCCCTTCGATGGGGACGATGCCCTGCTGAAGGGGTGGTACGAAGCGACACGGCGGGGCTTCCACCAGTCCCGAGGCAACGACGACGGCATCCAGGTCTGGCGCGACCACACCCGCAACGACTCGGTCACGCTGCTGGGCGCATGGGCGGAGAGCACGGAGTTCGCCTCGGCCACGATCCCGGTCGCGACGTTCTCGTCCTGGACCTCGCCGATCAACGTCGGCGGTGGCACCAGCCTGCCGGCGCTGCTGATCAGCGACGTGACCGTCTCCCCCACCCACCGGCGCCAGGGCCTGCTGCGCAAGCTGATGACGGTCTCGCTGGCCGACGCGGTGGCCGCGGGCGTGCCGCTGGCGGCGCTGACCGTCTCGGAGGGCTCGATCTACGGTCGCTTCGGGTTCGGCACGGCCACTCATCTGCGCCAGGTCGAGGTCGATGTGACCGCGAAGTTCCGCTACCGCTCCGAGGTGCCTGACGACGACGGGTCGGTGACGCTCGTCGAGCCGGCCGAGGCCTGGAAGACGGTCGCCGAGATCTACGCCACCTTCCAGGAGCGCACCCGCGGCTCGGTCACCCGGCCGCAGTTCTACGAGCCATGGCTCTCCAGCGGCTACGACTTCGACGGTGACTCGAAGGGCGAGTCGAAGCAACGGGCCGTGCTGCACCTGGACGCCTCCGGGACACCCGACGGCTATGCGATCTACAAGACCGCCGACGAGCGCAACGACTCCGGGCTGCGGATGGCGCGCGTCGTCGACCTGGTCGCGCTCACCCCGGCGGCCTACCTGCGGCTGTGGCGGTTCCTCGCCGACATCGACCTCGTCGAGCGGGTGGCGTGGCGCAAGGCGCCGGTGCAGGACCCGCTCTACTGGGCGCTCGCCGAGCCGTTCGCGGTCAGGAACGCCGAGCTCGACGACATGCTGTGGATGCGCGTCCTCGATGTCCCGGCAGCCCTGCAGGCCCGACCCTGGTACGCCCCCGGCGAGATCGTCCTCGGCGTCGAGGACCCGCTCGGGCACGCTGCCGGTGCCTGGCGGGTCGCGGTGCGCGACGGCCGCGCCGAGGTCGCGCCGACCGATGCCGCGCCGACCGTGGAGCTGGCCGCGGACACCCTCGGCGCGCTGTATCTCGGTGGCGTCGACGTACGCACCCTGGCGGCCGCCGGCCGGATCACGGGCTCACCCGAGGCGATCGAGACCTGGGCGGCGATGGCCGACGGCGGCCCGCTGCCCTATTGCATCACCGGCTTCTGACCCGTCAGGGGCGACCGGGCTCGGCACCGATCAGGGTGATCCGGTCGCCGCGAAAGTGGTAGTGGTGCATCGCGTCCAACCGCGGCGAATAGGCGTGCAGGCTGAACGCCGGGCGCGAGCCGACGTTGCGTACGTCATGGACGTGGCCGGCGTCGTGCGCCCGGGCGTCGCCGGGGCCGACGTCGGCGATCTGCAGACCACCGAGCCAGTTGTGCTCGACCAGGCTGCCGGTGAGCACGGTGAAGGCGGTGGTCGCGGTGCCATGGTCGTGGAAGCCGGTGCTGGCGCCCGGGGCCCAGGCGATCAGCCAGACCTCGACCTCGTCGTCGCGGTGGAGCAGGTGGAACTCGCGCCCGGTCTCGGGCACCTGCACCCCCGCAAGCAGGTCGTCGTCGGCGTAGGTGCGGATGGCGTCCAGCAGGGGCTGTATGGCAAGGGCGGTCAAGGTGGCCTCCTCCAGAAGCGTCGTGGATTTAAGTATAGTAGATTGCTCGACTTCGGCAATGACTCTGACAATGGCGGGGCGCTCCCACACCAGACGTACCATTTCAACCATGGGTTACAACGTGGAGAAGTCCGACGAGGAGTGGCGCGCAGAGCTGTCGCCCGAGGAGTACGCGGTGCTGCGCCAGGCAGGCACCGAGCGGGCGTTCACGGGTGAATACACCGACACCGAGACCAAGGGCGTCTACTCGTGCAAGGCCTGCAAGGCCAAGCTGTTCGAGTCCGACACCAAGTTCCACTCCGGGTGCGGCTGGCCGTCGTTCTACCAGCCGATCTCGGACACGATCGAGTACATCGAGGACAAGTCGCACGGGATGGACCGGGTGGAGGTCCGCTGCGCCAACTGCGGCTCCCACCTCGGCCACGTGTTCCCCGACGGCTACGGCACCCCGACCGGCGACCGGTTCTGCATCAACTCGATCTCGATCTCGCTGGAGCCTGCAGACCAAGCCTGAGGCTCACCATCCGTCGACATGGATGATCGGGTCGAGGTCGCGCCGCGGCCCCGGCTTGAAGTCGGTCCCCACGGTGTAGGCGACCGGCAGGAGCACGCCCTGGTGCACGTTCTCGGGCAGGCCCAGGACGTCGGCGACCTCGCGCTCGTAGCCGAGGTGGAGGGTTGTCCAGGTCGTGCCGAGACCCCTGGCTCGCAGCGCGAGCGCCAGGCTCCACGCGGCCGGGAGCAGTGAGCCCCACAGGCCGGCCTGGTTGCCCTCCGGGAGGCCGGGTACGTCGCGCTCGATCGCGGCGATCACCTGCACCGGCACGCGCCCCATCACCTCGCGCAGGTAGACGGAGCTGGAGCTGAGCCGGGCGCCGGCAGCGTCAGCGGGCTCCTCCCGCCCGGCGTACGCCTCGGTGTGCGCGCGTGCGTAGAGGTCGCCGACCTGCTGCTTGAGCGCGGGGTCGGTGACCAGGACCCAGTGCCAGCGCTGGTTGTTGCTGCCCGAGGGCGCCTGGACGGCGATCTCGATCGCCTACCGGACGACGTCGAGCGGCACGTCGCGGTCGAGGTCGAGGCGCTTGCGTACGGCTCGGGTGGTGGTGAGCAGCTGGTCGGGGTCGAGCGGCAGGAGTTCGGTCATGCTGGATGGACACCGGCAGCACGGTCGATATTCCGCGGCTCGCCGGACAGGGTCGCCGAACCTGGATAGCGTGGCGCCGTGACTGTGCGGATCGCGATGTGGTCGGGCCCGAGAAACCTGTCCACGGCATTGATGCGCTCGTTCGAGAACCGGCCCGACTGCACGGTCGTCGACGAGCCGCTGTACGCCGCTTACCTCTCCGCCACCGGCCTGGATCATCCGGGCCGTGACGACGTGCTCGCCTCCCAGCCGAACGACTGGAGGGTCGTGGCCCAGGAGATCACGTCCGGCCCGGTCGGATCGGCGGTGCAGTACCAGAAGCACATGACCCACCACCTGCTCCCCGAGATGGACCACGGCGCCTTCGCCGGGCTCTCGCACGCGTTCCTCGTCCGGGACCCGGAGCGGGTGCTGACCTCCTACGCGAAGGTGCGTGAGGAGCCGACGCTGGAGGACCTCGGGCTGCCGCAGCAGGTGGCGCTCTTCGAGGAGTTCGGCGGGCCGGTGGTCGACGCCGCCTCGATCCTGGCCTCGCCGCGGGCTTCCCTGACGGCGCTGTGCGAAGCCCTGGGGATCGGCTTCGACGAGGCGATGCTGTCGTGGCCGGCGGGCCGGCGCGACTCCGACGGGGTGTGGGCCCCGCACTGGTACTCCGGCGTGTGGGCCTCGACCGGGTTCGCCGCCTCCTCCCCCGGCGCCGGCGACCCGCTGCCCGCGCGCCTGGCGCCGCTGCTGGAGCGCTGCCTGCCCTACTACGATCGTCTCGCCCCCTATGTCATGGCTCCTCGAGTCGAGATTGGTGACTGATGCTGCAGACGTACGACCCCCGCAACGACGACCTCCAGGTCTGGATCAACGGCGAGCTGACGCACCGCCTGGAGGCGCGGATCTCACCGTTCGACTCGCTCACTCAGGGTGGCGACGGGGTCTGGGAGGGCCTGCGGCTCACCCAGGGACGCATCTTCAAGCTCTCCGAACACCTCCTTCGGCTGCGGCGCTCGGCGCGGGCCCTGGCCTTCTCCGACATCCCGTCCGACGAGTTCATGACCCAGGCGATCCGCGAGTGCGTGGCCGCGAACGAGATGCGCGACGACGTCCACATCCGGCTCACGCTCTCGCGCGGCGTGAAGGTCACCTCCGGCATGGACCCGCGGCTCAACCAGTCGGGTCCGACGCTGATCGTGCTGGCCGAGTTCAAGTCGCCGGTCTACGACGACTCCGGGATCACGCTGATCACCGCGGCCCAGCGTCGCCCGCGCGCCGACATGCTCGACCCGAAGATCCACCACAACAACCTGATCCCCTCGATCCTGGCCAAGGTCGAGGCCAACAACGCCGGCGCCGACGACGCGCTGATGCTCGACGATGCGGGCTTCGTCGCCGAGACCAACGCCACCCACTTCTTCCACGTACGCGACGGGGTGCTGCGCACCTCGACGACCCGCGCGTGCCCCGAGGGGATCACCCGCGCCACCGTCCTCGACCTCGCCGCCGACCTAGGCCTGCCGGTGGACGTCGGTGACTTCTCGCTCACCGACGCCCACACGGCCGACGAGGCCTTCGTCACCGGCACCATGGGTGGCATCACCCCGGTCGTCTCGCTCGACGGCCGCCCGATCGAGCGCGGGCCGGTGACCCAGCAGCTCGCCAAGGCGTACGCGGACCTGCAGGCGACCACCGGGACGGTCGTCGCGGGCTGAATGCCGACCGAGGTGACTCGGCGAGCAGGCTGGATGCCGACCGAGGTAACTCGGCGAGCGTGCTGGATGCCGACCGAGGTAACTCGGCGAGCGGGCTGGATGCCGACCGAGGTAACTCGGCGAGCGGGCTGGATGCCGACCGAGGTAACTCGGCGAGGGCGCACTTCCTTCGTGGAGTTCCACGAAGGAGGCGACCGCTCACCGAGTTACCTCGGTGAGCAGTCACCCGCCGACCGAGTT